>CAVYBN010000007.1:0-157800 GCA_963766795.1 Candidatus Parcubacteria bacterium | reverse complement strand
AATGGCCATCAAGAAAGAAAAATACATAAATGCCCTGCTTTATTTCATTTCTCATTGCGGTAATGAAAAATTGGGAGTGACCAAGCTCAATAAGCTTTTTTACTACCTAGATTTTATCTCTTATCGCGATAAGAAAGAAAGCGTGACCGGAGAGAAATATGTTCATCTTCAGATGGGTCCGTTCGCCGTTCAGTTGCAAGACAGGATCATCAAAGAAGCGGAAAAGCGGAAGCTTATAACTCAAGATAAGGATGAAAGCGTCAAATTCGGCAAGAGGAATAGATATCAAGCGCTCTCCGTTCCGGACATCTCTGTCTTCAGCGGTTACGAGAAGAAGCTTCTGCGATATATCTGCGAGACATTCAAGGATTGGAATACGGATCAGATGATCGCGCAGACGCACAGCGAAGCGCCTTGGGTTTTTTCCGAGGCTAATAGATCTCTTGATTACAAGAATGCGGACGATATCGAGTTTTTTATTCAAGACAAAGGCTCGATTTTGCCGTAAGGCTCCTCTAAAACTATGACTTGGAGAATCCAAAGGACGGAGAGTTTTGACAAATGGTGGAGTAAGGAGAAAGTCAGCGACAGCAACTATCGTTATTACGAGAAAGCCCTCCAAGATTTCAGGAATATATCCTTGCCTCACAACGTGCAGGTGAGCATCTTTAAGAATTCCAGCTTTGAATGTTGGGTAGCCAGATTGCCTGACAAAGCCCGCAAACAGGGGAAATCAGGCGGCCTTCGGGCGGTGTTCGTACTTGACTTGGAAGAGAGCCTGTTATTGCTTCAAGGCATATTTCGAAGAGATAACCTTGGCTATCAAGGAAAAGGCGGAAAGCATGATCAAGCGTATGAGCAATTGCTAAAAGATCTTGCCCAGCAATTCGTGCAGGCAGATTGAATAACGATACGACGAAATTAAGCCATGAAACTCTCCATCATCACCGCCGCATTGAACAGCGCCAAGACCGTGGAAGACACGGTGAAGAGCGTGCTCGGACAGAGCTATGGCGATATCGAGTACATCATCGTCGACGGCGGCTCGACCGATGGGACGCTAGATATCATTGAAAGATACAAGGATAAGATCGCCAAGGTCGTCTCGGAAAAGGATGGCGGCATATTCGACGCCTTCAATAAGGGCATTGCCATGGCGACTGGGGATATCGTAGGGATATTGAATTCGGATGATTTCTACGCGAGCGATTCGGTCATACAGGATGTTATGGAAAAATTCGCGGCTTCATCGGCGGATACTGTCTATGGCGATCTCGAATATGTCGATCCAGTCGACACTTCCAAAGTGATCCGTGGCTGGAAAGCCGGCGAATACAGGAAGTCGAGATTCAGATCCGGCTGGATGCCGCCTCACCCGACTTTTTTCGTTAAGAGATCCTTGTATGACAGATATGGAGGATTCAATACTTGGATGAAGATATCCAATGATTATGAGCTGGAGTTGCGATTCTTGTACAAGAATAATGCCACGGCTGCTTATGTACCAAAAGTCTTGGTAAAGATGCGTGCTGGCGGCAACAGCGACGGATCCTTTAAGAGAAGATATCTGGCGAACAAGGAAGACCGCAGCGCGTGGAGAATCAATCAATTGAAAGCGCCCTTTTACTTCGCTGCATTCAAACCTCTGCGCAAGCTCGGACAGTTCCTCTGATCGGCTTTCAGGCGCTACCGGTCTTCAGGAAGACCGTCCTGATCGTCTTCAGGATTATGAATATGTCCAAGACATAAGACCGGTTCTTTATGTAATACAAGTCGAACTGGAACTTCTTCTCGGCCTCCTCTATGGAGGTGCTGGCCTTGTAATTCAGCTGGGCCCAGCCGATGATGCCGGGCTTGATGATGTGGCGGATCTCGTAATAGGGGATCTGCTCGTAGATCTTCGCCAGTTTCGCGCGCTCGGGTCTCGGCCCGATGAAAGAGATGTCTCCCTTGAGCACGTTCACGAGCTGCGGCATCTCGTCTAAATGCGTGTAACGGAGGAATATGCCCTACGGGAGTCACCCGGCTGTCATTCTCCGTCGTCCACAGAGGTCCGTCCTGGCCGACCTTCATCGTCCTGAATTTGTAAAGAATGAATGGCACATCATTCTTGCCCATCCTCTCTTGTCTGTATATGGCTGACCCCGGGGAAGTCGTGGCCACGAGGCAGCCGATGATGATGCTTAGGGGGATTGTGACTGGTAGGGTGAGACAGATCGCCGCGATTTCAAGGATGTGCTTAGCGGATTCATATATGCTCCTGTTCTGGGTCAGCTCCCGGATGAACCATTCTTCCTCGATCTCCGATAGCGGGATGCAGCCGAAGAGCGTCTCGTAGAAGTCGGTCAGAGTGGTTATCTCGATCTGTTTCGACAATATGCCGTAGAGCTTCTTTGTTACGGCATTGTTTCCTAGGAATTTGCCGTCGATCACGACCTGGGTTATCGAGTATCTCCCGATGGCGCTCATGAGCGTCGAAGCATCGCCGTTGAATGGATATAGGGAATATCCCAACTGGGGATTTGAAGCCACATATCCGGAGACTTCAGTCATGAGGGGGGATGCGGCCATAGTCAGGATGTTCGAGCCGTATTTTTTCCTGATGAAGACCTTCCGGAGCGCGTAGCGCCAGAGGATGTCCAGGACTCCGAAAGCTACCGTGAGCATGATCAGGTTGGCTTTGGGCGTGAGCTCGAAGAATCTGCTGAAGATATAGAAGATCGTTATGGTGACGAAGAAGCTGATGAGCAGTGCGGCGGAGACGCGCCGGGCTATCTCGAGGATATTGCCGAAGGCTTTATAAGTGTAAAGGTTCGATATGTAGAAGATGACGAGCCACAGGACGAGGACTATCATGAATGGTTCCATGTGGACGGAGAGCTGGGCGACAAAATCTTCGTTGCCGTATCTGGCACAAAGAACAAGGAGCATCGACAGGAAGAATATGGCGATGTCTCCAAGGAAGGCGATGCTCAATTTATGCTTTTTTATCAGCTCGCTGATCATGGGATATGTGGATATTGTAGCCTACTCCAAAGCGCTATGATACTCAATGCGTGGTATATGATGACCATATATGAATGCTATAATGTCGCATATGGTCAATCCATTCGACCGGAACTTCTTCAGATTCCTCTTCGGATTCGTGGCGATACTGGCAGTCTCGTTCAGCGTCATCTATCTCGTCGGCCGATACGTCGGGAATGCGCCGATCGAGGCGAGCGTCGGGACGAAGTGAAGAGGCCTCGTCATTCGTTTTGTCTTCGCCAACTTGTCGTGTTTAGGCCGCGTGCAATTTCTTGAACAAGATTTTAACTTTTCTTCACGAATATTTGGGATAATACCCATTTTGCGTGGCATTTTTTGACTACTTTTCTTGACGTTTTGGAGCAATTGTGGACTCGAGAAATATGGCATCCAACACCTTTTGTTTGAATGATCTGCACAGTCCTCTGTGAATGCGGACGATGTCTTTGATGTGCGAGAAGTGGCCGTCGCAGGTGTTGGTAGTGTTCGGCATGCCGGGATGATTCATATACGTGAAGAGATATTCTCTCCAGTGAATGAGGGACATGTAAGCTCTCCTAGCTCCTTCGTGAGTCCACGACTTCGATCCGTCAGGATGGATCGTCTTTTCCGAGAGGAAAGCGATGTATCTGACGTGGAAGGCCTGCAATCGTCGCAGAAATTCCGTCTCGTTCGTCTTCGTGAGCGTATTCGCCAAAGCCAGGAGGACTTTCCCGGCTTCCGTGATCGGCCGCAAGGTCACGTTCCTGACCACGATTTGCTTCATGTGGAACTGGCACATCTGGAACGGGATGCCTTCAAAAACCCTTGGTAATCCAAGGAATCCGTCCGATGTGACCGAGAGGATCGAGTACCCCAATCGTTCCAGGAACTCCTTTCCTTCACGGTAGTCGTCGGCGGTCTCGTGGCTGACGTATTTCCACCAGAGGTTCTCTTTCCGATCCGAATCTCTGAAAAGGATCACTCCCCAAGCGGTCTTGTCGATCCTGGTGCCGAAGTACGTGGCGTCGACGACTAGATGGATCGGCCTAGGCTCGTGCTTCTTTTGAGGAAGCACGACCTCGTCCAAGTATTTGAATATCGTCTTCCTGTCGTATCCGGTCTCGTCTTTCAATTCCCTGACCGTCTGCTTCCTGAATACGTAACCGTTCCACAGGTCATCATGATCGCTTCCTCTTCTCGCGCTCCTGAATCTGCAATCGCACGACCTGCACCAATACGTCTGCACCCCGTTCTGGACACCCCTTTTGACGACGCTCTGGAGCCCGCATTCCGGGCAATATTTTCTTTTTTTGTAGGCATAGGTGCTATCAAATCACACTTCTAGAGCTTAACCAAGCTACAGAAGTCTGATTTCATGCCACGCAAAATGGGTATTATCCCAAAAAGATATAAAGTATAGTGCACTTTACTTTAAATCAGGTTTAAAGTATACTCTCGCTATATCATAAGCCTATAAATCATAAAATCATGATACAAATTCCCGCTATCTTATACAAGAGAAACATAGTAGATCGAATAGCGCCGTATCTGTTTACCGGCGATATCGTCGTGCTTCACGGTGCTCGACAAGTCGGCAAGACTTACATCATGTATTATTTAGCCAAGATCGTTCAAGAAAAAGGGGAGCTGGCGCACTTCATCGATCTTGAAGACGGCCGATTGAAAGAGATATTGAACGCTGGCGTTGAACCGTTCGTGTCGTATCTCAAGGAAGAAGGGCTCTTGACCGGCAAGAGAGCCTTCGTTTTTATAGACGAGATTCAATATCTGGAAAATCCATCGTCATTCCTGAAGATCATCGCTGACCATCATAAAGAGATCAAACTGATCGTGTCAGGTTCGTCTAGCTTCAACATCAAGAGAAAATTCAAAGATTCGCTCGTCGGCAGGACGGTCAATTTCGATATTTTCAACCTGTCCTTCGAAGAGCTTCTGTTGTTCAAAGATTATCAAGCTGATCTCAAAGAGATCCACACGGCGAAGAAGATCGGCGAACTGGTTTCATTGTACGAAGAATACGTGAAGTACGGCGGTTACCCGAAGATAGTTTTGACCGGCGGAACTGATAAAAAGAGCACTTATGTCAATCAAATAATCGATACGTACGTTAAGAAAGACATCAGGGATCTGGCGGAGATCAAAGATGTCGATAAATTCAATCGTCTTTTAGAGGTGTTGGCTTCGCAAAGCGGACAGCTTCTCAATGTCACTGAACTCGCGAATACGGTTAACATCTCGAAGATCACGCTTGAAAAGTATCTTTTTCTTTTGGAAGAGACATACATCATTAAGTTGGTGAGGCCGTATAGCAGGAATATAAGGAAGGAGCTCTTCAAGACTCCCAAGATCTTCTTCTTTGACACGGGTCTTATGAACATACTTTGGCTCAAAGCATTCCCTCAAGAGATATTGGGCGAGATTTTTGAGACGAGCATATTTTCAGAGCTTGTCAAAAAGTACGGAACGGGCAAGGTCGCTTTTTGGAGGACAACCGACAAAAAGGAGATCGATTTCATCGTCAAAGATACGGATGCTCTCTTGCCGATAGAGGCGAAACTCAATTTCTCAAAAATGGACGCCTCGTCGATGAAATACTTTTCCGCTGAATATTCCGTGAGCGGCGGTAAGACCGTGGCGCTCTATGGCGATAGGAAAGATCCTGACGCGACTATATATCCCTGGGAACTTTAAGGCAGGCGCAGCCGGATACGGCCAAGTCGGACCGATGACCAAGGCGATGCTGTTGAAAGTCTTTGGGAAGTAATCAGTAGACAGTAGACAGTAAAAAGGAAATAGGAAAAAGCAAAAAGTCCCTGGAACAAAAATGGGGGCTTTTTGTGCGGTTTGCTTGACTTCGAGCAGAAATGCGCATATCATATTTGGCATGAACAGGACAATGATCAGGGATCGCATAATGAATCTGGAGGCCGAACTCAAGTTGCTCAAGTCGGCTGTTTTCTCCAAGCCGATAGACTATGATGCTGATGAGAAGGTGTGGAAAATTATCAGACCGTTTTTGAAGAAAGCTCGAGCCCAAACATACAAGAAGCTTTATGCGTAAAGAGCGGATATCCATCGACTCAAGCGTCATGATCGCTGCTTTGTTGTCGTCTACGGGAGGCAGTTTCCATATAATCAATGATTTGTGCAAGAGATTCGTCCTACAAACGAGCGAATACTCTATTAGAGAGACAAAGACTACGTTTCTTAAGCTTCCAAAGAAATTTAAAGACAAGGATATTGCAGCCAAGCTTATGTTGATGATAGGAGTGTCAAACATGCGAGTTTTAAACGATCCAGATGCGAACCTAGAAAAACGCATGCGCAAATATGTTCCAGATAATGATGCTCCTATTCTCGCGTCAGCCATGATTCATAGCGATTATCTTTTGACATTGGATAACGGCTTCTTCAAGGATCCGGTAATCAAATTCTCGCAGAAACACGGAGTGACCATTTTGAAGCCTAAGGATCTGATCGAAAGCCTGAAGTAGATCAATACCCCAGAACAAAATGGGGATTTTTGCTATACGAGTGGTATACTACCCTCATATGGTCAACCCCTTCGACCGCAATTTCTTCAAATTTCTTCTGGGATTCCTGGTGATCCTGGCCGCGAGCTGGAGCGTCATCTACTTCGTCGGCCGATATGCCGCGAACGCACCGGCGCAAGCCACTTTGGGACCGCGATAAACCGTTCATTCTCGGCCATTTTTTTCTTAATGATTATTTTAACTTTTCTTCACGAAAATTTTAACTTTTCTTATAGGTTTCTTTAACTCCTCTCTGATAAGATGGCGGACATTATTAGAATAATTAAGAATTGAAAGATTGAAAATTGAAAGATTCGGGCGATCCAATCTTTCAATCATTCAATTCCCAATCTTTCAATCAGTATAAATTCTATGCCCACATCTCTTATCCCAAGGTCTTTTTTATCCGCATGTCTTGCTGTCGTAGAGATTTTGCTGATCTTTGGCCTGACGGCTTCGCCAGCCAGAGCCGAGACTATGGTCCAGGGCCTCATCTCCAGCAGTACGGTTTGGTCAGTCCAAAATAGCCCTTATTTGCTTGAAGATAACGTGACCGTTCCTGAAAATGTGACGCTTACGATCGGTCCGGGCGTCTCCGTCGGTGTGGCTCCCGATTATGATCTCGAGGATAATGGCTACGAGCCCGCGATAGACGTGAACGGCGGCAAGCTATCCATTCAAGGCACCGGGAAAAGCCGCGTCTCGATCGGCGGCATCGCCGGAATCTTCGTCTCGGAAGGTTCGACGTGGAACGGCTCCGCTGATATCGCCGACGCGGACTTCACCGGCGGCGCCGGCTTGAGCTTCAATCATTCGATCGGGATGCTGGCTAGCAGTACGATCTCCGGCGCAGGCACCGGTCTGTGGTTCGATCACAGCGTCGTCTCCGTCTGGGGCAGCCGGATAAAGAACAATCAGACGGGCATCTACGTTCAATCAGACGCCAAAGTATTTTTGGACTACAATGACAAAGAAGATATTCAGCCGGGAAACGGCCTGAAGCCATTTGGCGGTCTGGCTCTGGATCTTGGGAAAAGCACCATTGTCGGCACCGCTCTCGGCAATCAATTGCTGGATGGCAATCGCTCTGACGCGCCTTTGCTTGGCGACGAACTTGCAATGGCGTCGGACTTGACGGATTCATCTTCTTTGATCATCCGCGGTTCGAGCATCGCCGGAAATACCGGCCGGGCGATCTCCAATAACGGCTCATTCACGGTCGATGCCGGCGGCAATTGGTGGGGAAGCGCCGGCGGCCCGCCAGCTGGCGGGGCGAATTCCATTCAAGGGCCGGTGAATGACGCGCCGTGGCTCTATGCCGAACCGCCGCTCGATACCGGCGATGACCCGCCGGCTTGCTGTTCGAGCATCTTATTCTTGCCGGGTCTTGAAGGCACGCGGCTGTATAACGTCGTGCCCAATCCTATCAGCCAATTCATCAGAGTTCCCACGACGACCGAACAGCTTTGGGAACCTCACGGCCATTCCGATGTCACCGCGCTCTATTTGAAAGCCAATGGCTCGAGCACCGATTCCTCGGTATATTCCGGCGCTCCCATCGACAAGGCCTTGGGGATCTATGGAGTCTACGGAAAATTCATGAGCTTCCTTGATGGTTTGGTCAAGAACGGTACCGTGAATGAGTGGCGTGCCTTCGGCTACGACTGGCGCGAACCGGTCGCCGAGGTGGTTGCGGGGAGCGAGATCCGCCAGCAGGCGGAAGCCACGACGACCGAGTCGCTGGTCCGGACCGTGGCCGACTTGGCCGCCGGCTCGAGGACCGGCAAGGTCACCATCGTGGCGCATTCGAACGGCGGACTAGTGGCTAAAGACCTGGTCAAGACTCTGGCCGATTCCGGCAAGTCGAACCTGATCGATTCCGTCATCTCCGTCGCGGTGCCATATCTCGGCACTCCCGCGGCCATACCCAAGATGTTGAACGGCTATGACGAAGCGATCGCCTACGGCCTCATCGCCACGGAAGCTAACATGCGCGGCCTTGGCGCCAATATGTCTAGCGCCTATTCGCTCCTGCCTTCGCGAGGATTCTTCTCGAACGTCGCGGACGCTTTCAAGCCGACCATCGCGTTCGCTTCGACGACGATGGATTCGTTCGACGCGCAGTCTGCTTTCCTCGCCGATGCGGGGAACGCGCACAAATCCGTGTCTCAATCTTCATCGGATGTCTTCTCTGCCTATAAAGGGAAATCAGTTGCTCATGGCCGCGGCCGATGTCTTGCACGGCATTCTCGATCCATTCGTCTGGCCGGTTACGATCGCGCGCTGGGCCATCGTCGGCTGGAATACTAAGACTCCGAAAGAGACCTCATATTCAAATTCAGGATACACAGTGTCGGATACCTTGGCCGGCGATGGAACGGTCATCGCTCCTTCCGCAGATTACAATGCCGGACAAGCCGTTTCGGTCGACTTGAAAACACAATCAGACATTGAAAAACAAGATATCACCCACAGCGACATCCTTGAGGCTTCGACTACGCTCTCCGCCGTCGATTCCATAGTCAGCAATCCTGCCTCTGCCAATCCGGCTACGGCAAATACTAAAGTCTTGAATCAGATCTCCAAATTGCCCGGCGTGACCATCGGTTCTTTGGACTGGGCGCATGTCGATGACAACCGCAGGGATCTGGAGATAAGCACGCATTCACCGGTAGCTTTGAACGTCTATGACGATCAAGGCCGACATACCGGCGAGATCCCGATGCCCTCCGAGCTCGTCGGCAAAGTCGAGGATGGATTCTATACGTTCTACGAAAGCAAGATCCCCGGCAGCAGCTTCGACCGGCTGGGCAATAATGGCGATGGCCAAGACAATGAATCAGTGACCGTCCCTGACGACGGCAGCAAGTACACCGTGGTCTTGAATGGCACCGCCGCCGGTTCGTTCGAATTGGATGTCGATAGGATCTATGCCACCACTACGGTCGATTCCGTTTCTTGGAAGGGAATGCCGGTCGATCCGTTAACGATAGCTACGACGACTATTATTAGCGGCGACGCTGTTCCAAGTTCGGGTGCTTTGGCGACAACTTCAGACGGATCAAATTCAAGTCAATTCATTTCTGTCGGTTCCGGCAAGCTGATCCCAAGGCTTACGGCTGATGGCTTCTCCGCTTTCTCTGGACATCAATGGCGACGGCACGATCGACGCCACCTCAAGCCCGAATACCTCTCAAAATACGGATCAGATCTTGATCATGCTGGAAAAAGCCTCTGATTCTATAGATCACAACGGTTCGCGCGGTAAGAGCTTTATCAGTCGTTTGGAGCATGCCCGCGGCGTTTGGAAGTCGTGGCAGACGAAGGGTTCTGCAGGTTCGCATAAGATAGATTTCGAAGGCATCGGCGGTTCGATCGGTCACCTTAAGCTCAAAGGTTTGAGCGCATCCGACAAAGATCGCGTGTTCAAGGGCATCGATGCATTCGTTAAACAGTTTGAGTGACATAAATATAGAGTGGTTGACATTGAATATGTATTGAATTAAAGTGTCAAGTGGCAATGCGCAGCCATATTAGGGAAAACTTTCCCTGCGCTGCTCTAGAAGCAGTAAAGAAAGGAGATCATAAACGCAAGCGACCCGCGTGGTGCGATATGTCCAAGAGAGGTCAAAACTTAACTGTTGTGATGCCTCTGGTGGCTCAACAACCAAGTAACATGCGTAAGTGGAACCTCCCGCTTATTTATGTGAAACGGTGGGGCAAACTCTCAATGATCGCCGTGAATCGCGGGCTTGGGCGAAAGCCGAAAAACGAAAAAATGTTTAGCCGTCCGGAGCGCATCGGACGGCTTTTTTGTTGCATTCTAATAACAATCGTGGTAACGTCTCCCCAAGGCTCAAGACAGAAGGCAGCACACATTTCATTGGAAATGCGCGCAGAAGACCTTCCGAGGTTCAACTCTCATTCCGTCTGGCCGGTAAAGGTCGAGCCGAACGCAAGGCGTTCGGAAATATCAAAATCCAAAGCACCAAATTCCAAATACCAAGCTCCAGAAAAATTCCAAATTACAAATCTCAGAATCCGCGTTTTTGATGTTTGAGTTTTGAAATTTATTTGGAAATTGTAATTTGGGATTTGGAATTTATAAAAATATGGCTCGCACAAAAGAACAGAAGAAAGAGATCGTCGCCAAGCTCGAGACTCTCATGGCCGGAGCCAAGTCATTGGTCTTCGTCAACATCCACGGCCTCAAGGTCGCCGATGCCACGGCCATGCGCCGCAAGCTCAAGACCGACAAGGTAGGCTTGTTCGTGGCCAAGAAGACTCTGACCGCCCGCGCGCTCGACTCCAAGAAGTACGCCGGGACCAGCCCCGCGCTTTCCGGTGAATTCGCGCTCGCATACGGAGCCGACCTCGTCGCTCCGGCCCGCGGCGTCTATGAATTCCAGGGAAAATTCAAGGACAAGGTCTCCATCATGGGAGGCGTCTTCGAAGGCAAGTACATGGACAGGGAAGAGATGCTGGCTATCGCCGCCATCCCGCCCCTTGATACGCTCCGCGGCATGTTCGTCAACGTCATCAATTCGCCGATCCAAGGATTGGTCATGGCGCTGGACCAGATTAGTAAGAGATAGATTGCTTAGCCGTTATTAGCTATTAATGGAAAAATCAAAAATCAAAATTGAAAATGACATATTAAAATTCAAAAATAAAAGCATTGTCATTCCCGCGAAAGCGGGAATCCAGAGTATCGTCACAAACACTGATTGTAATACACTGGACCCCCGCTTTCGCGGGGGTGACAAGGTAAATCCATTTTGCATTTTGAATTGTCATTTTAATCTTTGATTTTTAAATTTTAATTTATTTACCATGGAACCCACAAACACATCAACTGTTCCGATTGAAATCCCCGCGAAGTTCAAATCGCTCGTTGAATCTATCGAGAAGATGTCCGTCATCGACTTGAATGAGCTCGTCAAATTGCTCGAGAAGAAGTTCGGAGTCTCGGCCGCCGCCGTCGCGGTAGCCGCCGCTCCGGCCGCCGGCGCTGCCGCCGCGGATGAGAAGTCCACGTTCGCCGTGCATCTCAAAGAAGCCGGCGCCACTAAGATCGCCGTCATCAAGGTCGTCAAGGAAGTCCTGGCGCTCGGTTTGAAGGAAGCCAAGGATCTCGTCGATGCCGCTCCGGCATTGCTCAAGGACGCCATGAAGAAGGAAGAGGCCGAGGCCTTCAAGAAGCAGATCGAAGCCGCCGGCGGCAAGGTTGAGTTGAAGTAAGGAGTACGAACCCAGACAGAAAAGGAGTTTGTGGCAGTCCCATAACTCCTTTTTTGTTCGCTGCCTACCAAATTCCCGATTATTGTTATAGTATCATCTCCATGGAAACCCTCACCGCCATCTTCGGAACTGAAGCCAAGGTCAAGATCCTACGCCTTTTCTTGTTCAACCCGGAAACGCCTTTTTTCCCGGTCGAGGTCGCGCGGCGCGCCAAATGCTCGGGGGCGGCCGTGAGGAAAGAGCTGGCTATTCTTGCCACGGCTAACATCCTGAAGAAGCGCCTGATCACGAAGGAGATCCCGGCCGCGAATCTCCGTAGAGGCGGCGCGAAGAAGCTCCACGGATTCGGGTTCTCGCTGAATGAGCGTTTCGAATACCTGGAACCGCTAAAGAATCTCCTGACTGTTTCGACCGTTCCGGCCGACGAATCCCTCCTCAAGCGCTTCGGCGGCTGCGGGCGTCTGAAGCTTTTCATCGCTTCCGGCATATTCACCCAGAATTGGGATGCCCGGGTCGATATCCTCATCGCCGGCGACGAGCTCGATCTAGGCAGGATAGAGGCCGTGATAAGGGATATCGAAGCCGAATTAGGCAAGGAGATCTCTTATTCCGCCTTTGAAACCCAGGATTTCGAGTACCGTTTCGGCATTCACGACCGCCTCATCCGCGACATCTTCGATTATCCCCATGTGACCCTGTTAGACCGGCTAGGCGTGGAGCCTCATTAAAGGTACAATATAGGCATTACAAGGCATATTTATCAGTAAATAAAATCATAATAATATGATGTTAATTCAAACTTGGGGCACAGTGTTCACGCAGTCGCTCCAGAGCGTCTGGTACGGCGTAGCCAGCTTCGTGCCGGGCTTCGTCGTCGCGCTCATAATCTTCGCCATCGGCTGGATCCTGGCGGCTCTGATCGAGAAGCTGGTCGAGCATATCTTCAAGGCGCTCCGCGTCGACGCGGCACTGAAGTCGGCCGGCATGGAAGACGTAGTCAAGCGCGCGGGCTACAATCTCAATTCTGGATTGTTCATCGGCGTGCTCTGCAAGTGGTTCGTCATCGTAGTCTTCCTGATGGCCTCGTTCGACATACTCGGCCTCGGCCAAGTCAACTTATTCCTGTCGCAGGTCGTCGGATATCTGCCGAGCGTCATCGTGGCCGCGCTGGTCCTGATCATCTCGGCGGTGGTCGCCCAGGCCATGCAGAAAGTCGTCGTGGCCAGCGCCAAAGCCGGCCATCTCCACATCGCCGAATTGGCGGGCCGCGTCACCAAGTGGGCCATCTGGATCTTCGCCATCATCACGGCTCTCTATACTTTGGGAGTCGCGCCAGCCATCCTTCAGACGGTCCTCACGGCCGTATTCGCCGGCGGAGCCTTGGCCTTCGGCCTGGCCTTCGGTCTTGGCGGCAAGGAGACCGCGCAGAAGATCTTGGAGAAGACTTCCAGCGCCATCCTCCAGAAGGATTAGAGTTCTCAACAGTTTGTCCCCACAATACCCGCCGGAAGGCGGGTATTGACTTAAAAACGGCCGTAAGTATACTTACTCTTACATCGGAATGATTACAAACATCAATCGCGAATACAGCCGGCCATAGCCACACCCCCAACCCGGGCGTGACGCGCGGCCGCTCAATAAAGCGGTTTTTCGTTTTTACGGGACGATCGCAGCTTGAAAATCTCATACCTCAAATTAAGTGTGTAAAGCAATGTAAGCGTGCCCGCCAGTTGGCGGGATCATAAGCGGTTTTTAGAGTTCCCGACGGGAATTTTAAAAAAGGGCGTATGGTGGATGCCTTGGCTAGAAAAAGCGATGAAGGACGCGGCGTGGCGGCGATACGCTTCGGGGAGGTGCCGAGCAACCTTTGATCCGAAGATGTCCGAATGGGGAAACCCCATCACATGAACTGTGGTGACGTGCTTCGTACAAAAATTCAAAATTCAAAGCACCAATTTCCAAACAAATTCTAAATCTCAAATTCCAAATCACAAATTCCAGAAAAATCTCAAAAAAACAAATTCCAAAAATTCATGCATCATTTGATCATTGGAATTTGGAATTTATCTGGAATTTGATATTTGATTTTTGAAATTTATTTGGAGATTGTAATTTGTGATTTGGAATTTTTGTGCGGAGCACGAGCGTACCCTGGGAAGTAAAACATTTCAGTACCAGGTGGAAAATAAACAAACATGCATTCCGTCAGTAGCGGCGAGCGAACGCGGAGAAGACTAAACTCGGTCGCGCCTCACTTCGTTCGGCGCAGATTCAAGAAGCACGATTCAAGATTCAAGAATTAACGCAATAAGCCGGCGTTATTCTTGATTCATGAATCTTGAATCATGATTCTGTCGCCCGAGCGCAGCGAGGTGCGACTGAGGGTTGCGAGGCAGAGACGTGCCATTTATGGCAGAAGAGTTAAAAAATCTTTTGTTAGCCGAATGACCTGGAAAGGCGGCCCCAGAGGGTGATAGCCCCGTAGGCGAAAATGGAAGATCTCTTTTGTTTCTGTTCTTGAGTACCTCAAGACACGAATAGCTCGGGGGAATCTGCCGGAACTAACCGGTAAGGCTAAATACTTTTCTAGATCGATAGTGAACTAGTACCGTGAGGGAAAGGTGAAAAGCAGCCCGGAAGGGCGGTGAAATAGACCTGAAACCATATGTCTACAAGGAGTCGAAGCGGTCGCATTTAGATCCGTCGACGGCGTGCCTATTGAAGAATGAGCCAACGAGTTTATGTATGCTGCTTGGCTAAGCCGTAGAGCGGCTGGAGCCATAGGGAAACCGAGTGTGAATAGCGCGTTTGTATGTATGCATAAGACCCGAAGCCAGAGTGAGCTTGCCATGAGCAGGGTGAAGTTCGTCGAAAGACGGATGGAGGCCCGAACCGGTGAGCCGTGCAATACTCTCGGATGACTTGTGGTAAGGAGTGAAAAGCTAATCGAACCTGGTAATAGCTGGTTCTCTCCGAAATAGCTTTTGGGCTAGCGTCGTGTGTTCCCTCTGGGGGTAGAGCACTGGAAGGTCTCGACAGGGCGAAAGGTCGCGAGACCTATCAAACTCCGAATACCAGAGATCAATAGCGCGGCAGTTAGACCGTGGGGGCTAAGCTCCATTGGACAAAAGGGAAACAGCCCAGATCTCAATTTAAGGTCCCTAAATCCATGTTAAGTGCAGCTTAAGGTGGTGATATTTCTCTGACAATGAGGATGTTGGCTTAGAAGCAGCCATCATTTAAAGATAGCGTAACAGCTCACTCATCGAGAGATTTCGCGCCGCAGATAATCGGGGCTAAACATAGTACCGAAACTGAGGACTTGTGATTTTCTTCGGAATGATGCAGTGGTAGGAGAGTATTCGCATCTGCGTTGAAGCCGAAGGGGTGACCCACAGTGGAGCGTTGCGAAGTAAGAATGTTGGCACAAGTAACCGCAATGCGGGTGAGATACCCGCACGCCGAAAGATCAAGGTTTCCTTGGCAATGTCAATCAGCCAAGGGTTAGTCGGGCCTAAGGGGATGGCGAAAGCCGCACCCGATGGACACACGGTTAATATTCCCTGACTTTCT
Source organism: Candidatus Parcubacteria bacterium (assembly GCA_963766795.1). Classification (GTDB taxonomy): domain Bacteria; phylum Patescibacteriota; class Minisyncoccia; order Phycocordibacterales; family PALSA-1337; genus C7867-002. The sequence goes on along the minus strand of CAVYBN010000007.1, from coordinate 142,423 downwards.
CATAGATGCGATGGAGTGACGGAGTGTAGTATGCTGGCGCGCATTATTGGATTTGAGTTTGTGCCGTAAGGGTGGCTGTCAGGTAAATCCGCAGCCTTGCTTAAATGCAACATCCAAGCAGAGCGGAGAATACGCGGCAAGCGCCGAACGATCATGCAAAGCACGCTTCCAAGAAAAGCTTCTAAGCATAATCTATGAGGAAACCGTACCGCAAACCGACACAGGTGATCAGGTCGAGTAGACCAAGGCGAACGAGTGAGAGGTCTCCAAGGAACTCGGCAAAAAAGCAGCCGTAACTTCGGAATAAGGCTTGCCCTTCTTTGACTAAAGGGGCCGCAGCTAAAGTATCTCTGGCAACTGTTTATCAAAAACACAGCTCCCTGCGAACTCGCAAGAGGATGTATAGGGGGTGACACTTGACCAATGCCAGAAGGTCAAATATCGGCGGTGCATGATCGAATATCATATGCTGACTGTTATAAGCCCTGGTGAATGTCGGCCGTAACTATAACGTCCTAAGGTTCCTGATCTATTCACGTGAATGGATCGGGAAGGACTGGGATCGTTATGGATTGTTAAACAAAAAGAAAGCAATTCAACGCAGTGCGTAAGACGCTGCCTGTCCGCGAAAGCGGATGTCCTAAAACATCTGACCATATGCTGGAATATCTGAGTATCTCAGGCTACTATGGTATAATTACATCATAGTAAAAACGCCATGAGCGCAGACAATCAGCAGGAAAGATCAAAAATTGAAGCTTGGATCCTAGGATTCACGGACGGTGAAGGTTGCTTTTCGGTCAGTTTTATCAAAAATAAGACTACAAAGACCGGATGGCAGATTTTCCCAGAATTCGTGATAACCCAAGGAGCCAAAAGCTTGCCAGCGCTTGAAATAATCGAAGATTATTTTGGGTGCGGGAGATTGTTCATCAACAAACGGCATGATAATCATAGAGAACATCTCTATAGATACTGTGTCCGTCAAATCGCTGATTTGAAGAGGATCATTGTCCCGTTCTTCAAGAAGAATGAACTCAAGACATATAAAAGAAATGATTTTCAGATCTTCTCTGAAATAGTCTTATTGATGTCGAATGGAGCTCATTTTAAAGGAAGAGGGATGAAAAAGATTGCCAAATTAGTGGAGAAAATGAACAGAAAGAAAAAATCTCGATTTTTGAAATCCTCAGAAACCAAACGTCAGACTTTGCGGAAGCAAAGAAAATAGAGTTCGTGCTGCATGGCGACATGCAGATCAACACAACAGAGCGAAATTCCTTGTCGGGTAAGTTCCGACGCGCTGAATAGTGTAATGACTGGAGAACTGTCTCGGAGACCTGCTCGGTGAAAATACAATACCGGTGAAGATGCCGGTTACCTGCAGTTAGACGAAAAGACCCTAGAAGCTTTACTGTAACTTGATATTGAGTATATGTTCTTGATGCGTAGCGTAGTGGGGAGGATTTGAGATGTTTCTTTCGGGAAATGTTGATCCGTCGATGAAATACCATTCTTTAAGAATATATGTTCTAACCTCGCCGGCAAAAACGTCGGGAGACAGTATCTGGTGGGCAGTTTTAGTGGGGCGCTATCCTCGAGGATTTGATTTATTTCGAATCCTCGACCCGTGGCGCCCCAAGAGATTTGTCATCTCGAAACAAATAAAAAGGGGGACTTTGACGAGCGATCGTCATCGAAAAGTTAGCTATATGCTGGGAAAACCGGAGTATGAAAGACTACTTGACAATGTATTAAGCGTTTAATAGCATTGTCCATAGTTAGAATGTCTTTCTGCGGTTAATCAGCAGGGAAGACTTGCATTTTGAATGATGGGGGAATTCTGATGAGACCCATTTAATGTTGTCTGTGAAGTGATGACGGATTGGCATGTTTGTTGGGAAGGCGTGCACGGGGACTGGCGCCAATCACACGCTGGCCTGTGTACTACACAACAAAGACAATGACTGCGTACCGGCAAACAGACTTGGGTCGATACTTCAAGGATCTCCATCACCCGACACTGTGGAAACACGGTGTCGGGCCTATCATTCAAAATGCAAGAACCCTCAGAGACTATACGCTAACCACCCATTAAAATGGATGATGATATAGTCCGATCTTACGAGCGATTGTAAGAGTGCGATAGAAATATTCGCACCATTGATTCAGGCGATTTCCGATTCAAGGCGGAATCCTGAACATGTAACAACATGCCTAAAAAGTAACGGAGGAGTCTAAAGGTCAGCTAGGCGCGAATGGAAACCGTGCCGATAGTGTATGGGCACAAGCTGGCTTGACTGCGAGACGTACATGTCGAGCAGATGCGAAAGCAGAGCCAAGTGAACCGACCGTGCGCGTTAGATGCGGCGGAAGATTATCGGACAAAAGCTACTCTAGGGATAACAGGCTAGTTCCGCCTAAGAGTCCATAGCGACGGCGGAGTTCGGCACCTCGATGTCGGCTCACCTTATCCTGGGGGTGGAGAAGCTCCCAAGGGTTTGGCTGTTCGCCAATTAAAATGGTACGCGAGCTGGGTTCAGACCGTGAAAGAGCAAAGTCAAAGGTCAAAAATCAAAAGTCAAAATTGAAAGTCAAAAGCTCTGAACTTTTCAATTTTGAATTTAACTTTTGAATTTTGCCTTTTGAGTTTTAACTTTGCGATTTCACAGTCTGAATCACTTCGAGAATTTTCGTTTAGAATTAAAGAACAGTTAGGAAGTAGATCAATCAACCACGGCGGTCACATGAAGCAATTCATGTAGATCAAGTTAACTAATATCGGAGAATCCATTTAAAGTGGACAATACCGAGGGAATCCGCCGCAGAGCGAGAGCCCGTAGAGACTAAACGTTAACTATCCTTAAAAAGGATGAATGCTATAGTCCAATGCACTGAGTAATCAGTGGTAACATGCGTGAGACAGGTTGGTCTCCTATCTACTGCAGGCGTTGATTCTTGAGGGGATTTGACTCTAGTACGAGAGGACCGAGTTGAACGGACCTCTGGTCTACCTGCTGTCCTGCCAAGTGGCACCGCAGAGTAGCTATGTCGGGATCGGATAACCGCTGAAAGCATCTAAGCGCGAAGCCGGCCCCAAGATTAGGAATCGTTGAGACCCGTGAGAGATGATCACGTTGATAGGCTTTAGGTGTAAGCGCAGTAATGCGTTGAGCCGAGAAGTACTAATCCGTCGATCCCGTTGGGAACCCTGAAAGTCGCTTATGAAGAGCTTACAGCGTTGCTTTGTGGGAGTCGCGTGTGCGGCTCCGGCCTGATTTTGAGGTATGAAAGAGAAGTATAAAAGTATAAAGGTATTAAAGTATAAAAGTATGATCGCAAGATGCGATTCATACCTTTATACCTTTCTTCCTTAATACCTTAATACTTTGCGATATTGAATCTTGCGTTCTGGTGGTTCGGCGCTGTGGCACCACCCGTTCTCATTCCGAACACGGCAGTGAAACGCAGTTGCGGCGATGATAGTCCTCCGGGGCGAAAGTAGCTTGCCGCCAGAACAGAGGATTCAATAATTAGAATATAGATTCAAGAATCAAGATTCAGGAATGATTCCGGCAGATCCGGTTTTTTTGATTGTCCAAGGCTTTTGTCTGATTGATTCATATGTGCGATAATTGATTGCGATTCGTTCATGAATCTTGAATCAAGAATCATGAATCAATTTCAATAACAATGGCTTCCTGGTCCCGACAAAGGAAATCTCTATACGCTCTCGTCGTCATCGTGGTGGTGGCCGCGGCCGTGGGCGTGCCGGGATTCTTCTATTTCTACAAAGCCCCGACCTGTTTCGACGGCATCCGGAACGGGACGGAGACCGGCGTCGATTGCGGAGGCTCTTGCCAAAAGCTCTGCCCGAGCGCGTTCCTATCGCCGATCGTCTCATGGACCCGCTTCGAACAAGTCGCCGCAGGGCTTTACAACGTGGCCGCGTACGTGGTCAATCCGAATCCGAGCGTGGGAGCCGCCGATGTCCCGTATCACATGGCTTTGTACGACAACCAGGGCACTCTCATCACCGATGTCTACGGCACCATGACTATCCCTCCGCACAGGAACGCCTTAGCTTTCCAGGGCTCCGTCGATGTCGGCAAGCGCGCGCCGGCCAAGGTTGCTTTCGAATTCACCGGCACGCCTGGCTGGTTCTCGGCTACCGACAGCTTGTCGGTTCTGCAGGTCATGAATAAGGACTATAGCGAGAGTGGGAGCGGCTCCTCGCTCCAAGTCTCGATCCGCAACACGAGCGCGAACGCGATCGGCCGCTTGTCGATCTACGCGGTCATGTATGACATCGACCGGAACGAGGTCGGCTTCTCCAAGACCGAGATCGACGGCATCGCCCCGGGAGCCACCGTGGTCGCTCCGTATACCTGGCCGGAAAACCGCCACGGCGCGGTCGTTTCCATAGAAGTCCTGCCTGTGGCAGAATAATCGTATAACTCATTTTCTGACTTTGCTCGTACGCAGTGAATGCAGGGCATTCACACGTACTCGCTCGTCAGAATAGTCGCTTCGCTCCTTTCTTAACTTTGCTCGGACGCCGTGCAAGCAAGCTTGCACGCGCTCCTCGCGTGTTAGAATGAAGTAATGGAACGCAGATTCTCCATCGACTGGCTGCTATTGGCGGCGATCATACCCATACTGGCTGCCGGATTGGCGACGATGTATTCGTTCACCGGCGACAACTCTTTCGCCGCGCACCAGCTCGTCTGGATAGTCTTCTCGCTCGTCATCTTCTTCGGCGCAAGCGCGCTCGACGCGCGCGTCCTCCGCAGCACCTGGGTATCCGTCGTCTTGTTCGCTCTCTCGATAGCGCTTCTCGGCTCACTGTTCCTACTGGGCAAGATATCCCACGGAGCCGAGAGCTGGCTGTCGTTCGGGGCCTTCTCATTCCAGCCGTCAGACCTGGCCAAGGTCGCGCTCATCGTCATCTTGGCCAAATATTTCTCACGACGGCACATCGAGATCGCCAACGTCCGCCATATCCTCATCTCCGGAGCCTACGCGTCCGTCTTTTTCATATTGGTGCTGGTCCATCCCGATCTCGGCTCGGCCGTGATCATCGCCCTGATCTGGCTCGGCATGGTCATGGTCTCGGGCATATCCAAGAAGCACCTCTTCGGCATGTTGGCGGTGGCGGCCGTCGCCGCTGTCTTATTGTGGAGCTTCGCGTTCAAGGACTATCAGAAGGACCGCATCAGGAATTTCATCGACCCGCTCTCCAATATCCAAGGCGCCGGTTACAACGCGTATCAATCGACCGTGGCGGTCGGTTCGGGGCAGATCTTCGGCAAAGGCCTCGGCTATGGCACCCAATCGCGCCTCAAATTCCTGCCGGAATACCAGACGGACTTCATCTTCGCGGCCTTCGCCGAGGAATGGGGCTTATTCGGCGTCGTCATCTTGCTTTCGCTCTACGGCGTGATCGTCTGGCGCATCATCGTGAACGCATCGCGCGGCGCCGCCAATTTCGAGATCCTCTTCGGCGCCGGCGTGGCCATCTATTTCATCGTACACATCGTCATCAATGTCGGCATGAACATGCACCTCTTGCCTGTGACCGGCACCCCGTTGCCTTTCATGAGCTACGGCGGAACGCATCTAGCCAGCGAATTCCTGTTGTTGGGCATCCTCATGTCCATGCGCCACACCGCGCTTCCAGCGCACAAGGATTCTATCAAGAATGAGTTCGTTGGACCGAGGTAAGTATAAAGGTATAAAGGGAGAAAGGTATAAAAGTATAAGAGTGATTGCTATTTAGTATATTTCAGGTTAGCATTAACTCATCATGAAGTGTCCAGATTGTAAAACGCAAGAACTCACGCCATATAAAATAAATGGGGTAGAGATACATGTGTGTCAAAAGTGTCATGGTTTCTGGTTGACGAAAGCTCAATTAGAAGGCGTAAAGGATAAGATAGATAACAAAATGGATGCATGGCTCGACCTTGATTTGTGGAACGATAATGAAAAAATGGCAGCCAAGCCGTTTAGTGCAATCTGTCCTGTTTGTGACATACCTCTATATTCTCTTGATTGGGATAATTCCCACATAATTATCAAGATGTGTAAGAAATGTGATGGCATCTGGCTTGACCATGGAGACATGAAGAAACTGATTGAGTACATAAAGATGGAGGCAAATGCGGAACTTTTGAATGAGTACGGTAAAGTCCTTAAGGAGAAGATCAAAGATGTCTTTACTGGCAAGGAAGGCTTAGGACACGAGATATACGATGTGTGGACTGTGCTTGATATGCTTCAATATAAAATGATGGTGCAAGACCCCAATCTCACCAAGGCACTTTTGGCAGCAGATGACATTGCCGTCGGTTTGCCAGTAGTATAGAACATGAACTACAATTTTTATTTACCAATAGGTGTGGTTGTAGTACTTATCTTGTGTATTGTTCCAAGCTTGTGGTTTTCAAGAAGATTAGCTACTAAAGTAAAAGGTGACGAGTCGTTTCCAAAAGTTAAAGAAATGTTGGCAGGTAAAATAACACGCCAATCATTGAAAGAGGTTAAGGATAAACTCTTGCAAGAGGAATTAGAACAAAAAAGAGTTAGCACACTGATATCCGCTGCTGTTTATGCAAAACAAGGTATTTTTTCTCCAGTCATACTCTTGTTGATATCTTTCATTATTCTTATAAGAGCTTATACGTTTCCGTCTACTATTGGACTTACTGGTATTTTTATTGTTTTGGCTGTTATCGCATGGGTATTTTATGATTTTGTGCAAAGAAGAAAATCTTAATCATATTTTGTCCGTGTTGATTTTAACAAACCTTGTAGCAATGCCTGCGTATGATTTGCAAGGCCGGCAATCTCATTGAAGCGATTGAGCGTGATATACCCGATATCTCTGGCTATCAATAGCTGGCTTTTGGCTTCAGTCAATGAACCATTAGCTTGATGGTAGAACTGGGCCTTTTCCTTCGCAGTCCGCCTGCTGAATCCCTCTGCGATATTGGATGACACCGAGACGGCGGCTCTCTGAACTTGTGAAGACAATCCGAACTGCTCATGTTTTGGAAACTCTTTTGTGCATTTGTAAACAGCAAGCACCAATTTATGTGCCTCTTGCCATGCTTTCAAGTCCTCAAACGATCTGATTTTGTTAGGCTTATCATCCATATCTAGCATCATTTTTCTTCCCTTATACCTTAATACCTTTCTCCTTTTATACTTTTATACTCTGCCTCAACGCTCTCGACCATCTTCTCCATCGAATAGTCTTTCAAGACTTTTTCTCGCAAAGCCGCTCCGTATGCGCGGCGCTCTTCGGGGTGCTCGATCATGAATGAGATGGCGTGAGCCAATTCGCGGGCATTCTTGGGCTGGACGAGGATTCCGGACTTCATGTCGTCGATCAATTCCGGTATGCCTCCGACGGTGGTGGCGACGACCGGCAGGGAAGCCGCCCCGGCCTCTAGGAGCGTATAAGGCAGGCCCTCCTTGATGGACGGCAGGACGAAGAGATTGAAAGCTTTGAGATAGTCGGAAGCATTCTCGACATATCCCGCCAAGAAGACTTGCCGTTCCAGTTTCTTTTCCTTGATGAGCATGTGGAGCGCGGCCATCTCTTGTCCATCGCCCATCACGATGCATACGGCCTGCGGATGCTTCTCGACGACGGCCGCCATGGCTTCGATCAGATAGGACAACCCCTTATTTGGATGCAATTCAGCGATCGTGCCGATCGTGATCTTTTTCTCGAATTCGGCTACATCCATGCCGATCAGTTTGCCCATGAATTGCTTGGCACCGTCGACCGACATCAATGCTGTCGGCTGAAGCCCGAGCGGGATGAGCTCGACTTTGCCGTTTATGTACGGGAATCGGAGCGCTTGGTCATATTCGCGCTTGGAGATGACGATGACTTTGTGGCAGAGCATTGCTGTCAGCCATGACGACGAACTTGATAGCCAATCGCTCGTGGATCGGCCGATCTTCATTGAAAGTGAATCCGTGGACGGTCATGACGATGTTCTTGATCCGGAGCAACCGTCCTGCCAATGCGCCCATCCCGGCCGCCTTGGGACTATGTAAATGCAAAACATCCGGCCGTTGGCTTTTGATGACAGAGAAGATCTCTTTGAAAGAACCGGCGTCTCTGCCGACGGAGATGTCGCGGCCCAAGGCGGCGATCGTGTAGGTGAATATGCCGGCGGCTTCGAGCTTGGTCTTGAGAAGGCCTTCGCCGCCGAGGGCGACCTTGACTTCGTGTCCTCTAGACTTCATTGCCAGAGCCAAGTCGTAAACGTGCCTCTGGGCGCCGCCCCAATTGGATTTGGTGATGATGTAGAGTATCTTCACGCCTCCAACTTACCACGACTTCAGGCATTTTGCGAGTGTTCAAAATCGATGCAGGAGCAGGACAAAAAGTCCCTGTTCAGGACGGTGCCCCCATTCCCATATTCCTGGTATTCGTTTTGTTGGCAATGTCCTTCACAGGGACTTTCTGTCCTGACACAAGTCTTGAACAATTGCCGTATCCGTGGTAACGTATGTGCCATGACACGAGACGGAGTCTCAAAAGAAGCCATATTCCTGGGCTTGGGCGACCTCATCGCCTATGTTTTTTCATTGATCCTGACTTTGATATTCCGTTATCACGTCATACCGGGCCAGGCTCTCTTGACGATTCACCTGCAGTCATTCTGGCCGCTTTTCATCCTTTTCCTGCTGGTCAACTTCGCCGTCGGGCTGTACGACGTCCGTTCCGCCTTGCGCCGCGGATGGAACGGCGGCGCGGTCCTTTCCGCCCAGCTCGCTAATGCCATCCTCGGCATCGCTTACTTCTATCTCATCCCGGCCTCGATCGCCCCGAAGGCTAACCTCTTCATATTCATGGTCATCTCCACGCTGGCTCTGATCGTCTGGCGGGCGATCATGTACCCGACGGTCTCGGCCGCGAAGAAGCAGACAGCCGTGCTCATCGGTTCCGGAGAAGAGATCGAAGAGATGTCGAAAGAGGTGAACGGCCAGAGCCGCTACGGTCTTTTCTTCAAGGAGACGGTCATGCCCAGCGCCTCCGTTTCTGACATTAAGTCCGTCGTCTCCGAAGCCGTGAAGCGCACTGGCGCGTCGATCATCGTGGCGGATCTCCACAATCCCACGGTCGAAGCGGCCATGCCGCTCCTCTACTCTCTGGTATTTTCCGGCGTGAAGGTCATAGACGCCAGCCGGCTCTACGAAGGCATATTCGGCCGCGTGCCTCTATCCATGGTCGGCGAGCGCTGGCTAGTCGAGAATTCTAATTCAGCGCTGGGCAATCGCCGCATGTACGACATTCTCAAGCGTGCCATGGATATTGTCATAGCGTTCATTCTCGGCCTGATCTCGCTCGTCTTCTATCCGTTCGTGTGGGCCGCCGTGAAGCTCGACGATCGAGGGCCGCTCTTCGTCGTCCAAGAGCGCGTCGGCAAGAACGGCAAGATCTTCAAGATGACCAAATTCAGGAGCATGAACGCGGATGATGGCGGGAATTACGGGCAGGGTACAGGGTACAGGCCATTCGGCTCCGAGAGCCTCAGGCTCGAAGAGGTACAGGGTACAGAGGGCAAAGATCTCAATACAGCGAAAACGAAACTCAAAGTCACTCGCGTGGGAAGCTTCATCCGTCTGACTAGGATCGACGAGTTGCCCCAGATCTGGAGCGTCCTTAAAGGCGACCAGTCGCTCGTCGGTCCGCGTCCGGAATTGCCGCCCTTGGTCCGCGTCTACGAGAAGGAGATCCCGTATTACAACGCGCGCCATCTGATCACCCCAGGTCTCTCCGGTTGGGCGCAGATATATCACCACGCGCATCCGCACCACGCGGTCGCCGTCGACGACGCCCGCGACAAGCTCTCCTACGACCTTTTCTACGTCAAGAACCGCTCATTCATGCTCGACCTCAAGATCGCTCTGCAGACCCTGCGCGCCCTTGTATCGCGGCAAGGCGTGTAGTAGAATCGCTCAATATGCTCAAACAGCGCGCCAAGGCGTTCTATATCGTCGTCATCGCCGCGGCCATCGGCTATTTCGTCTACGCTTCGCAACAGCCCGGCTCTTCATTCCCGTTCCACCTAGGCCTAGACCTCTCGGGTGGCACGCACCTGGTCTATCAAGCAGACGTCTCCAAGCTCTCTGCCGCCGACATCCCTGATTCCATGGCGGCTTTGAAAGACGACGTCGAGCGGCGCGTCAATATCTTCGGCGTCTCCGAGGCGTTGGTGGAGACCGAGCAGGGCGCGGCTTTAAGCTCTAAGGAGAGCGCTTACAAGCTCATCGTGGAGCTGCCCGGCGTCGCAGACGTCGACCAAGCCGTGGCCGCCATCGGCGCCACGCCAGAGCTCGATTTTCGCATCGCCTCCTCGACCGCCCTCGCGGCTTTCGAGAAATCCCCAGCCGCCACAGGCACCACCACGCCGCTTGGAGCCAATCCAGGCTACTTGGCTTTATTCCAGCCGACCGGCCTCTCTGGCGCCATGGTCGGCAAGGCAACCTTGCAATTCGATTCCACCACCAACGCGCCTATGGTCGGCCTGACTTTCACTAGCGACGGACGCGCCCTGTTCGCTAGCATGACCAAAGCTCACATCGGCGACTTCATCGGCATCTTCCTCGACGGCACGCTCATCGAAGCGCCGGTCGTCCGCGAAGTCATACCCAACGGGCAAGCGCAGATCAGCGGGGGATTCACGCTAGTACAAGCCCAGACTCTGGTCCGCAACATCAATTTCGGCGCATTGCCGATCCCGATCACGCTCATCTCCAGCGAGACGATCGGCCCCACGCTCGGCCAGGAAGCCGTGAATGGCGGCATCAAGGCCGCCGTCGTGGCTTTCATCATCATCGCGCTCTTTCTCATACTGTGGTACCGGCTGCCGGGCTTGATCGCTTCTCTGGCTCTCGTCATCTATGTCATGATCAGCTTGGCCATATTCAAGGTCGGCGTCTCGCCGACGGTCATCATCATGTGCATCATCCTGATGATCTTGGCCATGCGCTATCATTGGGGCTTCGGCTTGGCCGGAGTGGCGCTGTACCTACTGATGGCTTTCGTGCCGGCGGCCGTCTCGCCGGTCACTCTGACATCCGCCGGCATCGCGGGATTCATCCTCTCGATCGGCATGGCCGTGGACGCCAACATCCTGATATTCGAGCGCATGAAAGAAGAGCTCGCCCGCGGCCGCGGCATTTCCGATGCCATGCATGAAGGCTTCGCCCGCGCCTGGCCGTCCATCCGCGACTCCAACATGTCGAGCTTCATCACAGGATTCATCCTGTATTACTTCGGCTCGACCTCGACGGTCACCGGCTTCGCGCTGGTCTTCGTGGTCGGCGTGATGGTCTCGATGTTCACGGCCATCACGGTCTCGCGCATGTTCCTCTATGCCGTCGCGCCGAGGAAGCAGGGGAAGCTATCCATGTTTCTGATCAGCAACGGATTCAGATTAAAGAAACAACATGAATAAATTTCAAATTTCAAAAATCAAGCTCCAGATAAGTTCCAAAAATCAAATCTCAACGTTTAAATCGTTTGATGGCTTTTTGGATTTTGAAATTTGTGATTTATCTGGAATTTGTAATTTGAAATTTGGGATTTAATCAATAAACACCATGTGGATAGTCAATAACAGAAAAACATTTTACTCCATCTCGATCGCCTTGGTAGTGATCTCGATCGTTGCTTTGTCGGTCTGGCATCTGGTGCCGTCGATCGATTTCACCGGCGGAACTTTGATCGAGGTCTCTTACGGAGACGATCGAATGCCGTCAGGCGATGCCTCTCAAGCTCGTCCGGATCAAGCGATCGTCGCTTCAGCGCTCAGATCGATCGATCCGGCTGTTTCCGTGCAGGCCGACTGGCGCTCAATGAATACATCGTGCGCATGAAGGCCATGGACCAGAATGGCAAAGACGCCGTGGTAAACGGGCTGTCCTTGAATGGCACGGCTTCGAGCACGATCGTCTCATTCGACTCGGTCGGCCCGGTCCTAGGCGCCGAGGCGCTCCGTAAGTCGGTCGTCTCCATCCTCCTGGTCATCCTCGGCATCATCCTTTACATCACCTGGGCCTTCCGCAAGGTCTCACAGCCGGTCTCTTCATGGAAATACGGCTTGATCGCGGTCGTCTCGCTCCTGCACGACGTCATCATCCCGCTCGGCGCCTTCGCCATCCTAGGCCATTATCTCGGCTATGAAGTCGACACGCTCTTCGTCACAGCTGTTTTGGTCATCCTCGGCTTCTCCGTGCATAACACCATCGTGGTCTTCGACCGCGTGCGCGAGAATCTCCGCAATCACGGCGAAAGCGAATCGTTCGTCGAGATCGTAGGGGAGAGCATCAGCCAGACCTTCACGCGCTCGATGAATACCTCCGCGACGGTGATCATCTCGCTCATCGTCCTCTATGTCTTCGGGGGATCGGCCACGGCGCATTTCACTCTGGCGCTCATCATCGGCATCGCCGCCGGCACGTTCTCGTCGGTCTTCATCGGCTCGCCGCTCTTGGTCACCTTGGAGGGGTGGCAGAAGAAAAACAAATAAAAAGCGCGCCCGTTTGGCAGGCGCGACGACGGTTTCGTCTCATAACAGGGCTACTCTGGTCGGCTTCCATTCTGTTGAGAATCGATTTCTGCGAGCAGAGCAAGAGCGCGGTCATTGAAACTAGGCTGACGCATCCTGCCCATTGAATCGGCGAAGGAAAGGCTGCCGGCAGGTGGATTGTGCAGTTCGTACGACTCGTTTGAATAAAGAGCTTCGGGAGCAAGGGGTCTTTTCATAATAGTCCTTTCTTTTTAAGTATAACACTCGATCTGGTATTCGTGGTTGGTTATGGTTTTTTGGCTGAGGGTGCGTACATTCTCCTCCATCTTGAAGTCACAAATCAGAAATCCACTTTTTGTCCACATTTTTGTCCCAGAATGAGGCTGTGTTGAGGCCTCTTCTTTCTTTACATTTTGGTAGAATGTTTCATCGTCATTTTGTGACTTCAAGTTGCGGAGGAAGGTGCCTCGCCCAAGCTCGGTCTGTTATCCGAATCGTCGCCCTCTTAATAGAATGTTCGAATACAACAATAACAATTCAGAGAAGATATTTTCAACTGACGAGATTGATCGGCAGATCCTGACCATTCGCGGCCAGCATGTCCTGCTAAGCCAACAGCTCGCCAAGCTTTACTGCATGAAGGTCAAAGCTTTCAATCAAACGGTCAAACGAAACCCAGGATTATTTCCAGAGGGCTCGATCTTCCAGCTATCTGAATGGGAATTCTTCGAGGCGGACTCATATTTGCCGCCCAATTTTTGGGGAGGCATCCGCCGGGCAAATCCCTATGCGTTCACGTTGGACGCGATCATCCCATTGCAATACCTGTTGAGACGGCACGGCTCTGACGAGCTGGGTCAGACCATTTTCAGGGCTTTCATGGATAAAAGGAAACGCTTCGAAATAGGCGGTGACGAGCGAATATAGCCGCTTGACAACCATATCCTATCAGGTAAGATAGCCATTACGCTCCATAACAAGCCATAAACGCCTTGTTAAGCGGGGCGGTACTTTGAAAATTGAAAATGAGAATGTGTTTATGCTTTTTTGCGTCTCACTAACCCGAGACGGAGAAGAGCGTGCAAGTTCGTGAATTCAAAATGATTTCGCTGGTCTGTAGATTCAACAGACCTACTGAAGTTAGGATCAAGCGACAAGTGAATAAAAGAACAGGAAGCTAGCGCTTTCTATTTTGTTCCGTTCGCTTTTAGTTAAGAGTTTGATCCTAGCTCAGGATGAACGCTGGCGGCGTGGATAAGGCATGCAAGTCAAGGGGGCTCCGCAAGGGCAACCGGCAAACGAGGTAGTAATACGTAGGTACGTCACCCTAAGTCGGGCATAGCTCATCCGAAAGGATGGGTAATTCCCGATAGTCTCGCAAGAGTAAAGATTTATCGCTTTGGGAGCGGCCTGTGCGGTATCAGCTAGTTGGTAGGGTAATGGCCTACCAAGGCTATGACGCCTAGGGGAGCTGAGAGGCTGACCCCCACCGATGGGACTGAGACACGGCCCATACACCTACGGGTGGCTGCAGTCGAGAATCTTCCACAATGGACGAAAGTCTGATGGAGCGACGCCGCGTGATGGATGAAGTCCTTCGGGACGTAAACATCTTTTATGAGGGAAGAAGTTTATTGACTGTACCTCATGAATAAGAGGTTGCTAAACTCGTGCCAGCAGCAGCGGTAATACGAGTGCCTCAAGCGTTATCCGGAATTATTGGGCGTAAAGGGTGTGTAGGTGGTTTTGTTAGTCTTCTGTCAAATCCTCGGGCTTAACCTGGGATCTGCGAAGGAAACGGCAGAACTTGAGAGTGCGAGAGGTGTATGGAACTCATGGTGTAGGGGTGAAATCCGTTGATATCATGGGGAACACCAAAAGCGAAGGCAGTACACTGGCGCATTCCTGACACTGAAACACGAAAGCGTGGGTAGCGAATGGGATTAGATACCCCAGTAGTCCACGCCCTAAACGATGATCTCTCGCTTTTCGGAGTATCGACCCTCTGAGAGGCGTAGCTAACGCGTTAAGAGATCCGCCTGGGTAGTACGGCCGCAAGGTTAAAACTCAAAGGAATAGACGGGGACTTGCACAAGCAGTGGATCATGTGGTTTAATTCGACGATAAACGAAGAACCTTACCAGGGTTAGAAATCCAGTTGAAGACCTGACAGAAACGTCGAGTCGCTCGCAAGGCAGTTGGACAGGTGATGCATGGCCGTCGTCAGTTCGTGGTTTGAATTGTTCCCTTAAGTGGGGTAACGAACGCAACCCTCGTTGCCTGTTATAAGTGTCAGGCGAGACTGCCCCGCCTTAAGTGTTTTGAATGCAAAATTGCTTTTCGATAAGTTTGAGGCGGGGGAGGAAGGAGAGGATGACGCCAGGTCAGCATGTCCCTCTGATACCCTGGGCTACACACATGATACAATGGCGCGCTACAACGGGTTGCGACGGCGTAAGGCTGAGCTAATCCTTATAAAAGCGCGCCCAGTTCGGATTGAGGTCTGCAACTCGACCTCATGAAGCCGGAATTGCTAGTAATCGCAGGTCAGCTATACTGCGGTGAATACGTTCTCAAGTCTTGTACTCACAATAAAAGCGCGCAGCAGCGTACTTTTCTAAGTGGTTAAAATCCACTTTTATAGTTGAAAGATAGCAGCAGATCGCGAGGTCTGCTGTGGAGGATCTGGAAACAAAGAGCAGCCGATATGCAAAAAGACGGATCGACCTACTAACGCAAAGGGCGGTGAGGGTAGGGAAGATCCATTTGAAAGTCTTTGTCGGATGCTTGGAATAGAAATTTACGTGACCTGTGGAGATCTGATGCTGTTATTTCCTTGAATAAGGAAGTATAATAAAACTTACGCAGCGTCAGAAGTCAGCTGAGTCATATTAGTCGCGTCTTAATGGACGGATGAAGGACTCACTCAAATGCATAATCTTAACCCAGATTACATCGTAGGCCTTGTAGATGGTGAAGGAAGCTTCACGATCTACATCCGTGATCCACGATTGCCTCGCACCCAGAAACGAAGAGTGACGGTAGAACCTAAATTCTACATAAAGCTCATCGAAAGGGACAAGGAAATATTGGATCAGTTAAAACGATACTTTGGTTGCGGAAGCGTCTATTTCCAGAAAGATAGCCGTCCCAATCACCAGCATTGTTATAGATACGAGGTCTACAATCGTGATGATCTTATAAATGTCACCATACCATTCTTCAAGAAGCATAGGCTTCAGTTCGCCTCAAAACGAACCGACTTCGAAATCTTCTGTAAGATGATGGAAATGATCGAAAGGAAAGAACATCTCAAAAGATCGGGATTGGAATCGCTGTTTCGGTTGAAACAGCTCATGCATTGAGCTCGCGTAGCGCGGGAAATCCGCACACTACGTGGGAACATCAATTCGCAGTTTGGCGAAGATAATCGCCCGTCAACCCAAGGGAGTCGGAGGTGCCCGAAGTCTCGCTTTACGCGGGCCTACGGCAAATTCGATGACAGGGGGTAAGTCGTAACAAGGCACGGGTAGCGGAAGCTGCTCGTGGAATATTTCAAAGAATCAACGTTGCTGTCTTTGACAGTGACTTATAGTCGATATCCGCCAGCAAGCGGATGATGATCGCTCTTCGATCGTTAAACGAGAGCGCTTAGCCGGCGAAGATAGCCGGACCACATGGACGATCTCAATTGAATCGTTCATGGGCGAACGGGACAAAATAAAGAGCGCTACAGCGGCACGCCGAAGCTCGTCAGAGCGTAGGCGGCCACACCAAAAATACGCCTCAAAAGGGGCGTATTTTTGTTTGTTGACATTTAGTATACAAGTATGATACACTATTTACAGTTATGAACACATCACAAATCGCCGAGCCCTTTGTGGGGGGACGGCCTGCAGTGGTTCAGAAATCATCCAACCGACGGTTTGTTTTCGGTTGGAGAGGATGGTGGAACAGTCTAAGTCTTTTTGACCAGCTTCTGGTCATCATGGCTGTGGCCGGTTCCATTCTCATCTTTGTCGAGCTGCCGATATTGGATTGGCTCACGACGAAGTGAGAGATGTTCAGTAAATGAGGGCCGGTTCCGTCGTAAGCGACGGCCGGCCCTATTGTCTGTCCGCTTTTGCCTCTTTTCAATAATTATCCTATAGTTGTATCGGAGAATATCAAAAGCATGCCGGGGTGGTGAAATTGGCAGACACACAGCGTTCAGGTCGCTGCGAGCTCACGCTCATGGGGGTTCAAGTCCCCCCTCCGGCACATAAAATTATTCACGATTCATCGTGCTGGCGCTTTCATCATTTTTCTGCTAGATTTTCTCGTACGCGCGCGTAGCTCAGTCGGTAGAGCACGCCACTGATACTGGCGGGGTCCCAGGTTCAAATCCTGGCGCGCGCACAAATAAATATAGCGACATATTTTTCGGCTTCTCGGCAGATTGATTTATTTTTTGCAGGTGGGAAAATTAAGGCATGGAACAGAAGGAAAAACATCTGGCTATATTCCAAGGCAATCAGATCCGCCGGCATTGGGACGGTGAGGCGGAGAAGTGGTACTTCTCGGTAGTTGATGTTGTAGCCGCTCTTACGGGCAGTGAAAATCCCCAGGTCTATTGGCGCGTAATGAAGAAACGCCTTATAGATGAAGGTTCAAATGAAACCGTTACAAAATGTAACGGGTTGAAGATGATAGCTCCTGACGGCAAGTTGCGTCTGACTGATGCCGCCGACACTGAAGTGATGTTGCGTCTAGTTCAATCCATCCCGTCTCCGAACGCTGAACCGTTCAAGCTCTGGTTGGCGCAGGTCGGTTATGAACGGCTTGAAGAGACGGCTGATCCAGAGATCGCCATCAGGCGCGCTTTGAGGACTTATCTGCAAAAAGGCTATTCACCGGAATGGGTCAATCTCCGTCTGAAGAGCATTGAGATCCGCAAGGATCTGACAGACGAATGGGAGAAATGCGGAGTCAAGGAAGGCCGCGAGTTCGCGATCCTGACCGACGAGATCTCAAAAGCTTGGTCTGATATGACGACCAGAGAATACAAGGATCTCAAAGATCTGAAGAAAGAGAACCTGCGCGACAACATGAGCAATCTCGAATTGGTGCTCAACATGCTGGCCGAGACTGCCACGACGGAGATCTCCCACAAGGTCGAGCCGAAAGGCTTGGAGCCGAGCAGGAAAGTCGCCAGAACCGGCGGCGGCATTGCCGGCAATGCCAGAAAGCAGATTGAAGCCAAAACCGGCAAGCCGGTCATCACTGGCGAGAACTGGAGGATGAAGAAGGATAAATTACTTCGAAGTAAAAATTAGTAAGCTCAATTTGCCGCCTTCATCTTTCAGGCGATAGGTAAAGATATGAAGTAAATAATAATATGGAATCTAAAATAGATTATTCTAAATGGTACGATATGACACGGGCACAACCTCCAAACGGATTGCTTGTAGAGGCACTTTTGTATGTCAAAAATACAGGGAAAGCGATCGACATCGGTGGCGGTGCATTGAGAGATACCAGATATCTCCTACAAAAAGGTTTTGAAGTAACAGTCATTGATAAAAGCCCCTTATTAGAGAAAGAGGCTAAAGAATTAAAAAATGAGCGACTGCATTTTGTCGTGACCTCATTTGAGGATTTCAAATTTCCAGTCAATGAATATATTTTGGCATCGGCAATGCAGTCTTTGTCTTATTGTAAACCCGCACATTTTGATTGCGTGATTACGAATATTAAATCTTCATTAAAGAAAGGCGGAATATTCTGCGGGCAGATGTACGGCGCTTATGACCAATGGTCAAAGAATCTCCACAAGGCATATCAGACTGCTGATGAGGTAAGGGAATATTTAAAGGGCATGGAGATCATCTCTTTTCAAGAAGAAGAGACGGAGAAAGGTCGAACAAAACATTGGCGTATTTTTGACTTTATTGCGCGAAAATAATCTGCAAAATAGGACAGTTGAACAAGTTTGGTAATGATTGGAAATGTTATACTACCCCCATGCCCTCCAAAACCACACCGAAGGATTTTTTCCTTCATCTTGGCGCAGTCGTGGCTCTGTACGCCTCGGCTATCGCCCTTATCAACCTGTGCTTCAGTATCGTCGATTATTACAATCCTGACGCTTTGGCGGCTTCCGCCAGCTGGCGGATCAGCGCGTCTTCGATTGCCTGGCCGGTCTCGATGCTGGTCGTCTTGATTCCAGTCCTATATGTCCTCGAATGGCTGATCGGCCGCGACCTCATCAAGAGCCCTGAAAAGAAGGAAATTTGGATCAGAAGGTGGCGTATCTATTTAACTTTGTTCCTGGCTGGAGCCACGATCATTGGGGATTTGATCACCCTGATCAACACTTACTTGAATGGCGAGATCACCAGCCGATTTGTCTACAAGATCATCATCGTCCTGTTGGTCGCAGGCGTCATCCTCGCCTATTATCTGCTGGCTCGCGCAGTCGAATCATTGAAAGCCAAGAATTGGCGGAAAGCTCTGGCTTGGTTGGGAATAATTGTTGTGCTGATCGGAATCATCGGCGGCTTCATGGTTGTCGGCTCGCCGACCAAACAACGTGAATTGAGATTCGATTCACAGCGAGTGAATGATTTGAGCAATATCCAATACCAGATCGTGAATTACTGGCAGAAAAAGGGAACATTGCCGTCGGTATTGTCTGACTTGAATGATTCGATCATCCGGATTCACTGTTCCAGTCGATCCTGATACGAAAGCGGCTTACGGATATCAGATAAAAAGTCTTAGCACGGTGGCGGTGTGTCGGAACGAGCGCTTCAACCGCAAACCAACCCTCATTTGAGCTTTGTGCTGATTTCGCCTTGGAATCTCAAGATACTAGCGGCAGAGGCGCTTATAACGGCTATGGCGGCAGTATGACGGTTCCAGTCACTGTCCAATCGCCGATTGGCGTCATCAATGCTGGCCCTGATTCATGGACGCATGCAGCCGGGCAAGTCTGCTTCGACCGGTCAATCGACCCTTCGAGATATCCACCTCTTATCAAGACTTCTGCGATCTGAAGGCGCTTGCAAAATTCCAACGGGTGCTATACTAGTGCCATGCGGAAAAGCGCGTATATCATCCCAGAGACCACGCTCTTCCTCGACCGTTCCCCGCATGAGTACCCGCTCATGCTCCGGGACCTGCCAACGGACGAGAAGCCGCGCGAGAAGCTGATCCTGCGGGGGCCGGAGGCCCTCTCGCCTCGGGAGCTTTTGGCGGTGATTCTGCATACCGGGACGGTCAAAGAAGACGTGATAGAGATGTCCGACCGCATATTGCGCGGATACGGAGACAGCGTGCTTTCGGAGCGCGACCCCAAGAGGCTCGCCGAAGAGCTTGATATCCCTCTCATCAAAGCCTGCGCCATCGTGGCGGTGGGGGAGCTGGGACGCCGAGCCTATGACAAAGATTCCTCGCGATTCGTGACGATCAGGAATGCCAAGGATGTCTACGACTACCTCGTAGACATGCGCAACCTGCCTAAGGAATATCTGCGCGCGTTATTCCTGAACGCGCACAACCGCGTCATCAGGAATGAAGTCATCTCCATCGGCACTGTTTCCTCGAATATCATCCATCCCCGCGAAGTCTTCCGCTCCGGCATCGAATCCAACGCCGTGGCGGTCGTCTTGGCCCACAACCATCCGTCGGGGGAGGCCACGCCGTCCGCAGAAGACATCTCCGTGACCGACAAGCTCGTCGAAGCCGGCAAGATCGTCGGTATCCGCGTCTTGGACCATGTGATCATCACCAAAGATTCATATGCCAGCATAAAAGCCGGCTACTGAACCGAAACTTACATGACCCGAAGCTATGGGCTTCTTATGCCGTCCTTGGATGGCGTCTTGAGCCATGAGTCGCTTGTCTATGAAGGCGTCGAGCGGCCGATCGAGTCCTGCGCGCTTTCGACAGCCCGGCCGCCGCCTCGAAGACCTCGCACCCGGCCCACGAAGGCAAAGATCCTCGAGCGCTATTTCTACGACCTCTACGGCGTCTTCATGAAGCGCCTGTCGCAATTCGTCCTTGAATCGGAGCCGTCCGACATCGAGACGGTCAACCTCCAAGCCATGCTGCAGGAGATGATCAAGGTCAAGAAATTGTGCATGAAGGCATGATACATCAATGAATGAAGTTTACAGTTTACAGTGAAAAATGATTAGTTTAAATCGCAACACCAAGATCTAATGTTTGTAACTCACTAATAACTTATAACTGTAAACTGTAAACTTATAAT
This sequence comes from Candidatus Parcubacteria bacterium, assembly GCA_963766795.1. Taxonomy (GTDB): domain Bacteria; phylum Patescibacteriota; class Minisyncoccia; order Phycocordibacterales; family PALSA-1337; genus C7867-002. The sequence continues at coordinate 121,609 of CAVYBN010000007.1, read as the reverse complement.
CCACCAGCTTCTCTTGGCGTGTTTTTCGTTGTAGACTGTCCCCATGTCCGCCCGCGAATTCTTCCTCGGCAAACGCATCGCCGTGGTGGGCCTTGGCCCGCACGGAGAGATGGTCGCCGACGTAAAATACCTGATCAAAGCCAATGCTTTGGTCTCCGTCTACGACATCCGCGCGGAAGCCCGCGTGAGGAGCCAGATCGCGTACCTCCGCTCGATCGGCCTAGCCAATCACTTCTGCGGCGCGGTGCCGTCCGACGACCTCTTGGACATGGATCTGATCGTCCTCTCCCACGAATACCCGCGGGACTCTTCATTCTTGGCCGAAGCCCGCCACAAAGGCATCCAGATCGAATATCCGGAGACCCTCTTCCTGAAGCTGGCGCCGCCGGTCACGGTCGTCGGCGTGATGGGCCCTTGCGGCAAGGCCACGGTTCTCTCAATGCTCGACCCGATGCTCGAGGCCGCTTGCCTGTCTGCCGCCAGGCACGGCGTCTCGAATGGCACGCAGAGCTTCTTTTCCGCCGACCCGGAATCCGGCGACGGAGTCATCGCCCATTTGAAGAAGATCAAGAGCGGCGACATACTGGCCATGCGCATGACCGAGCCGATGATGCTGGAGATATCGTCCCTCGGCTGGAGCCCGCAAGTCGCGGTCTTCACGGCGCCACCGCCTGCCGGCTCATACCGGCTCTCGCCATTCGAGATCCTTGAGCATCAGACATATAACAATTACGTCATCGGTTCGGACAATGTCATAGACGCGGTGCGCGCCTCGGCTGGCAATTCTAAGGCCAAGATGCTGCGCACCAAGCCGTCGATCGTCCCGGATGAATGGGGATTCAAAGGCCGAGCTCTTCACGACCGCGACAATGCCTCGCTGGCGCTCCAAGCCGCGCGGGTCTTCAAAGCCTCGGATGAGATCGCTCGGGCAGTTTTGGAGCGCTGGAAGCCCTTGAAAGGCCGTCTGGAGCCGGTCAAGAAGGTCAAGAGCGTCGAGTTCTACAATGACACGGCCTCGATGTCGCCGGAGGCCACGGTCTCGGGTCTGGCCTCGCTTTCCAAGGATCGCAACATGGTCCTGATCGCCGGCGGCGCCGACCGCGGCGCGGATTACCGCGGATTCTACGCGGCCGTGCCGCAATACGCCCACACGCTCATCATGGTGCCTGGGAGCGGTACTCTGCGCGAGCGAGCGGCTCTCCGCCGCGTCGACAAGGTCGAAGTGGTCTCGGTGCCTTCGGTCGAGGAAGCCGCCCGTTCGGCTCTCGACCACGCCAAGAAAGGCGACAAAGTCCTATTCAGCCCCGCTTTCGCCGCGGCCGGCGTCGACAGCTCGCGCCTCGAGCGTGGCGAGCGATTTGTGAGAGCGGTCAGGGCGCTTTAGTTGGTTTTGAAAACTATGATGTGGTAGGCTATATTTATATGAAAATCTTTTCATTAAAATCATTGGCTGTTGTAATATCATTGCTATTGATAGTGATTATTTTGTTGGTTGTTTATCTATTCAAAAATAACAAATACGATATTGAGATTAACGATCCGTTTACAAGTCTCGCTAAAGAAAGTACGACAACCCTTACCTGTGAATTTAAAGAATCCTCTGCTTTTTATAAGGAACAAAGCAAAGAAAATATAAGACATGTTGCTGGAGGAGATAAGAATGGTAAGCCAGTGGTGCTTACTTTCATGAATATTAATTCAGATAAACCGCAGTTGGATTCTAATGTAAAACTTGAAAACGGCAGCGAGATGATCGATGATCTGTTAGTGGCTGGTCGATTGCCTGCATCTGTTCTTTTAATTGATAGGATTCCTGGCGGGGATCCTGCTTTCTACACACTTTTTCCGAATCAAAAAGTTGCAGTCTGGCAACAAAGCGCTAGCCAAGGACCAGATGCCGAAATAGCAAGCTCCTTTGATTCAATGGGCTTTTGCCATTAAATTTGTCCGCGGTATAAATACCTTCCACTCCACCAAAAACTGAAGGGCCTTTTTCGTGTCGTACAATATTTTGTGTTCCAAACGAGCCTTACGCCGCCTATGCAACTAGACCATGCTTTTCATGTTTTGACTTAGAATTTTCCACAGAGGTATCCCCGCACGGCCTAATTTGCTGAATTGATATATACTTTGTTGCGTGAAGAGAGCGGAATTTCTTGCGCTTTTGAGGCGCGTAATACGATATCAAGCAAGGTCAGGAAGCGTTTCCTGTCGTTGCTCCGGTTGTTGTAGTGGAAAACAAAGCCGTTTAGGTACTCCTCCAAATGCTGTTTCGAAACGCCCTTGTGCGTCCCGGCAACGCTCCGCTTGACGTGCGACCAGAACGATTCGACCGTGTTGACGTGAACGTCCCCGCGGACATACTCCTTCCGGTGATGGTCCACGGCATGATGATCATACAGCCTTCCGACTTTGACGAATGTGTTGCTCTTGTCGGTCATGAGGCGCGTTCCGGGCTCGATATGACGGAGAACGAAATCGCCGGTCGGCGCCGTTCCCATTCCAATGACCGTCTTGGCTCGCATGTCCCCGCCTCGTTCGACGGCTGCCATGGCCTTGGATTTCCTCTCGAAGGCCTCCCTGAGCCGCTTTCCGTCTTTTGGACCGGTCTTTCTGCCGCCAAAGTACGCCCCATCGGTTTCAACATCACCGACAAGCCTTTTAATGCCTTGCTTCAGCGAGGTTCTGATCTCGTGGAGGATCCTCCATGCGCACTTGTACGTGACGGCCAAGTGACGCTCCAATTGCTTGGCCGAGACGCCGCTTTTGGCATTGGAGAAAACCATGAGAGCGTGGAACCAGAGCACGAACGGAGTCGATGATTTCTCGAATACCGTACCGACGGCCGGGGCGATCTCGGAACGGCACCTGCCGCATTGAAATTTTTTGCGCTCATTGCGAAGAGCATAGGTACCGCCGCATGAACATCTGCGGGTATGAAGCGAATCAAATATGAATTCGAGACAGGCCTTGTTCGTCGGAAAATCGCGGTGAAGCTCGCGGATCCCGTATTTGGATGACCTGGCCATGCGGTAATTCTATCAGCAAATTAGGCCGTGCGGGGATACCTCTCATTTTCCTGGCAAAGCGGACATGCTCTATCCGCCGAGATTCGGACGCGTAGTTAAAGCTCTTTCATATTTGATTTTTTGTTCCACTCACTCCCCGCAAATCATACACACAACCGTTTCTCCCAGCTCATAACCGAGCTCAACCGCTTTCATCGCTCCAGCTACTGATAACGCGCTGTTAGTGGATATCTCCAAGCCAGTATTCTTGAGCGTCAGTTCCTGTGCGGCTTTGATGTCGTCATTAGTTGCGACCCAGGCACGGCCGCCGCTCTTTTTGATGAGCGGGATCAGAGCTTCTTTGCGCCGCGCGGTCATGTCAACGATGGCATCAGCCAGTGAAGCTTCGTCTGGTCCATCGTACGATTCGAATGCGTCCGCCAAAGGATGGCATGAAGAAGTCTGGACGATGTGGATTTGGATGGGGAGCTTTTCTTTTAAGAAATATGCAGCCAAAGCTTGAGCCGTGGTGCCGGAAGAAGTGCCGATGAAGATACTTAGGTCCGACCTACGGAGGTCCGACCTCCGTGCTGTTGCTGCCGCTAATTCCTGTGCCAAAGATTCATAACCGATCAAAGCCAGATCGTCAGTCGATTGCCTCAAACTCCGCGCGCTCTCATTCACGGCCTGCGTCAAGGCTTGCAATGGCCGCTCTTTGATGAGGACGCGGATATGCTCGTCAGCGAGTTCTTTCAATCGTTGCGCTTTGTGCGGCGCGGCATGCTGGCCGATGAAGATATCGAGGCTGATCGGATTGTTTTCAGCAGCTAGACCCTGGATTCCCGCTTTTGCGGGAATGACAGCAACATAAAGTGCCGCCGCCAATGCCGCGTTTCCAGACGAAGAGATGGCGAATCGGCGCTCACCGGCCTTCAAATAATGGTCGATCATGACCGGAATGGAGCGGCCTTTGTGAGAGCCGTAAGGATGCAGGTCCTCGCGCTTGAAGAACAATTGATTGACGCCTATGGCTTTTGCCAGCTTGGGATAGGCTTCAAGCGGCGTAATAGGAGCGGCCTTCGCACCATCCGAAGCGTCTTTTGCTGACTTATTCATATTGCCATGCTATCGTATTTTCGCTATTATTGAAAGGCAATGATCCAACAAAGGTCCGAATCATCAAAGCTGGTCTGCGTCTGCCCGGAATGCAAGAATGTCCTCGACCTTTCGCGCTATCCGAATATCGCGGCCGGCATGGTCATCGAATGCAACCACTGCGGTATGACGCTCCTGGTCAAGGAGATCACGGCGGACAATGAGGTCAAAACTGTGATCGTCGATGAAGGAAAATAGACAACTTTGTCACCCCCGCGAAAGCGGGGGTCCAGTGTATGACTACGGGCGTTTGTGGTAGTACCCTGGATTCCCGCTTTCGCGGGAATGACAAAGGAATCAAGCCAATCTCTTCACCGTTTCTTCTATCATTCCTCTGAATCCATGCGAGCCCAGGAAGACGATGATGTCTCCTTTTTTTGTTTGAGATACGGCCGTTTCAACGAGCTCGGCGTCGTCTTCGATGCAATGACAGTCTTTGTGAGTCTTTGAAATGACCGTGGCTAATTCAATACCTTCCATCGGTTGATTCGAATCATTTTCGGCAACTTTCAGCTTTGTCAGACGCGGGATGAGCACAGTGTCGGCATCTTTGAAAGCATTCGAATACTTAGCGGCTGCTTCGCGTTCACGGCCACCGATGTTCGGCTCAAAGATGGCGATGATCTTGCCACTATAGATCGCGCGTAATTCTTTCAGGACGGCAGAAGCTTTTTCCGGTGTGGGAGCATGGCAATCGAAGACAGTGATCTCGCCTTCAAATCGTTTCTCAAAGCGGCGCTTGATGCCTCTGAAGTTCTTGATGGAGGCGATGATCTTGTCGGCTGGTATTCCGATCGTGCGTGCCATGGCGAAAGCCGCCGTGATATTCTGCGCATTGAAGCCGCCGAGCATCGGAGAGACTATCTCATAGCATTCATTGCCATTGCTTATCTGGAAACGCAGGCCATTCTCTGTTTGTGTCAGTGAATGATATGAATAATCGGCTGATTCATTTCGGCCATATTTTACGACCTTGCGGCCTGTGGTCAAATCGTTCGCACTCTTTAATGTTCTTTGAACGCCTTCGTTGTCAATACAAGCCACGATGCAGCCATTTTTTGGGACTTCTTTAACGAGCTTTTCGAATGTATCGAAATAACTCTTTTCAGTCGGATACAGGTCCGCATGGTCCCAGGAGACTGAAGTTAACAGAAGATGTGTTGGGGCATAATAGACGAATTTTGGGCGGTGGTCGGAGATCGAGACTTGATATTCGTCTCCTTCGACGACGCTCCAGTCTGAATCGGAAATAACCCCTGTCGGATGTGATAGCGAAACACCGCCGGTGAAATAGCTCGGCCTCATGCCGGCTTCCGACAAGATAAATGAAAGCAAGGCCGAAATCGTCGTCTTGCCCCAAGTTCCAGTGCAAACGACGGAATTTTTTCTTACGACATATTTTCCGATGGCTTCTGCGAACGAAAGAAGAGAAATGCCTTTTTCCTTCGTGTACATGATCTCTGGATTGGACAAGCTCGTACCGCTGGCACCGGCGATGATGAGATCAGGCATGCCATTCTCTGCGATTTTTTCAGGATGCCAGCCGGCGTAGAAGGGGATGCCGGCTTTTTCAAGCTCGGTCGAGACCGGCGGGAAGAAGCCTTTGTCGGAGCCGGTGACTTTGACGCCGGCCTTGTGGAAAGCTATGGCTAAAGCGCTCGTTGCCACGCCGCAAATGCCGATGACGTGGATGTGTTCAGGCAGGTTTTGAGAAGATTCAAGATTCATGATTCAGGATTCAAGAGTAGCAGATGATAGGATTCTTTTCGCTCTATCAATATCTGTCGACCACTTATTCGAACCATCAGGCCCGCCGTCGAACCATTCCAGGCCTGCGAATTGGAGCTTATAGGTGTCGCCGGGGCGCTGAAGGGATCCGAGGTAGGCGTATTTCACGTCAGAATCCCTTGCATATTGAATCGCGCGGATCATCATGCCAAGTCCCATATCTTTTGACGACACATTTAAATCATAGAAGGGATACGAATAATGAAGGAGCTCGGTATTTTTGTAACAGATAGTCCAACCAATCGCCGTTGAATCGCTTGAGAATATGAGCACTTCATTAAAATTGTTGCGCGCAGGATTAGTCATCATTTCTTTCACTTTAAAGGCGCTCATGATATTCGGACCAAATTTGGCAGTATAAAAATCCTTAGCTAGCTTACCGACACGCAGATCGTAATGTGCCCAAGGTGTTGAAATCGTCTCAAATCCATCAAGGGCAGCCTTTTTTAGGATGCGCCGATTCTCGCTCGTCAATTCGAACTTGCTCAAATCGATGCGCACCGAGCGCGTCTGTTGCATCACTCCTTTACCGATACGCGTGAAAACATAGCCACAGTCGTACATGGCGGAAATATTCTTCTCGGAGAAGTCGATGATTGTTGTTTCGTCCCAGTGAAGGTAAGTCATGAATAAGTATAAAAGTATTAAGGTATTTAAGTATAAAAGTATGCGAGAAGCGATGTTGCGATTATACCTTTATACCTTTCTTCTTTTATACCTTTATACTTTTAGTGGAGCGCCAACCAGAATCCGAAGACCACGAAGATGAAATGGATGACCCAGAAGCGCATGACGGTCTTCTCCTCGCTCCAGCCTTTGAGCTCGAAGTGGTGATGAAGAGGCGCCATGCGGAAGACCTTGCGGCCGAATGCGTAGCGCGAGCCGACCTGGATGATGACCGAAAAGGCCTCGATATAGAACATGAAGCCCAAGAAGAAGAGCGAGCCTAGCTCGCCGATGGCTAGGGCATTCACAGCCAGGAGCGCACCAAGGCCCAGTGAGCCAATGTCGCCCATCATGAAGCGCGCCGGCTTGATGTTGAAATAGGTGTAAGCCGCCAGAGCGCCCACTGTGGTGGCATTCAGGATGGCGATCTCGCCGAAGCCGTTGATCCATGACAGGAATGTGAGCGCGCTGAAGGTGGTGATGAGCATGCCGCCGGAGAGGCCGTCCATGCCATCGGCGATATTGACGGCATTAGCGGTGAACATCACGACCAGGACCATGATCGGCACGATCAGCCAGCCGGCATTGACGGAGTAGCCGAACGAGAAGTAGATGAAGTGCCAGGCCGGCCCGAGCTTCTCGTAGACCCACCAGGCGGTGATGGCTCCGGCGATGAATTGCAGGATGAGCTTCTCATGCACGAAGACGCCCTTGCCGGGCCGCGAGCCGAACCAGACCGACAGGCGCTTGAAAGCCGTCCAGGGCAGGGTGAGCGCGTACCAGACGCGCATCTTCCAGTCATGATGGACTCGGATAAGCGTCAGGACATGGCCGAATTTGCGCGAACGCCGTTCGACGCCGTAGACATTCATGAGGTCGTCGACGGCGCCCAAAGCCGCGGAGATGAGCATCACGCCGATCGGCACGTACGTGAATGAGCGCGACCAGTTGAAGAGGTAGGTGACGAGCGCGACCGTGATGATGACGAGCAAGCCGCCCATGACCGGCGTGTTGGCTTTGTATGCCTGCGAACCGAGGGCCACAAGCTCGGTCTTGGGAGCTTTGATGACCTTGAATCGGTACAGTGCTTTGGTAAGGAGCGGCGCCCACAGGAAAGCTATGACGGCGCCGACCAGCGCAAAACCGAGGATATAGGCCAGGTCGGCCGTGCCTTGGAGGATGCTTATCATTCCTCAAACAATACCACGATGTTAGAGCCACTTCAAACGACGTAATTCCGTCTTCGATTTCAATGCACGCAAATAGATGCGGTTGGCATCGCCGCTCTTGCCGTTCTCGATCCATTCCTGCTCGGTTAACGTTTTCTTGGAGTCAGTGATCTCAACGGTTCCTTGCTTTACTCCGCTGCCATAAAGCCCATCCTCGGGATAAGCGACAGCGTGCGAATAATAGAGCTTGAAGGCCGAGAAGTTCTGATAGTCGACTTGGTGGATGATTAAAATATGATCACGTTCACTAGAGATTGGAGATTGGAGATTGGAGATTAGAGGAGAGGACGATTGATCGCCAATCATAGTGACAATGTCTCCAGGTGAAGTTTCATTTAAAGGAATGATCCGGCTGTTCTTATCGTCTGCGAGCGTAGTGACGTCGCAATTCTCGGCCGGCCTGAACTTTGCGCGCATCTTGCCGAGGATCCCTTTGCAATTAACGAATGAGATGTGCTTATCAAGCGGCCCTTTGCCAGCTTCAGCGCTTTCAGCATTGAGGACATAATAAGCGAAACCTGAACAATCGATGCCGATGTTATTATCAGCGAGCATCTTTTTCAATGATTCATCGGCAAGTGTGTCGATCGAAACATGTTGTTTGATTAGCATGGCTTGCGCCTCGTCGTAAATATCCTTGGGACTGCCCTTGCCGATCTCGGCGCGAAGCGAAGCTCTGGCTCTGACCGTCTTGTTATTGAAATAGGGAACGGAGCAGACGGCCTGTCTGCCGGCAGACAGGCCGGCGCCGACCTTGAAATGAAGGTACTGGTCGATGACTGACAGAGCGCGCGGTGTGAGGGTCTTGGTGTTCATATATATAATGCTAATCTACGAATCCAATGCGAATGCTACGAATGGCGAATCTGCGAATGAAGAATGGCTTTATTTACTTGAAACGATCTTGACGATCTCCTTTCCTTTCTCATTGAACACATCATGTCCAGCCATGATGCCATTCATGGACTGAATGCGCAGGAGGTCGGCGTTCAGTTCAGTGTTGGCGTAAGAAACGACTTGATAGCCGGCTGATTCAAGAGCACTGGCTGCGTTGGCAGGCACTGACCTGACGGCATTGGTGACGCGCTGGATGATCTGCGAACCGTCTTTGATCTTGATCAAAGGTTCGGTGATGGCTTCGCCGAGCAAGGCCTTCAAATGAGCTTCAAATATTGTCAAACCGGCAGCTCCCTTGACGCGCTCTGATTCCTGTAAGAATGACTCGAAAGGCGTGGAAGCGGGCTGGCGGGCATTGACTTCGATGAGGAAGATACGGCCGCGTTCGTCGTCGCGCATGATGTCCACGCCATAGAGGCCGCGCCAACCGCTGTCTTTGAGACGCATGCCGATGTCTTTGGCCAGATTCTCGATCGAACGCAGCTCGGCTTCGGAGAGGATGTTGCGGACCGCGCTCCAGTCATTGCCGACGGTGGCGAAGCGGCTGTCGGTGAACGGCGCCATGCCGGTGATCTGATAGCTCGGGTTGCCGATGAGGACATCGTCGCCGGCGACCAGTGCGTTGACCGTGAATGAAGGGCCGCTCACGAGAGCGCTCACGCGCGTCATGCGATAGGGGAATCGCGCCTTCCACTTGTCGAGCTCTGCCTGCGAATTGACGAGGATGGTGCCGTCGCCGGTGTGACCGTGGCCCCATTGGAGGACGAAGGGCTCGCCGGTCCAAGTCATCCTCTTGAGCGGTCCTACCTGATGCTTCGGCAGATAGTATTCGGCTGAATTTTCGAGCCACGCGACTTGGCTGATCTTGTTCTCGACTTGCTCCGAGAGCGACGCCAGAGGATTCACGAGCTTCCAGCCGTGCGCGTGCGCAATCGGCTCGATGCGCGCGGTGTTCTTGAAGACGAGGAAATTGGGAATCGTTTTGTCATTCCCGTGAAAACGGGAATCCAGTGTATTACCATTTCCAGTGGTCTGACCCTGGATCCCCGCTTTCGCGGGGATGACAGGAGAATCAGCAGATCGATCCTGGACCGTTGCCTTCGCGGGGGTGATAAAAGAATTAGCGATCTCTTCATAGACAGCGGCAGTTTTTGGATGGTCCAGAAGTTCGCCGGTGCCAAGGAGCTTGGGCGTCGGGCTTTCGACGAGCGTGACGAAATCGGGGTATTGCTTTTTAATGGTTTCGCCGTAAGGCGTGCGGTTGGCGACGATGCGGTAATGCTCGTTCGGGGCCATTCCCATGGCTCGCTCGATCTCGCGGGTCACATATATGACGGTCTGTTTCGGCTGTTCCATGGATATTACCTTACCACAGGATTTATTTCTAAGACAGAGGCTGCATGAGCGAGAGAAACATGCCCATTCAGGACGGTGCCCCCGTGCCAATATTCCTGGTATTCGTTTTGTTGGCAAAGTCCTTCACGGGCATGTTTCTCTCGCTCCTACTGGATATGCTAGAGTATTCGCATGGCTACGCTTTCAATCATCGGCACGCCCATAGGCAATCTCGAAGACATAACTCTTCGGGCCCTTAAAGTCTTAGCATCGGCGGACGTGATTCTCTGCGAAGACACTCGCATGACCAAGCGGCTGCTTGATCGGCATAGCATTAAAGTCCACACATTGTCGTACCACACGCATAGCCAGCTCTCGCGCGTCGATGAAATAATCGGCCTCTTAAAGGAAGGAAAAAATTTAGCGTTAGTTTCAGACGCCGGTACGCCTGGCATCTCCGATCCTGGTGCTGAATTGGTGGCACGCATTCGCCGTGAATTGTCGATTGAAATCAATGCTGGGACGATCAAGATCGAATCAGTGCCAGGTCCGTCAGCATTGACTGCCGCTCTATCGATAGCCGGCGTGCCATGCGCAGACTTAACATTCCTGGGATTTTTGCCGCACAAGAAGGGCCGAGAAACTCTCTTCAAAGAAATAGCCGCTTCGGAACGCACGATGGTCTTCTATGAATCGCCGCACCGAATAATCAAGACCCTCGATTCGCTTGCAAAGCATTTAGGTCAGGTTGCGATTGATGAGCATTTAGATCCCACCACTATTGATACGCACTCGAAATCTGCTTCTAAGAATCGCAAAGGTCTGGCCAAAGTTCCTTTTGAGAATGCGATTAAGAAGGTAACGATTTGCCGCGAACTGACAAAAATATTTGAAGAAGTCGTGGCTGGCACGCCAATTGAAATCAAGGCATACTTCGAAGCGCGTCCGGATAAAGTCAGGGGAGAATTCGTGGTCATAGTTTCGAATACACAGGTGCGACCTGTGTGATACAATCATCCCATGTCCCAACGCCAAGTCTTGATGGTCTTCGGAGTCTGGTTGGCGGTCCTGCCATTCTTGGGCTTTCCCTCTGATTGGAAACCGGTTTTGGCGTGTTTGAGCGGGCTTCTCGTCGTTTTCTTGGCCTATCGATTGAAGCCGGTGAATGCAACCAAGGATGATCCTTCCGCGATGTCTTACGCCGAGCATAAAATCACTCCTTCTGATGTTTCAGCCAAATGAATCTATGCGGAACAAATGGCTGATGCCTATTCTAGCCCTTATTTTGGCCGTAGGAGCGATTTCCGCCGGCATGACGATGGCAATGAGCTGGCCGGCTTGGAGCCGCGTCTCTTACGCGGATTCCAGTGATGCTTTAAAAGCTGCGGCCATTGAAGCCCCAGTCATTCCAGTGAAACCAGCGGTTGTCCACATCCCGACTCCGATTCCCGTCAAGGCCGTATATATCACCGCCTGCACCGGGAGCGAATCGAAGCTGCGCGACAAGGTCGTCAATGAATTGGCTGGCACCGAGATCAATTCCATGGTCATCGATATCAAGGATTATAGCGGCACAGTGTCATACGCTTCGACTTCAGTCGCCGTGCCTCACGGAGGCAATGGTTGTCGCATAATTGATCTGCCTGAATTCGTCCAAGAATTGCACGACAAAGGGATCTACGCGATCGGCCGGATCACAGTTTTTCAGGATCCGTTGTATTCGAACGCGCATCCGGAATCTGCCGTGGCCAGCCTGTCTCATCCGAGCCGACCGTGGACGGACAAGAGCGGACTGTCTTATGTCGACCCCGATAGCAAGCCCTACTGGGACTACATCGTAGCTATAGCCAAAGAATCTTACTCGATCGGCTTCGACGAGATCAATTTCGACTACATCCGATTCCCGTCAGACGGAGACATGTCCGACGCGCACTTCGCTCTGCCGGCCTCGACGACTAAAGTCGCGGTCATCAAAGAGTTTTTCTCATACTTACATTCACAATTGCAACCGACGATCGATTCACATACAGGAATAAAGATCTCCGCCGACTTATTCGGCCAGACGACAGTGAATACCGACGACATGGGGATAGGCCAAGTCATGGAAGATGCTCTGCCGTATTTCGACTTCGTGGACCAGATGGTCTATCCTTCTCATTTCATCGACGGCTTCGACGGCTACGCGAATCCGGCCGCTGATCCGTATTCCATAGTCAGATTCACCATGACACGCGCGGTCGAACGGGCTGTCGCGGCTTCATCGACGCCGGACAAGTTACGTCCTTGGCTGCAGGCTTTCGATTACAAGGCTCTGTATCCGCCGTCCGCGGTCGAGTCCGAGAAGCAGGCGGTCTACGATTCCGGTCTGTCAGGCTGGATGCTCTGGAACGCGGCAAGCGTCTACAACATCCCGGAATTGATGCCGGCGACAGTAGCCACTAGCACCTAGTCGCTAGTGGCTTGCTATTCTTACAATAAGTTGTATGATTCTACCCCGGATAGATTCTACATGGCGCTGATGCAGTCGAGATCGTCTGGCATGGATGCCAGATGTCCTCCATTTTCTCGATCGCAGGACGGTGCGGTGGGATTTGAAACCGAATTATAACGTTTATGCCAAGAGATAACATTCGGAGATGGGACCAGCGATTGTCAACTGAACGATCGTGAAGACGGCAATCGCCCAGGGCTTTCGCCGACGCTGCGAACGAGGGTCGAACTTCAATCGAGGCTCCAAGCACAAGCGGTTTTGGAGTCAAAATCCGGAGGAGGCATCAGGCTTTCGATGCGCCGGGAGGTCTCTTCGCAGGTGTTTGCGCAAATGGCCGGCGGAAATGGAAGGTCGCAACGCATGATGGTCTAGCCGGTTTCAATTCTTTGCACATAATATTAACCCGGCGCTGGAAGATGCCGGAAAGCCCCGTGCCGATGTACATGGACGGGGGTTTAGTTTTTCATGCAAAAAGCTTATCGTCTTTTAGATTTGAGCGCTCTCCTTTGTTCTCTATTCCCGCCCTCCATCACATTGTGATCATGCGCAGATGGTACGAAAGCATGATGCATATTCGATTAAGGGAATGATACTCTTGAGTGAAAAGACTGAGTATAGCTCTCCTTACCGGCGAGGCACTGTTGGATCATGAATGTTCCAAGCTCGAACCTCTTCTGAGCTTCGGTGTATGCCTCGATCTCGGTGCCATATACCCCCTCGATTTTCTGGTCTTTGATAATGACGAATTTGCCCTCGTATCGTTTTACGAGTTCGTCTTGATGCGCCTTAAAATATTCAAGCTCTTTTTGGAGATTGCTGTTCATTGCTAGAATGATAGCATATTTATATGCGCTTTTGCAAAAAATCATAAACCCCACTTCTACGCCTCAACAGAGCCACATAACGACACATATTTGACGAAATCGTCAAAGTATTGACTTATTTACTCAATTGTGCTATACTTGAATTAGTAAGATAAGGTCATTGAGAACGGTATGAATCTGGCTCCAAAAAGGTGAAATTTGCCTTTTGAGAGCTAGATTTAACTACACAACAATAAAACATATACAACAAAAGAAAGCGAAATCCACTTGAAAATTAAAAACAAACCCATGAGGCTTGGTCTTCTTCGAGATACAAAACGCTTACCCCCACGGCTCTTCCTGGAGCTGAATGGTTTTGCAAAGGTAATAGGAGCAGTGGTTGAGAATGTCATTATTACTTCCCACAGCAGTGGACGGATTAACACCTATATCACTGTGAAAGGTAAAGAGTACACGATTTCTCGACGGCTGTGTCTCGCGTCAATATTGGTCAGAGCATCATCCTCCACTTGGATGATGATTACGATGACCAAGTCGCAGGCGTGCAACTTCTAGTAACGAAACCATATTGGTACGAAAGTAATGTCGCGGTTTATTTCCGAACTTATCACAAGACGATGAATGTTGACTTCGTTAAGTGAATAGTGGCTATACCCACTCGGTCGAAAGAACCGCGAGCGCAAGCTCAAAACTTTCACGGATTTGCCCCGCGGCTCAGCAATGAGTCGCGGGTTTCTGTTTATGCCATACTTAAGTGGATGCCATTTCCGGCCGATTTTATGTTAAAATAACCTCGAATGGACGAGAATAAGATCACATATTTCGCCGAGACGGATGCCCGCAACAAGCGGGTGAAGTTCGGCATCAAGGCCAAGGATCGCACCCGCCACGTCTATGTCATCGGCAAGACCGGCATGGGCAAATCCACCTTGCTCGAGAACATGGCCGTCCAGGATATCCAGAACGGCGAGGGCATGTGCTTCATCGACCCGCACGGCAAGACCGCCGACCTCCTCATGGAATATGTGCCGCAGTCCCGCATCCGCGATGTCATTTACATCGCGCCTTTCGACACCGAATACCCGATCTCATTCAACGTCCTCGAATCGATCGATCCCGACAAGCGCCATCTGGTCGTCTCCGGCCTGATGAGCACTTTCAAGAAGATCTGGGTAGACGCTTGGTCGGCTCGCATGGAATACATTCTGACCAATACTCTCCTGGCGCTCCTCGAAGCACCGGGCTCGACTCTTTTGGGCGTGAATAGGATGCTCTCGGACAAGGCATACAGGAATGACATCGTCTCATACATAAAAGACCCTTCAGTGAAAGCTTTCTGGACCAAGGAGTTCGCCAGCTACACCGAGCGTCAGGCCGCCGAGGCCGTGCCGGCCATCCAGAATAAGGTCGGACAATTCACGGCCAACCCGCTGATCAGGAACATGATCGGCCAGCCGCATTCGTCGTTCGATTTCCGCGAGGCCATGGACAAGAAGAAGATCATGATCATCAACCTGTCCAAGGGCAAGATCGGCGACGAGAACATGAAGCTCCTCGGGGGACTTCTGGTGACCAAGATATACCTGGCGGCGATGTCGCGCGCCGACGTGCCGGACCGCGTCATGAAGATGCTGCCGAACTTCTATCTGTTCGTCGACGAATTCCAGAACTTCGCCAACGCGTCATTCGCGGACATCCTGTCCGAAGCCCGCAAATACAAGCTCAACCTGACCATCGCCCACCAATACGTCGAGCAGATGGACGAGTTCGTGCGGCCGGCGGTCTTCGGCAACGTCGGCACGATGATCCTCTTCCGCATCGGTGCCAACGACGCGGAGATGCTCGAGAATGAGTTCACGCCGCAGTTCGAGATCGAGGATCTGGTCAATCTGGGCTTTGCGCAGATATACCTGAAGCTGATGATCGACGGCCTGACTTCGCCGCCATTCTCGGCCATGACTCTGCCGCCGATCGCGCATCCGAGCACGTCGTATTTCACGGACATCATCGCCGCTTCGCGCGAGCAGTTCTCCGAAGCCGCGCGCAGAAGTGGAGGAGGGGATAGTCAAGTTCCATGAGCCGACGGTGAAGAAGGCAGAGATTCGAAGCAGTCCCGCGAAGGATGTTGTTGTCATTCCCGCAAGCCGAAGCGAAGCGAAGGCGCAAGCGGGAATCCAGGGTCAAACAACAAAGACACTGGATCCCCGCTTTCGCGGGGATGACAAAGAAGGCGCGGCTGACGCAAACCCTTCTTTAAAGGCTTCGATCTCTGCTCGCTCGGACAGTCCTCGGCTCTTCGGAAGCTCTGCCTCGCCCGCCTCGAATGCAGGTGTGACTCACAAGCCGTTTGTTGTCTTGAATCAAGTGATTGCACAGAAGCCGATTATGGCCGATTCGAAAGCCTCGGTTCCGACAGTCGATTTAAAACCGGCCCACTCGCCGCTCCCAGCCAATCTGTGAGCTCCAACTTCCAATTCAAAGGCTTCCATTCCGACTGCATCGCAATCGTCGCCTGTCGAGCCATCAAAGCCAGTCTCTCTTTCTTCACTGGCTCCAAAGCCGCCCGCGCCGCGCATAGATCCGAAAGTGCCGACGGTTAAGAATGTCAACGACCTCCGCAGCGCTCTCGCGGCCGCGCTGGCCAAACCGTCAGCCGTTTCACCAGCACCGCAATCGCAACCATTGAAGTCAGATCCGTTGATGCCGATCGCTGATTCGAATCCGGCTGCCATGGTTCCAGCTTCACCTGCATCGGTTCCGCCTGTAGCTAAATCAACGGCCCCATCTTCTTCGTCTGCGCCCGCATCTCAATCGTCGGCTTCTTCACCGGCCAAACCCGGCGAAGTGCCGGAAGAAGTGCTGAAGAAGGTCTTGAAAGTGGAGTAAAAGAGATAGTAAATATGAAATAGTAAATAGTAAAAAAGATCAGAAAATTTCCAGCTATTTACTATTTTCTCTTTACTATTTACTATTGGTACTATGCGCCGCATCCTCATATTCTCGCTGGCCTATTACCCTCGCTACGTCGGCGGGGCGGAAGTGGCCGTGAAGGAGATCACCGACCGCATCGATCCCAGTGAATGCGCTTTCGACATGGTCACTCTGCGCAAGCAAGCGCCAGTTTTTGAACGCGTCGGGAATGTGAATGTCTACCGCGTCGGCGCGCCGTGGTTCGGCCACAACACAAAGAGCTCGAGGATATTGCCGTTGTCAAAACTGCTTTTTCCATTCGCGGCTTTCTTCAAGGCTTTGAGCTTGAATCGCAAACAGCCGTACGACGCGGTCTGGCCGATCATGGCCAGCTATGCCGGTTTTGCCGCGTACCTATTCAAGCTCGTCCATCCAAAAGTGCCGATGGTTCTGACCATTCAAGAAGGCGATAATTTCGAGAGGCGCGAAGGCATATTCAAATTCCTCTTCGCCAAGATCTTCAAGAGCGCTGACCATATCACGGCCATATCGTCTTTTTTGGCCGATTGGTCGAAACAAATGGGTGCGACCTGTCCAATTGAAATAATCCCGAATGGCGTCGACTACAGGCTATTTTCCAGCGAGAATACGGCCATTGCCATGGCCTTAAAAGAGGAGCTTGGCAAAAAAGCCGACGATGTCTTCTTGGTGACAGCTTCGCGATTGGTTCACAAGAACGCCGTCGACGATATCGTGAGCGCGCTTCAATACTTGCCGGCGAATATTAAATTGATTGTCCTTGGCGCAGGCGCTCTTGAAAATGATTTGAAAGCGCAGGCGATCAAGCTCGGTTTGAATTCGAAAGAATCTGACCGTGTTCTCTTCATTGGTTTTGTTTCGCACTCGAATCTGCCTGCTTATTTGAAAGCATCCGACATCTTCATCCGCCCGTCGCGCTCCGAAGGCCTCGGAAACTCATTCTTGGAAGCTATGGCGGCTGGCATTCCCGTCATCGCGACGCCGGTCGGCGGCATCCCGGATTTCTTGAAAGACGGCGAGACCGGTCTCTTCTGCGAAGTCGACAACACGCGCTCGATCGCGCAGAAAGTCGAGAAGCTCATGAAAGACAAAGAGTCGCGCGAATATATCGTCAAAAATGCGAGGAAGATGGTCGAGGAAAAGTACCAGTGGAAGGCGATCGCGAATAAGATGAAAGCTGTCTTCGATTCTGCTACACTGAAAGAATGAAGATTTTAATCGCCTCCGGCATATATCCGCCCGACATCGGCGGCCCCGCCCAGTATGCCCGCAATCTCTATGAGACCTGGCGCAAGCAGGGCCATCAGGTCAAAGTCGCGGCTTTCCGCTGGGAGCGCGCCGCGCCGCCCGGCATCCGCCACGTCCTTTACATGAACAAGGTCATGCGCAAAGGCTGGAACGCCGATCTCATCCTCGTCCTAGACACCTGGAGCGCGGCCGTACCGACGATGTGGGCCTGCAGGATGATGGGCAAGCGATATATCATCCGCACCGGCGGAGATTTTCTGTGGGAGACTTACGTCGAACGGACAGGCGATCTCGTCTTATTTAAGGACTTATATGCGACGAGGATGGACAAGCTGTCCGGCAAAGAGAAGCCTGTCTTCAAATGGGGAGGCGCGGCTCTCCGCAAGGCGGCCGCGGTCATCTTCAGCACAGACTGGCAGATGGGCATATTCGAGAAGGCTTACGGGCTCGATCACAGGAAAAGCTTTCTCGTCGAGAACTTCTGCGGTCCGCGCGAAAAGCCAGTCGAGCCGGAGAACCGCATGTTCGTGGCCGGCACCCGTCCGCTCAAATGGAAGAACGTCGACCTCCTGAAGGATGCCTTCGCGGACGCTCGCGCCACGCTCGGGCGCCGCGGCCTTGACGACATCGAGCTCGATTGCGGCAAGGCCGTCTATGACAGCTTCGTCGAGAAGATCCACCGCTCGTACGCGGTCATCTTGGCTTCGCTCGGCGATATCAGCCCGAATCTCATCTTTGATGCCATCCGCGTCGGCACGCCTTTCATCTTGACGAAGGAGACCGGCATCGCCGATCGAGTCCGTGAATGCGCCGTATTCGTTGACCCGCAGGATCCGAAGGATATTTCTGACAAGATCGTCTGGCTGTCAGATCCAGCCAATCGCGCCGCCCAAGCCGATAATGTCCGTGCATTCAAGTTCGTCCACACTTGGGAAGAGATAGGGAGCGAGATCGTCAGTGTCTGGAAGCGGGTTCGAAAGCAACGCAAGAAAGACGCCATGGAGCGTTAAACAATTTTTGAATTATTAATTTTTGAATTTTTAAATAATTTTTAATGTCCTAATTTTTCATTGGAAATTCGATCATTTGATCATTATTTAAAAATTAAAAATTGAAAAATTAAAAATTACCTGATTATCATGCCTCCCAATCAGTCCACAACCAAGACCAATCGAAGATTGCTGATGATCTCGACTGATCGGTCTATCTTTGAAGAGGGCAGTTCTGTGCGTGCGCGACAGATCGCATATGCCAAAGATTGGGGTGAAGTTCACATCATCGTCTTTGCAAGACGAAATTTTTGTGTCATTCCCGCGAAAGCGGGAATCCAGGGTCACAACGATTATGTCAGTGGTAATACACTGGACCCCCGCCTTCGCGGGGGTGACAGTTTGAAAATCATAAATTCTGAATCCGTTATTTCTCCCAACTGCTGGGCATACTCCACGCGCTCTCGATTCAAATCATTGTATCCTTTCGACGCGATCAGCCTCGGCAGATTCATCATCGAGAAGCGCGGCATCACGGAGATGACTTGCCAAGACGCTTCGTTGACGGCCATGGCCGGAGTTTCTCTAAAGAAGCGATTCAACTTGCCATTGGAGATCCAGATCCATGAGGACATCGGCAGCCCTTATTATCCGTTCAATCTAACCAATAAGATCCGCAAAGCTCTGGCGCTGTCGTATGTGCGCAAAGCTGATTCTATCCGCGTCGTTTCAGATAGGATCAAAAAATATCTGGTTGAAACCGTCGGGATCGATTCGACTAAGATCGCAGTCAGGCCGATCGCTGTCGACACTGATTCGATTAAGAGTATACCAATCGATTCAAACGCTGATCTGCGCAAGAAATATCCGCAATTCAAAAAGATCATTTTGATGGCTTCGCGGTTGGAACCAGAGAAGAACATCGGCATGGCGATCGAGGCTTTCAAGGAAGTCGTTAAGAAGATTCCGAAGGCCGGGCTTGTCATTGTCGGCCGCGGTTCGCAGGAGGCGAAGCTCAGAGGGATCGCAAAACAATTGGGATTGATTGGAACTGGCGATGATCGTGGCTCAAATGGTGGTCCGCCAGCTGGCGGAGAGCCACAAGCCGGTGAGTCGGTCGTCTTCGAAGATTGGGCCGACAAAACCACGCTGATCTCGTATTACAAGACCGCCGACTTGTTCTTAAATGTTTCCTTATTCGAAGGCTATGGAATGTCATTAGTCGAAGCTCAAGCCGCCGGATGCAAGATCGTTTCAACGGATGTCGGAGTCGCCGGTGAAGTCGGAGCCATCATTGTTGAGCCGGAATCAGAAAGGGTAGCTGAAGCCATTACTGAGGCGATCGGCATGCAACATTGATATGCGGCAGCGTACGATCTCCGGTCCTCAATCGTAATCCTCGCCGGCCAATCAAATCTCTTGAATCAAAGGCCTATTTTAGGTAGTATTCACCCATGAAAAAACCAACGATCGGCTTCATCGGCCAAGGCTGGATCGGCAGGAATTATGCCGACGATTTCGAAAAACGCGGCTATAAAACCGTCAGATATGGCCTGGAAAAAGCCTATAAGGGCAATAAACGCTTGATTTCAGGCTGTGACGTGGTATTCATCGCTGTACCGACTCCGACCACACCCAAGGGCTTTGATTCGAGCATTGTCAAAAGTGCCGTCAAGCTCGTGGGAAAAGGCAAGATCGCTGTCATCAAATCCACGCTCATCATGGGCACGACTCGCGCGATCCAAAAGGCCTACCCGGATCGCATCGTCCTTGATTCGCCGGAATTCTTGTCAGAAAGGACTGCCGCGCAAGACGCCGCCAATCCCGATCGTAATATCGTCGGCATGCCGAAGAATGATGCGGCTCATCGCGTCGCTGCCAAACGCGTGCTATCAATTCTGCCGCATGCCCCGTACAGTCTCATTTGTTCGTCTGACGAAGCAGAGTTCATCAAATATGCGCACAACATCCACGGATACATTTCAGTCGTCTTCTCGAACATGCTCTATGACATCGCTCATAGGCATGCTATGGATTGGGATATGCTCATGGCCTCCTTCCGTGCCGATCCAATGATCTCCTCGCACCGTTATCTGAATCCGGTCCATAAGAGCGGTCGCGGCGCTGGCGGCCACTGTTTCATCAAAGACTTCGAGGCCTTCACGCGATTCTTTGGAGAGAGGATGAAAGATAAGGCAGGCCTCATGGTTCTTGAAGCCATTCGCGACAAGAATGTGGAATTATTGAAATCGTCCAAGAAGGATCTCGACCTATTAAAGGGCGTTTACGGCGCAGAAATCCCACGCCGATCAAAGAAATAAGATATGCGTCTCTTAATCTGCACTCAAAAAGTCGATCGCGACGACCCTATCCTCGGTTTTTTTCATGGCTGGATCATAGAATTCACCAAGCATTTCGATTCGGTCATCGTAGTATGCCTTGAAGAAGGTAAGCACGAATTGCCGGCAAATGTGCGCGTGCTGTCGCTCGGCAAGGAAAAAGTCAAAAGGCAAAAGGCAAAAGGCAAAATTGCAAGTCAAAAATCAAAATTTGAAGCTGATACTTTTCAAGCTCCTAGCTCCCAGCTTCTAGCTTCAAGCTTCAGTGACCGGCTTCGATACGCTGCACGCTTCATCTCGATCATTTGCCGCGAGCGAAATAATTACGACGCCGTCTTCGTGCACATGAATCAGATATACGTCATCCTTGGCGGCCTATTATGGAAAGCGTGGAATAAGAAGATCGGGCTGTGGTACACGCATCGCGCCGTGCATCTCCAATTGAGGCTCGCCGCTTGCCTTTCCGACGAGATATTCACGGCCGCTCCGGAGAGCTTCGGGCTGAAGACTAAAAAACTCCATATTATCGGCCACGGGATCGACGTTGAAAGCTTTGCTCGAGGGGCGCGTCATGCCCATTCAGGACTGTTCCCCCTTTCTGATTCGCCTGGCATTCATTCTGTTGGCAATGTCCTTCATGGGCATGACGCGCCCCTCTCTCATTCTCATCAAAATTTGCGCTTAGTGAGCATCGGCCGAATCACGCGCATCAAGAATTTGGAGACGCTGATTGAAGCAGTCGGCCTGTTGAGACGCGAAAGAACTGAAGTTCATTGCGATATCGTCGGTTCGCCGGTGACGGCTGATGATGATTCATATTTCAATGAGCTCAAGGAATCGGTCAAGTCTAAGGGATTGCAAGACAGGGTGCATTTCAATCACGCCGTGCCGCAATCAGAGATAGCGGCTTATTATCTTGGCAATGATTTTAATATAAATCTGACGCCGACCGGTGGCATCGATAAAGTCGTATTGGAAGGCATGGCCGCCGGCTGTCTGCCGTTAGTTTCAAATGAGGCATTTAAGGCTGTTTTTGGCCAGTACGCGGATAAGCTCATCTTCAAATTCCAAGATCCGTTGGATTTGTCAGACAAGATCAAGGCCTTGTGGCAGACTGATCGCACGACAATCGCTGCTTATCTGAAAGACAAAGCCCGAGCTGATTTCGACGTCAGGACGGTCGTAAGAAAGTTGAGCGAGGTCATGCTAGGATAATCACATGCGATTCCCCAAAATCGTGCAAAGCAAGCAGGTCGACAAGAAAGCTTATGATCTCAAGGCCTACGCGCGGCCGGAGCGCTGGGCGAGCTATTTCCATCAGCTCGATGAGGCCATGGCTTTCCAGCCGCGCTCGATCCTGGAGATCGGCGTCGGCGACCGCGTTTTTTGCAGTTTCATAAAGAATAATACGGATATCGAATATACGAGCTTGGATATCGCCGCTGATTTAAATCCGGACGTGGTCGGTAGCGCCGAAGCCCTGCCTTTTCCAGATAAGTCTTTCGATGTCGTTTGCGTCTTCGAAGTCCTCGAACATCTCCCGTTCGAGAAATTCCCGCATGCATTGGCAGAGATCGCCCGCGTGGCTAAGAATGGGGCAGTCATCAGCTTGCCGCATTTCGGTCCGGCTTTTAGATTCCTGCTCAAATTACCGTTTGTTCCGGAGATCAAGTTCGCTTTTAAAGCTCCATTTCCTCGGCAACATTCTTGGAATGGCCAGCACTATTGGGAGATCGGCAAGAAGGGATATTCTCCGGCTACGATCAGAAAAGCTATTAAACAGCATTTCATCATCCGTCGCGAATTCGTGCCGTTCGAGAATCAGTACCATCATTTCTTCACACTGGAGCCGATTGCAGGCTAACAATAAATGAGAAGTGCAAAATGCAAAGTGCAAAGTTTTGGTTACAAATAAAATGCCGTCATGATTAAAAATATCTTCTGGAAAATAATTTCAGTTTTCGCGCCAGCCGGCGATCCGGCGCCCGTGATCTTGATGTACCACTCGATAGGCCACAATCGCGCGCAATTCACAGTCACTCCGGAAGAGTTTGAAAAACAAATGTCATTCTTGAAATCGTCAGGCCGCGAATGCTTGAGGCTCTCCGAATTCGCCTCACGATTGAGATCAGGTACTTTGCCAGTGAATGCCGTCGCAGTCACATTCGATGATGGATATGAGGATAATTTCAATGAAGCCTTGCCGATACTCAAAAAGCATTCGACTCCAGCCACGATATTTATTTCAACGGCATACATCGGAAAAGAATTCACCTTGAAAAAAGGCGATTTGCCAGCTACCGCCAGCGCCGATGCCGTCAATCTCAATGCGGGCAGCTCGACTCCAATCGTTGCTTCTTCTCTGTCTGTCATGGACATCGACCAAATCAGAGAGCTTTCGAACGGAGGCTTGGTCGAGATCATGCCGCACGGGCATTCGCACGGTATTTTGAGAGACATGAACAGGGAAGACGCGTTGAAAGACATATCGCAATCGAAACAAATGATCGAAGGCATCACTGGAAAACCTGTTGTTTGTTTTGCGTATCCGTATGGCAAGTACTCAAATGAGACGATTGAGATCGTTTCCTCGCTTCGATTCCAATCGGCGGTCACTGTTAAAGAAAAGATCATCGAGCCGCAGTCGAATGGTTCGCAGGTGAATCCTTTGGAATTGCCGCGCATGGCGATTTCTGCGACTACTTCAATGGCTGAATTCAAGTGCAAAGTAGCCAAATCACGCCGATACCTAGCCATTAAAAGACTGCTTCGAAGGAAGAAATAACATGCATATCACTGGCCTCATTAAAGAGCAGAAGACGCTCGATTATCTGAAAAACGCTTATGGCGTCGCGCCGGTTAATGGCGACCATTCCGCTATTCCTGTCTTCACCGATGGCAAGGAATATTTCGCCGGCGGTTTCAAATGGTTCTATTCGCTGGCATTCGAAGCGAAGCCGGTTGAATTCGAATCAGCGATTAACTCAATCAAGAACCGCTATAAGAATGTTCAGTTCAACAGTTTCAGTCCCGTTCAATCCGGGAACTCGAATGATTAATTACGCGCTTGATTTGAAAGGCGTGAATGATCCTGAAAAGCGCTTCGGTCTTTATGAAGGCAAGACGCGGAATCTGGTCAGGAAATCTTATAAGAATTTATTCACTTTGAAGATCGGCGCAGTTCCGAAAGATTTCTATGCATTGTATTCAATATCAATGGAACGCTTGAAAAGCAAGCCAAGAAGCCGTGAATGGTTCGCAGACCTTGAAAAAGCTTTTAGTGAAAGCGTGGTGACGATTTCGTTGTTCGACCGCGGCGAGGAATTGAAAGGCGGCGGATCGAATGCTAACGAATCGAAGCCTGGTAAATTGGTTGGTGTGAATTATTGTTTGGTTTCAAGCGAATACGCCTTGCTGATGTTCAATATCTCCGATCCTTCTTATTGGGACCATGCCGTGAATGACCGCCTTTATGACGAACTGGTCAAATGGTCGATTGAAAAGGGCATCCACTGGCTCGATCTCGGTCCTTCAACGATCAGTGATGATTCACACAATCATTTCAAAGAAGGCTTCGGAGCTAAGAGATTCTACATCTTCAATGCCAAGTCCGGCTCGCCAAGCTATCGTCTCAAATCATTCATGTCCACCAAAACACACAACTTCGGCCTGCGGCTCGGCAAGATCTCGCCGCGATTGGCTGGCCTATGGTCGCATCGCCAGCAGATATTCCGATACCTCGTCTCCGGCGGCACTGCTGCTGCGGTGGATATCGGCTTGCTGTACGCGTTCACGAGATTCGCCGGCCTGTGGTACCTCGCCTCGGCCGTGGTCGCTTTCATCATCGCTTTCGGAGTCAGCTTCTTCCTGCAAAAATTCTGGACATTCAGAGATCGCGCCACCGACGGCATGCACCGCCAAGCCGGCAAATACCTCGGCGTTTCGATTTTCAATCTGTGCGTGAATACGCTCTTGGTTTACATCTTCACCGACGCTTTCGGCTTGTGGTACATCCTCTCTCAAGTCATTGCCGCCGGCTTGGTTGCGCTCGGCAGCTTTTTTGTATATAAATACTGGATATTCACCCGTCGGGCTTCTTGAGCCGATATATACATGAAAGTCCTCTATCTTTATTCAGGTTCGCGCAAGGATAAGTTCAAAGGCGAGATCAGTGTCGATTATCCTGACACGCAATTCTACGGCCTCGACCAACTTTCGGGATCCGATATCGAAGCCGAGTTTAAAGAGTTCAGCGATATCCCTGTTATCGGATGCCTTGACTCGATCATGCCGTTCCGTTTGAAGCATCTCCTTCTGATCGCCAGTTTCTCTTTGTCTGACAGATACGACCTGATATTCGGATCTTCGTTGTTGTACGGCCTGTTCCTGAAGCGGCTCTTCCGGTTGAAAACCAAGTTCGTGCTTTTGGATATCAGCCTCGGCCGCGTGCTAGGGGCCAATCGAGACAGGCCTCTGAAACGGCGATTGTTGCGCTGGCTGATCGGCGGGGCTGACGGCGTCGTCTGCCTTTCGCGTGTGCAAAAGGCGCATCTTGAGGAGGCTCTGCCGTCGTTCCAAGGCCGTATCTTCTTCGTACCTCTCGGTGTGGATGTCCGCTTTCACAAGCCGGTTTATTCCGGGCGGAAGAGCTCTATCTTGTCGGCTGGCAGGGACAACGGGAGGGATTATGGCACAGTGGCGGACGCGGCTCGGATGCTTCCGCACAGGCGATTCGAATTTGCCTGTAGTCAGAGAAATCTCTCGGATCTCCAGGATATCCCGCCGAATGTGCGCGTGCATCTCGATTTGCCGCAAGCGCAAGTCTATGCTAAATTTGCCGAAGCCGCGGCGCTTCTCCTCATTACGCACGACGATGGTCACGGCGACGGATCCGATTGTTCCGGACAGACCGTCTTGGTCGAAGCCATGGCGAGCGGCCTGCCGATCATCGCTTCGAGGAAGGCGTACATCACTGATTATGTCACGGACGGTTCGGACGCTTTGCTGGTCGACTTCCGCAGTCCAAAAGACATAGCAGCCAAGCTGGCCATGCTGGATGACAAGGCTCTGGCGGAGCGGCTGGCGCGCCATGCGCGGCGATCAGCGGAAGAGCGGCTTTCGACAAGCGAAATGGCGCGGAAGCTCGCTGAAGCTTTCAGAGACATATGGAATCACTCCTAAAAATAATAGACAAACTGGTAGCCGGGAAGAAAAGCTTGGCCGAGCTCGGGTGCGGAGATGGCAAGCTCATCAACGATATCGCTTCGCGATACCCCCATCTAGAGAAGATCGTGGGCGTGGATCTCTATAATAAGCCCGTTCGGCTGGACCCCAGAGTCGCTTTCGTAAAGGAGGACCTTGAAGACCTGCATCTCCAGGGCAAATTCGATCTGGTCATAATCAATCATGTCTTCGAGCACATAAAGGACCCTCTAGGTCTCGCCCTGCGAGTCAAAGGAATCCTTTCCGCTGGCGGCAGGCTGCTCATCGTCGTCCCGAACAGGCGCGGCTTCGACAACGAAGCCAAGACATATCTGCCGGAGCATGGCCGCCATTATTTCATCTGGGATAAGGAGAGTCTTGAGTTCAGCTTGCGTCAGGTCGGCTATATCACACGTTTCCATAATCTGCACTTCACATCCAGCCGCGGTATGCTCTTGAAATATCTGCCGGCTTTATTCCGAATCGAGAATCCGAACCTGATCTGCGTAGCCATGCCCGAGCGCGATATATGAGCCGGTCTCTGGCAAAAAAGATCTTGTACGTCAGCAATGTCCGGATGCCCACGGAGAAGGCCCACGGCTTGCAGATTGCCAAGATGTGCGAAGCTTTTGCCGCTGCCGGAGCGGATATCGAATTGATCGTGCCGCGGCGGCACAACGCGATCGCCGAAGACGCCTACAGCTTTTACCGCATCCGTAAGGGTTTCCAGATAACCTATGTGCCTAGCATCGATATGTTCGATCGCCTAGAATGGCTGGCTTACTGGGTTCAGCTTGTCACATTCACATTTTCGGTTTTCGCACGCGTGCTCTTCATGTCTAGGAAAAGGACTCTCATGTATACCCGTGAATTTGCCACAGCGGTCCTTTTGAGCGCCCTCGGTTTCGAGACAGTCTATGAAGCGCATCGCATCCTTCTGAAAAAAAAGATGTTCTTCTTTTCACTGAGGCGGGTCAAGAAGTTCGTGACCAACTCCCGCGGCGTGGCCGATGAATTCAAAGCGAACGGCTTCAACGACGTCCTGCCTCTGCCGAATGGCATCGATCTGGCTGAGTTCTCATTCACTGACGAGAGACAAGCCTTACGAAAGGAATTGGGATTGCCGGCTGATAAGAAGATCGCCTTATATTCTGGTTTTCTCTACGGTTGGAAAGGCGTCGATACTCTCGTCGATGCCGCAGAGATCATGGGTAAGAGCATCCCGGCTGTGCCAAGCGCTATTCAGGACATGCGCTTCGTCATCGTCGGCGGCAGTGCTGAAGACGTCGCGGATTATCGCCATGTCGTTGCTCGTCGAAAGATCATGAACATGGACTTCATCGGCTATCGCGACCGCAAGATCATCCCGCGCTATCTCCGATCCGCCGACGCTCTCTTGCTGCCGAACAGCGCCCGGAGCGAGGAGTCCGTGAGATATACGTCGCCGATCAAGCTCTTCGAATACATGGCAAGCGGGATTCCGATCGTGGCTTCAGACCTGCCGTCTTTGCGCGAGATCTTGAATGAAGGCAATTCTGTGCTGGTGCCCCCCGACGATGCAGAAGGCCTCGCGCGCGGGCTTATAGGCATCCTCAAAGACCCGGCTCGTGCAGCCGCTCTGTCAAAAAAAGCCCGCGCCGATGTCGAGCCGCTGACATGGGACAATCGTGCAAAAAGGATCCTGCGGTTCATCACGGGGGAGGCCACAGCATAAAAATGACGGGCATCCGCAGGGACGCCCGTAAATGTTGTGCATATCCCGCCTATTTCGCGGGTCTATCGTGAAGCGGCTTTGACGCTCGCCCTTTGAGCCTCCTCGAGGAGCATGAGCTTTATATGGGTTGTCGAGATGACGCCTTTGTATCGCGGCGTCCAGATGATCCTCCCTCCTGATTCCATCATATATTCGATCTCGGCTTGCTTCGTGTGCTTCCATTCCAGGCCTACGACGTATACGTCGGCCTTGTATCTCTTCAACAGCTCGAGAGGGCTGAATGTGTGAGCCGGAACGACCCGATCGACGGATCGGAGCGACATTAGTATGGCTTTCCTTTGCCACCATGGCAGGACAGGCCTGCTGTCCTTGTAGCTCCAACGGCCGTTGTTATTGATGAGCCCGTCGCCATTCAGGGCGACTATGACATGCGCGGCAACGTGTCTGGCTGCGCCGAGCGCGCGGACGTGACCATAATTGAGAAGGTCAAATGCGCCTTGGATGAGGGCTATTTTATTTT
The DNA here is from genome assembly GCA_963766795.1 of Candidatus Parcubacteria bacterium. Lineage (GTDB taxonomy): Bacteria > Patescibacteriota > Minisyncoccia > Phycocordibacterales > PALSA-1337 > C7867-002. The sequence goes on along the minus strand of CAVYBN010000007.1, from coordinate 93,255 downwards.
TATTCATATCTGAAAGGGACTCTATCACAAGGGCTGTTTTTTGCAATCACCTCCTGCATGAGCATAGCCGTGGCCTTGATGTATATCTTGACCAGATTCACCGGCTTGCGGTACTTGATGTCGGCTGTGATAGCCTTCGTCATAGCTACCGGCTTGGTTGCGCTAGAGAGCTTTTTCATATATAAATACTGGATATTTCATGCCTGATATCTACCTATCCATAGTCATTCCTGCCTATAACGAGAAGGCGCGCATCGGCGCTACCTTGGATAGTATAGCCGCGTACCTGAAGGGAAAGCCTTTTAAGGCCGAAGTCATCGTGGTCGACGACGGTTCTTCCGACGGTACGGCGGATTTTGTGAGAGGTTTCGGCAGGAAATTCAAGCATCTTGAGGTCGTCGAGAACGATCGCAATCGCGGCAAAGGAGCGGTGGTGAAGCAGGGGATGCTGTTGGCTCGCGGCAAGCTCCGTCTTTTCATGGATGCGGATAATTCCATCACTATAGATAATTTCGACCGGTTCCAGAAGCATATCGAAGCCGGAGCGGATATTGTGATCGGTTCCATAGAATTGCCGGGCTCACACGCACGCGACGATAATCAGTGGTACCGGCGCGCTCTTGGCAAGGTCTGCAAGGTGATCATCCGGTCGCTGGTGACGCCGAACATATACGACACCATCCGCGGATTCAAATTGTTCACCGCGGCCGCAGCGGAGCCGGTCTTCCAAACGCAGACCATCGACCGTTTCGGCTTCGATACCGAGCTGGTCGCTATCGCCCAGACCAAAGGCCTCGTCATCCAGGAGATCGAAGTCAAGTGGGACAATCCGGCCGGGAATTCTGTCAACTTGGGCTCGTACATCTTCGGCTTCTGGGAGCTTATGAAGATCAAGAATAATCTTATAATCGGGGCGTATGGCGATAAATCTTCTTTTAAATGCCGGTCATTTATAAAAAAACACATCTGGGCCATCGTCTTCGCCGTGCTGATCGGGATTGCCACGGTCGGTCCCCAGTTCATCTTCATCCAAAGCCTCGGCTCGTCATATCAAGGCCTGTATATGATGAAAGGCGATGCCGAACCGTATTATCTGGCGCGAATCCACGAGGCCTACGCAGGAGACATTTCGTTTAATCCGTTCATATATGAAGATAAATACTCCGTGCCACCGGGAAGCTTCAGTCTGGCAGATCCTATCTTGGCCGTGCCTGGGATCATCTTCAATCTCTCGGTGCCCGTCTTGGCCCTGATCTATAAGTTCCTTCTTCCGGCCATTGTAGCCTTCCTCATCTATCTGCTGTTCTTCAGAATGACCGGAAAGCGCGCATGGTCGATTGTGGCCATGTGTGCTGTCATGCTCGGCTATAATTTCATGAACGCGCCGGATATCCCGCATCTCCTGCGGTTGGACACGGCATACCCGAGCTTCTGGGGATTCACAACATATTCTCGTCCCATATATCCGCAATTCAGCTCGATCTTCTTCTTCTCGTACCTCAACCTGCTTTTCATCGCCCTCAAGGAACATAAATGGAAATGGTATATCTGTCTCGGGTTCGTATTCGGAGCATCTTTCTATGTGTATATCTTTGATATGACCTTCATCGCCGCTCTGGCCGCCGTCTTCATCGCGGGGCTCTTCCTGGCTAGACGACGTAAAGATGCCGCCAAGCTTGCGGCATCGATGTTCATCGGCATTGTCGTAGGTTCCTATTTCATATATGACATGATCGCCGTGACCCGGAGCCCGTATTATGCCGATTTTGCCGACAGCCTGAAGCTGGTCATGTCCCATATTCCGTTCGTAAGCGTCGCCGGTTGCATCACGCTCGCCATTTTCATCGGATATCTTTTCTTGAAGAAGCGCTTATCTGGATTCGGGCGCTCGCAAACCGATTGGTTCCTGCTCGGCCTTCTCGCCACCGCTTTCGTCGTGATCAATCAGCAGGTCATCACCGGGCATCTCTTGCAAGAAGGCCACTATCATTGGTATTTCAACGTGCCGATATTCACGATCGTTCTCATCTATGTCCTTTTACATATCCTCAAAAACCGCCGGATGCTAGCCATGGTTGCCATCATCGCGATCACGCTCGTTTCATTCGGGGCCAATGCATTCGTCAGCTATTCATCATATGTCCATTGGCATGACAGCGTCGCCTTCGATCAGCGCTATATGCCTTTGATGAAATGGCTTAACGCCAGTTCAACGCCGCAGAGCGTCGTGTTCGCCAATGAAGATATTTCGGCGCTGGTTCCGATCTATACCTTCGATAACGTCGTTTGGGAATACTTGGCTGGAAGTTACTTATTGCCTAAGGAGAGGATCTTATTCACGCCTGACAACATATTTGCGGACGGCTTTACCAAGGATATCAGGAAGTATCGCGTGGATTATGTCGTTTGGGACACGGTCAAGGATCCGAGCTGGAAGATGGATCAGTATAAGATCCTCCGCGAAGTCTACGAGACTGGCGGCTTGAAAGTCTATTCATTCAAATGAAACGTCGTCTCGCCTCTTCGCTGAAAAAGCTCATCCTTTGTCTGTCGCCATCGGCAGTCAGATTTTTCTACATCACCATCTGCAAGCCGAGGCCATTGCGTTGGATGGCCAATAAAGCTATCAGCGCCATGATGCCGGACTCGGTCAAGATAGAGGAAGGCGAAGTCTTTCTGGACAAGTATGATGTAGGCAGCTCCGGAGCCTTGGCATTTGGCGCGCACGACCCGTTCGAGGTCGAGCTCTTCAGGAAGGATGTCAGGCCCGGAATGACTGTAGTCGACATGGGAGCCAATATCGGATACTACACCGTGATCGCGGCCGGGCGCGTTGGCCCGACCGGGCGGGTGTTCGCTTATGAGCCGGAAGAAAAGAATTTTGCCATCCTTGAAAAAAACATCGCCAAGAACGGATTCTCCTGGGCCACTGCCGTGAAGCTGGCGCTTTCGGACAGAGCCGGCGCGCGCACATTGTTCTTGGCGGACGCTCACAGCGGCCTGCATTCATTCGCGAACAACCGCCATCAGCTCGGGGAGGCTGAAGTGGCATGCGACACATTAGACAGCTCTCTCAAGCGACAGGGCTCTCCCAAGGTGGATATCATCAAGATGGATATCGAAGGCGCGGAGATTTTGGCGATAGACGGCATGCGCGAGACCTTGGCTGCCAACCGCAATCTAGTTTTATTCTCGGAATTCAATCCGAAGGCGATACAGGGGCTCTCTCGCAGTCCTATCGAGCTTCTGGAGAAGCTCCGCGATCAAGGCTTGTCACTGTCGGTCATAGACGAGGACAAGCGGGAGCTCGTGCCTCTGCCGCCGTCTGATTTCGAGAAGTTCGTAAAAAGCTTCCCGGCCAAAGGAGACGATTTCAAGAACATACGCGCGGTCAGAAACTAGATACTAGTGGCTAATTTTTTTAAGTAAGTGTTTCAAATAGCGCTTAACGAAGGGTAGCCAATAAAGATAGTTTCTTTTCAATCCATCCTGCGTCAATCTCCAGTTTGCGTCTTCGATGGTGAAGGTGTGGACGTGATCCTTGATGAATCTCTTGTTGCTGACGGCCTCCGGGTTGGTGTGCTTCTTGTGGCCTAAGAGATTCTGTGTGTATTCGTGGCTCTCGTGGATGGCCGTGATGCAGGCCGTGGCGTCTATGGTGTATCGGAGAGTCCGTCTCGATTTGCCGACGGTCCAATTGTCCCAGGCTGGCCGGCCGACGACGAAAGCCGGCATGTCCTTAAACGGATCCCCGTTGAAGATGAAATAGTCGATCCCGGCCCAGGAATGGAGCACTCCGCTGTTTGCGGCTTCGTCCTTGAGCTTGGTTTTCCATTCGGGATCCTCAAAATCGAGTTCACGGTCGACATCCAGATTGATCCTGCGGCCGATGGCCAGGAAATCCTTTGCCGGAAGGCGCGGCAATGTCTGGATGAGATTGGAAAGCAAGATGATGTCCGTGTTGGCGTACATGATGATATCGTGGCTCGCGATCCTCCGCGCAGTCTCGAATGCCGAATTGACGAACGGAGTGCCGTACTCATTCTTAGCGATATCCGGAATATGTCTCACGCCGAATTCGCGTGCCGCATCGGCCGTGCCGGCTTCGTTCCCGAGAAGAAGGATCTCTATGTCCGGATGGAGCTTTTTCCAGCTCTGAATCGCGTTTCGCTGGATCACGCGGATATGAGGGTCGGTGAATGGCTTGGGGATGGTGAAAATGGTTAGCATGTTGCGTACACTATCATACAATTTCCGTATCCTAATAAGTCTGCAACCTTGCCGATGGTTTGCAATCCATAGAATGCCACTTTACGGCCGATCTTGCCAGCAAGCGTCGAGCGTATGCTTTTGGGGTCTGTCCAAAACGGGTTCTTCTTGCCGAGCTCAGCCTTGAATCGTAAACGATTGAGCTCATGCATCGTCCATGAAGCAGGGCTGAGCGTCTTGATTTTGGCTGTTTTCAATCCGCGGCAATTCAATAGGATTTCAAGCCCTCTGGCGCTCAAGATCTGCTGGTGGTAGGGAATATGCCAGTGCATCCAGCGACGGCCGTAGAACATTCGGAAAATGCTTTTGGCATTTGGCGTCGATAAGATTACGATCCCATTAGGAATCAGAAACCTTTTAATTGAAACGCAAAAACTATCGAGATCTACCACATGCTCGACCACTTGATTGGCGATTATGTAGTCGAATGAATGCTCTGGGAACGGCGCATCTTCGATTGTACCGATGTGGATATTTAAATCCAAAGCGTCGCGGACTTTGGCCACATTAAGATCAGTCTCGATGCCATAGGCGTCGTAGCCCAAGTATTTTAATTCCAATAGGGAAGAGCCGTCGCCGCAGCCGATGTCGAGGACTTTGGACCTATCGATGTTTGAATGTGATATCGCCGGCAAGAGATGATGTACTCGATGTTCGCCAGAGAACCAACGATCAAAAGCACCGGATAGTTTGAATGCTCCAGCGCGAGCTTTAATCGCCACGGGGTCGATATTCTTACGGGGATAATAATCAGTATACAGTGGTCCGACCTCCACCGTTTTTAATCGCGGCTCGGTCTGGAAGCTCTTGCAGAAAGTGCAACGGTAAATGTCAAAGAGCCTCGGATATCCGTAGCGGTCGTCGAAGAGGCCTTTGATTGAAAGAAAGATATTTCCGCCGCATATTTCGCAGGTCATATATTGATTTTCAGATATCTCCTTAACATCTTCCTGATCTGATCCTTGGATCTCCTCTCCAGCGTCAGATTCCGGCCATAATATGTATAGAACAAGAGATCATCTGCCTTTCTGTCAGGCTCTTTCACGGTCGGATGGTCCAACGGGAACGCCATCTCTAATGCCGGCACATTGGCCAGTCTGCTTCTCGTGTCCGTGGTATGGGTAGCATCCTTTGAATATCCTATATTCGAGACAAGATTCTTGCTCGGTGCAGCGCATAATCCTCCATTGCGCCACATGGCGTATGCCCATTGATAGTCCCAAGCGTCTTTTCGCGTGCCGCCGTACATTTTTTGGAAGATGTCCATCCAATACTTTTTTTGGATCGGTTTTTGCAGAACTGAAGATATCGTATCTTTGGCGATAAAATCAGGCAAAGTGCTGATTTTGTAATCATATTTTTTCCAAGCTCGTCGCCATGTGGCCCATCCCCATTGCATGGGATAGATGGAAAAATAATAGCTTTCATGGATCTTTTTTCTGTCGAACAGGAAATTGTCTCCGCTCACCATCATGACCTTGTCGTCGTCTCTGTAACGTGCGAGCAGGTCGGAACAGAAACGGAAAAAGGAGAGATCAGGGATATCGTCGTCTTCGAGCACGATGCCTTCCTCGACATGCCCAAAGAACCAGTCTATCGCCTTGGCCGATCCCAACCCAGCTCCGTTGTTCCTTTCTTGGAACAGCGTATGAAGTTCGCACGGCCAGTCGATCAGTTCCACGATCTTTCGCGCCCCCGCGCATCTTTCCTTGTCGCTCTCGACGCTTTCTCGTGGGCCGTCCGCTGCAACGAACAGCTTCTTGGGACGGACCTGCTGTATCTTTTTGAAGACCAGCTTTGTCGCATCCGGCCTATTGAAGATGAGGAATAGTACTGGAGTATCGAGTTGTTTGGATTCAGCGGTCATTGATTATCACAGTCTAGCATAACCGCTATTCAAGCACTGTCCATCCCGGCACGCGAATCCCGGCAAGATGTCTTTGGTTTGTCAGCGAATCCGTGAACCAATTATTCGGCATGACGACCGTCTTGTCCGGACTAGGATTCAAATAAGCTGACCACCAGGAAAAAGTGCTGTTGGAGATGATCTGATTGCCATATAGGGACATCAGCATCAATTCCTCCGCGTCGGAATCCAGCTTTTCTCCGAAGACTTCGGTTGGTTGCCCTGCTAATGATCCCAGTTTTTCTTTGCACCATTTAGGGTCATCTGAAAAGATCGTGATCTGCGGATTCGTCAGGTTCTTATTTCGCACGATGTATTCAACAGCTTTCGTGTAATATGGAACGCCATTTTGATGCCTGCTGTCGGTCAGCGCCAGGAAATCGCCGCGCCGGACATGTATCGCAATCGAATCCGGTCTTATCTCCTTTGAAAGCTCGATGAACCTATCCGACGGTTTTTTTAGCACGAATTCTTTTTTGACCTCGCCTACAATGTCCTCGAAATACTTGTACGATTCCCAAAACCCATCAAGAATGATATTGCCGTTAATGCCCAGATTCTTCTCTTCAAAGAATCCGTTGTCTTTCAAAACCGACGGATTCTTGACCAGCCGCAATATCTTGACATAGAAGAGGTTCTTGGAAGAGCGGTCGAAAGACACATTCATTTTACCCAACAGAAATTTCCTTTTGCTGTGCTTATTCCTGTACCAGCTCAAGTCGAGGAATAACGGCTCTTTCAGCTTGACCGAACAAGCTTTCCCAAACGCATATTGGAACATCTGGTTGCCGAGCCCGCCTTCCATTTCAAGGATGATCATGATATTGATATGCTTTTTTATTTCAGCCCGTTTAGTATATCATTCTAACAATCACCGCAATCTTCCGCGCAATCGCCCAAGGCAGCCTCTTAAGGCTCTTCTCGCCCGCGCTAAGGGCCTTTGCGGCACATACACATATCTGTGTAGCTTCGAATGATGGAATCTTCTTGATTGGCCTGCGCCGTAGAATGCCACTGCCGGTTTGCCTAGAGCGGCCGCCAGCGTGGCCGTGCCGCTGGTCAGGCAACATAGAGAATGGCAAGAATTTACGATGTCGCAGAAATCCTCAAGGTCTTTTGCTGTGGCGGTCCTTTCGATCGGCAGAGGAATGCTCCGGTCGCGCATGGCCATTTGAGCGTTGGGTGCGAGGCCAAGCTTCCACATGCATCTTGCCAGATCAGTGGAGCTGAACTCGCCTATATTCGAGACATAATTCGGGTCATAAAGATCGGCGTCTGCCACGTCAGCGCGCAACTTGGGCTCGTAGTATAGCTCCGGCTCATGGAACCGTTTGCCGTCGTCTAGTCCAAGCATGAACATGAGCGTATCGAGGATGTTGTAATGGATAGGATCCTTCTCGAACTCGGAGATGTCGCGGATGAACTGGGTGTCCGGCTCATCGGAGAATCCGTCCACGAATGGATTCTTCTCCCATATCAGTCGTTTATATTCTGGCGACCGGAATTCGGAGCGGTTGGAGACGTATACGTTGCCATAAGTGCCGGTCTCCTTAGCGATGCGCGGGATGTGGCTGTAGAAGAGGTGATCGCCGAGGCCGCCGAATCTGATGTTCAAGACTAGCGTTTTTCCCATGGTCATTTTCAGATCTTTAAGTTTCGTGATCCCGAGATCTTGCGGGAGATCTTCCGGGTCGCGCGCGTCCAGAGGCTATCGCTATTTTTTAGCGGCGGCGTGATTCGGTCGGCATCTAAGACGTCGGAGATCCATCCTTCAAAAGCAATGTCTTTTTTGAGAGTTTGACCGGTTTGTTCCCGTTCCAATGTCGTTAACAGCCGCAGGCATGCCCGCGGATAGTCGAGTCCGCCGTTGATCGCGCGCAGAAAATGCCCTGAAGCCGCAATGAAGTCGCCGGCGAGCAGAGATTCTTCTCCCAGCCAATAATCGTCATAAGGATTCGTCCCGCCGGACCGAGCAATCCGCTCGCGGTATGCCTTTTTCGCGTAGGGGACTATCAGAGATTTATACTCTGGCGCGAATCTCTCTTTGCACGCCAAAATTTTTTTTGACAGCGGATGATCATGGTCGTCGAACCTGGCTGAAAGCAGGACTTCCTTCGCGCTTTCGCTGAACAAATACATGAATTCCGCGTACACGAGATACCAATTTAGAGAGACTCGCCCGGCTGCATGTTCGCGTATGTAGTAGCTTTGCCCGTATTTTACCCTGTGGAAGTCTCCCGCATCTTTGCAAGCGCGCGCGACGAGCCCATTGCACAGGAATCGAAAAGCGAAGCCTTGAGTGTCGAAGCCATGGTGTTCAGGATATCCGCCCGTTATTTCGAAGGCTCTCTTCGTGTGCAGAAAAGTCGAATAAAGGCCGCAATCTTTGCCGGGAGAATCCTCAAAAAGGCTCTCGAAGCCTATCGGGGCATCGCCGTTATACCAGTCGTTCACGGAGGAGACATGCGCCGTGTCATGCCCGACGAATTTCGTCGATCTTCCGACGGAAATACCGTCTGCGCCGGTCTTCTCCTGCATCGCGACCATGCGCGAGAGGGAATCCGATCCCAGCATGTTGTCGCTGTCTAGGCAGTAGATCAGATCGTGTTTGGAGCTCCTGATCGCTGTGTTCCGAGCCGCTCCGCCCCCTTTGTTCTTCTCGTGGAAGAAAAGCCTGATCTCGGGATGCTCCTTGGCGAGGCATTCCATGACGCCGCGAGTGCCGTCAGTCGATCCGTCGTCGACCATGACGATCTCGAAATCTCTCAATCCCTGCCTGTATATCGAAGCGACCGCTTCTTCGAGCGTATCGGCGCAGTTATAGCAGGGGATGTTGACGGATAGGGGTTTCATCGGAGGTTTTTAACGGATGGGCTGTCACTCGATGACATCATTCTTACATCCATAGTACAGCGATTGCAACAGCTCGCAGCTCTTCGGCCCGTCGCTTTGTTTAAGGGTCACGATATCCTTGTAATGTATCTGGAGCGCGATACTTACCCCGAGCTCATCGGCCAGACGATGGATGGTGCGACGATCCTTTTCACAGTCAAGGAAAGCCAGGGGATCCTCAAGAAGAATGCCTGTGAATCTCTTTATGTCGTTTGCCAACGCTTCAGTCATCATAGACATTGGGACAAAAAGGAAGCCGAGCACGTAATGATTGAGATCAACAGCCCCTTGTTCTTCGAAAAGCGCCTCTGCCGTCCGCCTTTCAAGCGGTTCGTCTCTTATCGCGTACGCCAAGACCAAGATAGTTACCTTATCCGGATCGATCGTCGGCTCATCGTGCCATATGCCGTCAGCGTCGGTAAAGACGAGGCCTTTGCGGCCGGCGTCGATGATCGTATCGACTTTGCAATATTGCCAAGGCCCTTTGACCGTTCCAAAAGCGTCACGGCATTCCACTTGTGAAGGGTAATCGAGCTTATGCCGAAGCCTTTTGAATTCTTCATGGCAGACGGTGTCGGCGTATATGACGAATGAATGGTTTTCATTCAAATAATGAAGCGAATTGGCGTTGTCTATGGCCATTTTTACATAGACCGGTTTTTTCACGCAAGTGATGGCGAATGTATAGCCCTTGCCTTTTTTGCCGCCGAATAGGCGCTTCATCTTGCGCGATTTGCGCTTCAAAAATGCCATTGCCGCCTTGCGTGCTTCAAAAGCTTTCCTCAACGCCCCTTTGATCTTTTTAGGCATGTTCTTTTTCGTTATAATTAGAATAAGCGGCTTTCCTTGTCAGCGCCGTCCAATGATCCATATTCAAAGCTTCCCAATCGGCTGTTTTCATCAGGATATCATATTTTTGAGCAAGATCGTCTTCGGCCAAGCCGTCGAGCTCGCTCCATTCTCTGACTATCCACAACGGCAAGCCGAGCTCCGTGAACGACCGCATGGCTGGCGAGTCTTTAACGATTGGAATAGTCCTTAAATATAAGGCTTCCCAAGTTCGGTGGCAATCCACACCGTTCCCTGGCGGAGAAGCCACGAACATATATCTTGAGAGCTTATTGAGATACAGCCATGGCGATAGTTTATCCTCGATCGTTTCTGCCAGTTGATTACGATTGAAGTAATCAAATGCCGGCTGTCTCTCGCCTGAATTTGTCCTGACTTTGAAGTGATAGAAGATCCGCGCTTTTCTTTCAAGGTCATTATTTGTCGAGCCGTTCTTCTCGAGTTTTTTCCGCATAGCTTTAAAATATGAGATAATGCCGTTCTGATAATAATGCAGATTCTCTAATCCTATCGGAATTGGCGTCACTTTTAGGTGGCTAACCAAGACATTTTGTGCGAACCATCGGATGATCTTGCTGTCGATGAATCTAAAGTAATCTTCATTGACATTATCGTCGCCATTATGAGTGATGAGGACGTAAGGATCGGATATATCGGGATGCACTTTCTCAAAGAAGTCTTTGACTATGGAGTTGGCCACGAAGACGATGTCTCCTTTGCCGACTTTGAATGACGCGTCATTTGAAGCCGCTTCGACGTCCTCAATCGAATCGAATCTTAATCGAGCCAAAGCCCGGAAGCCGTCGCCGGATACAAAGGGATAGCTCGAAGGCTTGTAATTGCTGGTGATCTTGGCGCGCAAACTGAAAAGCGCGTGCTTTACGGCAAAGCGTCGGCGCTCGAAAGCGATCTCTGAGCGGCTGTGCGCGTCCGATGACATATGCCGACAGTATATGACTTTTATTCGCGCATGTATATGACGAATCCGAGGCTCTGCGGCGGTTCCAACGACACCAGCTTTTTCCAACGCGGGTCCGCTTCGACCAGAGGCCTGACGAGGCGCATCTTTTCGGAGCGCCAGTCATGCGCCATGAATATGTCCCCGCTCCGGCAATAGGGAAGGAAGAACCTGTATTGTCCTTCGGACTCCTCGGCATCCTCGGCTCCGTCTAGGAAGAAAGACCCGACCCCGTCTTTGACGTATTTGACGAGAGGCTCCGTCGAATCAGTGTTGATGAAGGTGATCCTGTGCGCAAGCCCGGGCAGACCCTTCCGGTATCTTTCCACCGCCGTCTGATAGTTCGGGTTATATGCTTCCGTACTGACGACGTGGCCGCTACCGATCTTCTCGAATGCCAGCGCCATGAAGAAAGTGCTACCTCCGCCCATGCACATGCCGATCTCTACGCACTGCTTTGGCCGGCGCTCGACTAAGGTCTTGTACATGGCGCGCCGGTCTGCGACATGCAGCTGGCCTTCAGGCAAGTGCGGGCTGCCCTCGAAGAAAAGCCTCCGTTCTTTTGACCAGAAAGGCCTGATGCAGACGGCGTATATCTTCAAGCCCGATGAGCCCAGGCTCGAGATATTCTCGTAGCGTACCTTGTTGGCGAACCTTTTTACTCTGTCTTTGTAGGTCATAGGTCTGGATTATAGGACTATTTCTTCCAGAAATCCAAGACTATATCCTCTAAGTGCGGTTGATTCGGACGATCTACGCGAGAAGGAAGCTGTTCATTAAGAGCCTTCCTTTCGCTGACAAGCCGGTTGTTGATCAGAGTCAATTCGCATAAGATAGGTATCTTTTTACCGGAAACCTTGATAACTCCGCATGTATTATTCCCATGGATATGGACTAGCGTGAATCTGGAATTGATCTTTTTCAGGACACGGATGTACTTTCGCGTGTACGCGTACCGATCAAATCCGTGCATCTCTAATATGATCGCTACTATATTCTTATATTCGGTATCTATTATGTCAGAGATTACGTCCCATTCATGTCCCTCTATGTCGATCTTTAAGAGGATCCGTTTGTCCGTATCGCCGTTCTCGATCACGTGATTTCTGAAAGTGTCGAATGCTCCATGTTTGTTCCTTGCGATCCCTTGCTTCTTGAAAAAGAAATTCTTATTATTTACCGGCAAAGCATCGATGGTATGATCATACAGTCTGACTGGAACAGAGGCCATCTTTATCAGGTCTTCTTCAAAACTTACGTCATTCTCGACTCCATATGTGTAGACTGACTGAATAAGCGGCAATATATCCTTTGGTATTACATAACCTCCGTCAGACGGATTGCCGAGCCGTATCTTGTCTTGGAATCCGGTCACTGCGAAAGGAGTGAGCTGTTGCAGCAGCTTCTTACCACAGAACGGCAGCATCACCCGCGCGGCCTGATCCGACATCCATGGCAATGTCTTGTGCGAAAAAAGCCACAGAGAGTCCTTGATCCGAACAAGCGCGATGTCGACGCGATTGCGCGAGCCTCTCCTGTTTTCTATCACTTTTTTAAGTTTCGTCGTGATCATATAAGGCGGTCAAGACATATCCGTCTGTCGGTTCTTATTTGAACAGGACATTCGAAACATAGTCGAGCGTCTTTGACGGAGACGCGTTCAATTCCTTGCGCAGCACGGGGTCGATATCAGGGTTCGTTGATACTATCTTTGCGTCCATCTCTTCCAAGCTCAGTCTCGTATGCCCCCGGATGATCTCGTTTGGCATCAAAAATGCCGCGCATCCGTTTACCTCGACTATGCCGTAATCATGCTCGTCGGCCAGCCCTTTGAGCATGGCCACGCTCATCCCGACAAAGGTCTGTCCTGTCCAGAAGAAAGATCCCGAATATTTCAAAGAGACGCATACGCTCGCGGGGATCGATGGATTGATCTCGGCTATGATCACCTGCGGACGATGCGCCTTCAAGATCTCTTGCAAGACATAGAAATCGTATCCATCGATATCGAGGCTCAATACGCCGAAGTCCGAGGGAACCTCGGCATATGTGAGCAAGCTCGCTATATTTTCAGGAGTCACCCCTGATCGGACCAGGTCGATATTCGGAAGACATTGATATGTGACTGACAATGCCGCGAATGCGTTCGCGTCCATTTCGATAGAAAGCCCGTGCCATCCGTTTGCAGCCAGGAGATAGGTATTTGACATGTCGATCCCATCGGCGGCTCCGATGTCGACATAATACCGGATGATCGGTACAGACAAGGAATCGAGCAATCCATCCAATATCCTGTGTTCGTCGTTGAATGTCTTGAACTGACTCCCGTCTTTGGGAGATCTCTGCGGAATGAAGACTCCGTGCTCGGCAAGCGGCCTCTCGATGAATCGATAGCGTAAAGGACTCCGCTTTTTATAATTCGTCGGCGGCCACATATGGCCTGACGGCATATTCTTTCCGATCAAAAGATCAAAGCCGCCCCCGATCATCTTATTGAGGGCGTCTTTGGCGAAAACGACTGTTTTTCTTTCTTTCTTCATGCGCTATAGGCATTTTCGTCCAAAGGATGAAATTGCTTGTGACTCTATCTTACTCTGGTGGAATGATAAAGTCATGGGTTTGTAGTCCGATTGCTTTTGTGGACACGCGACCGTTTTTGGCGTATAAATAAGGCCATGTCGAACCGTAATCCGTTCCTATCCGGCGCATCTCGTCTCTTGGCCGCTCTAAAGCTGGCCAGGCGCGCCTTCGGTGCGTACAAGAAGCAGATCGTCTTGCTTTCAGTCCTCGGCGTCTTAAGCGGTCTCTTTCAAGCGGTCGGGGCGAATGCGCTCATCCCGCTCTTCTCCTTCTTTGTCAACGGCACTGATCGCATCGGGACCGACTCCATCACGAACTTCATCAGGAACCTTTTCGCGATCGCGCACATCCCGCTCACATTGCCATCATTGCTCGTCTTCATCTGCCTGATGTTCGCCGGCAGCGCCGGTCTCACCTGTTATTTGAATTATATCCGTAATCTGATTCGGACGGGATATCAGCGTAAGACCATGGACCAGCTCTACCGCGAGACGCTCTCGGCCGATTGGCCTTATCTTTCGAAGCAGAAGCTGGGGCATCTGGAGACGGTCATCATGACCGACGTCTCGCAGAGCGGCGTCCTTTTGGATACCGTCACTTCGTCCGTGGGAATAATCGGAGGCTTCCTGATGTATCTTATCGTGGCCTTGAATATTTCCAAGACCGTCACCGTGATGACGCTCATCCTTGGAGGGGCCATCTTCTTCGTCTTCAAACCGTTCATTTTCAAGGTGCGGCGGTACTCGGCCGAAACCGAGCGCCTGAATAAGGAGATCTCACATCAGGTCAACGAGAGCATAGGCGGCATGAAGTGTATCAAGGCGGCGGGCAATGAGAAGCCTTTCATTGATTTTTCCTCCAGAAATTTTGAAGCGTTGCGGAGGCTTCAGATGCGCCAGTACATGATCCAGAACTTGACGGTGTCGTTCATCCAGCCGATAGGCATCGTCTTCATCTCGCTGGTGGTGGCTTTCGCGTACTATCGCACGGCCTACAATCTGGGCGCATTGGCGGCGGTGGTATATCTAATCCAAAAGATGTTCGATTATATCCAAAGTCTCCAACAATATGCCCAGAATATCAGCGGAGCGGTGCCGTTCGTCCAAGGCGTGCTAGAATACCGCGATCAGGCCGCGCGCTACGCCGAACCCGCGCGCGGGACTGACGGAACACCTTTCAGTTTCAAAAAGGAGCTTCGTTTTGAAGGCGTGTCGTTCGCGTACGCGGAAAAGGAACAGATTAAAGGGAGGCAAGCTGAAGAAAATTGGACGAAAGCAAACAGTGGTTCTGGAGAGCAAACGCTCGGCGAATATGTGCTCAAAGGGCTCTCATTCACGGTCCCGAAAGGGAATACCATTGGGATCATCGGCAAGTCCGGTGCGGGGAAGACGACCGTGTTCGATCTTATTTTGAGATTGTTAAAACCTACGGCTGGAATTATTACGATCGACGGCAAAGATATCAATGTCACGAATCTTTCGCAGTGGCGCCATTCGATCGCTTATGTGCCGCAAGACGCATTCCTATTGAACGACACGATTAGCAATAATATCCGATTCCATGATTCGAATGTGAATGACGCCGATATCGAAAGCGCCGTCGAAGCAGCTTATTTGAAAGATTTCGTATCCGGATTGCCGGAGGGATTGGATACCATAGTCGGGGAGCGCGGAACGCGGCTTTCCGGCGGTCAGCGCCAGCGCATCGCCATCGCGCGCGCCTTGGCGCGCAAGCCGGAGATCCTGCTTCTCGATGAGGCTACTAGCGCGCTCGACGGCGAGTCGGAGAAATACATACAGCAGGCGATCGAAGGATTGAAAGGCAAGATGACCATCGTCATTATCGCGCATCGCCTCTCGACCGTGGCGCACAGCGACCAGCTCCTGGTCCTTGACGGCGGGAAGATTGTTGAATCGGGCAAACCAGTGGAATTGCTCAAGGACAAGGAGACTTACTACTCACGTATGTACGATATAAGGAATTAAGATCAAGAATTTCTAATTGACCTAATTACCTAATTCCTAATAAAATCTCAAAATTCAAATCACAAGTTCCAGAGAAATCTCAAAATTCAAATTACAATAATCAAAAAGCAGACTTTTTGGAATTTGAATTCTGAAGCTTTTCTGGAGTTTGATTTCTGGGATTTGGGATTTTTACCATGTTAAAATAGTTAAAATAAATGATCGCTGACCTCTCGATAATCAGGAACGGTTTCTGCGACAGATTGAAGCTGTTGACTTTTTACATAGCCGCAGCGACGCTCAAGAACGATCCCGTTCTTTACATAAAAGAAGAGAAGTCGCACGCCGGACCCTTCGAATTCTTGGAATTCTGCGAGATAGAGGGGTTGCAAGCTAAGCCGTGGAATGACGAAGTAAAAGATGTGTCCTTAGACGGCATAGACTACGGCTTTGAGCCGAGCATCAAACCGAGCCTGAAATTCGTCAGGTGCAACAAGCCGAAGGACCTGAACATATCGGATAAGGGATTCTTGAAGCTGTGGGTAAACTGTTATAAAAGGGTAAGACCGATCTCTCGCATCATACAAAAGATCGATAAGCTCGAGGTCGGAAGCGATTGCCTCGGGATCCACATACGCATGACGGATAAATTCGTCGCCAAAGTCACGGACTGTATAACGCCGTACGCCATAGTCCCGAGCCAGTTGAAGAAGATCAACGAGATCATCGAAGAGGAGGCGCGCGGATTCATGGCTGATAACGCCGGCGGCAGGGTATATCTGGCGTCCGACAGCGGAGAATGGAACGCGATATGGTCGGACAAGCTGCGCGAGATCGGCTGTACGGTGATCTCGAATGACTCGCATTATTCTAAAGACCATTTTAGGGAGACCAACGGCGAGGATTTCATCATGGATCTCTTTTCATTGGCGAGATGTAAAAGCATGATCGGCACTGTAGATTCGGGTGTCGTGATCTGCGCGGCGTACATCAACGGTTCCAGTGAATATTCCTTTGCGTTCAGCAAGCTCGTTTTCAGTAAATACATTAACTATGCTCGCTGGGTCCTGCTTTACCATTACCATATGAATCTTTTCGATTTTCATCATTCCGTGATCGTGAGGTATGCATTGAAAATCCGGCCCATAAGGAGATTGGCGGACAAGTTGATCGCCAGGCGCAAGTCCAGGAATTGAAGCTTGGAGGCAGAAGCAAAACATGGGGTGAGGCGGCATTGCGGAGGCGCGAAGGCGCCGAGCACGAGAAACGCGCCCAGCAGGGCGCGATTTCGGTCGCCGAATCCCCATGTTTTGCTTCTGCCTCATGCCCATGCTATATTCATCTCATGAATCTACAAAAAACCCTGCGCGGCATCGCCATCGCGGCCCTGTTCCTAGTGCCGATATTCCCGCTGATCGTCGCCAATTCGTTCTTCTTCCCGTTCATCACCGGCAAGGCCTTCTATTTCCGCGTCCTGGTGGAGATCGCTTTCGCGGCTTGGCTGGTCCTCTCCGCGCTCGACGCCAAGTATCGTCCGAAATTGACGCCGCTCACGATCGGCGTGACCGTCTTCGCTCTGGTCGCGCTGGTCGCAGATCTCGCCGGCGTCAATCCGCTCCGCAGTATGTGGTCGAACTTCGAGCGCATGGAGGGCTGGATCACCGTCGTCCACCTCTGGGCCTTATTCATGGCGGCGACCGGCATATTTGGCACCGGCGAAACGGGAAGGCGCATGTGGCACCGCTGGCTCAACTTCGAGATATTCGTGGCGCTGTGCGTCGGCGTCTACGGCCTATGGCAATTGTTCGGCTGGGCGGCCATCCACCAGGGTTCGAGCCGCATCGATGCTTCGCTCGGCAATGCCGCTTACATGGCCGTGTACATGCTCTGGAATGCCGGCCTTTGCGCGTACCTCTTCTTCACGGCCAAGGCCAAGAAAATAGCTAACGCCAAATTCCTGATGTGGGCCTATCCGATACTGGCTGTCTTCTTCAGCTTCCTCTTATTCGAGACCAATACTCGCGGCACTATTCTTGGTTGGGTTGGCGGATTGATGTTGGGGCTTTTCATTTACGCAATCATCGGTCGTGACCAATCGAAGCGCTCCCGTAAGGTCGCCGGAGGCATCTTGATCGGCGTCATAATAGTTGGGATCGGCATCTGGTCGGCTCGCAACGCTCCGATCATCAAGAATAACGAGATCCTCGGCCGTTTGACCAAGATCTCTCTCACTGACACGGAATCAGTCGCGCGTCTCTACATCTGGAACATGGCGCTGACCGGCTGGGAGCACCGTCCGATCCTCGGCTGGGGACAGGAGAATTTCAACTACATCTTCAACGCCTATTACAATCCGCACATGTGGAATCAGGAGCAATGGTTCGACCGCGCGCACAGCGTCTATCTCGATTGGCTGACGGCTTCCGGCCTAGTCGGCTTGCTGGCGTATCTTTCTTTGTACATCTTGTTCCTTTATGCCGTCTGGAAGTCGTCGCTTTCGATAGCCGAGAAGAGCGTGCTCACCGGATTGATCGGAGCTTATGCCGTGCATAATATCTTCGTCTTCGACAACTTGGCCAGCTATGTGCCGTTCTTCGCGGCGCTGGCATTCACGGATTCATTCCGAGCAGGCAAGCCGATCCAGTGGTCGTGGTGGAACAAGCAGATCTCGCTCGAATCCGTCGAATACATCGCCGCTCCGGCCGTCATCGTCGCCTTGGTCTTCACGCTCTATTTCTTCGATTATCGTCCGATACAAGCCAACACTCGCCTCATCGCGGCTCTTCAAGCCTGCGGCAGTCCGCAGATCACCGACGCCTCGCTCTTCCAGTCGGCCTTGTCCGTGAATGTTTACGGAGCCGATCAAGAGATCCGCGAACAGCTCCTGTCCTGCGCCGGGAATGTCATCGGCAGCCAGCAGGTTCCCGGACCGGTCAAGCAGGCATTCTTCGGCTCGGCCATGCAGACTATCCAGGATCAGATTGCGGCTACGCCGTGGAAGGACGCGCGCATATACACGCTCGGCGGATCATTTCTGGCCTCGATCGGACAATTCTCGCAAGCCGAGCCTCTGCTCGAAACCGCCCACCAGCTGTCTCCGGCCAAGCAATCCCTCGATCTCGAGCTTTCCAATGTTTACCTGAATGGCGGCGAGATCGCCAAAGCCGTGACGCTTCTGGCGCAGGCCTATGCGCTGGATCCATCAGACGGTGAAGTGAAGTCTGCTTATGTGCTGGCATTGGTCGCGAATGGGGAAGAAGCCAAGGCGCATCAGCTCTTCGGCGACGATCCCGCGCTGTTCGGAACTCCGCAGATCGCTCAGGCCTACATGATCGCCAAGGATTACTCGAAAGCCATTGCAATATACCAGAAGTCATTCACCGCCACTTCGACCGACCTGACTGCCGGCACGCAACTGGCGCAAGCCGAGTACGCGGCTGGCATGAATCAGCAAGCCATTGCGACCCTACAGCAGCTTGCCAAAGCCCACCCCGAATACAAGACGCAGATTGATGCCGCCATCCAGCAGATCCAGTCAGCGAAAAAGTGATAATTTGAGGCAGAAGCGGAACATGGGGTTCAGCGACCGAAATCGTCCCGATGTCCATCGGGACGATTTCTTGTGCTCGGCGCCTTTCGCGCCTTCGCAATGTCGCTTCATCCCATGTTCCGCTTCTGCCTTGCATGAACCGCTTCCGCAGGCGAGAACAGTGTTCCGGACCGAGCCGCAATTCTGTCGAAAGGCAGAGCGGTCTCGGACGGAACACTGTTGTCGCCGAGAGGAAGCGGTGGAGTTGTGCACAGGCAGAGCTTGATAATAATCAATCTCCATGCTATAGTACTGGCGTGAGTGCGAAAGTGTGGGCACTCTCCAAAATGTCTAACGCAAAGCGCCGCCTCTGGCGGCCTTTTGCGTTTCCGGCCGATTCTTTGTACAATTGAGCGCGGATTGCACCAAGTGACGGCGACGGCTGTACTCACATTATTTTAGACAATATTTGGAGCTCGCACCCGTCGCCGTCAGTTGGCGCAAGATCATATCTTGAAATTTCAAAATCCAAATCACAAATTCCAGAAAAAATTCAAATTCCAATGATCAAAAAACAGTATGATATTTGAAATTTGAATTCTGAGATTTTTCTGGGATTTGATCTCTGGAATTTGGAATTTAACTGATGTGCTTATCAAAGAAAACATCCAACTTGCTGAATTCACCACTTTCAAGATCGGCGGCTCCGCCGCGTTTTTTTGTCGTGCTTCGAATGAAGATGAATTGATCGAAGCCGTCAGCTTCGCCAAGAAGAAAGAGCTGCCGATATTCGTCCTCGGCGGCGGATCGAATGTTCTTATCTCCGATAAGGGATTCCAAGGATTAGTCATTAAGATGGAGATAGCAGGGATCAAGGGACAAACTGTCATCCCCGCGAAAGCGGGGATCCAGGGTCAGACTGCTGAAATCGAAAGCAGTGATACACTGGATTCCCGCATGCGCGGGAATGACAACACAGTTACAATAACCGTCGGTGCCGGTGAATTATGGGACGGCCTCGTGGACTGGGCTGTAGAGCGGGGATTATACGGCATCGAGAATCTCTCCGCCATTCCCGGCACGGTCGGAGCGACGCCGGTGCAGAACATCGGAGCGTACGGCGCGGAAGCGGCTCATACGATCTCGAGCGTGCGCGCGCTGGACACGCGCTCGATGGAGTTCGTCGAGCTTTCGAATGCGGATTGCGGATTTGCTTACCGCGACAGCCTCTTCAAGCGCGAGCGAGGCCGCTACATCATCACGCGCGTCGATTTCAGTCTTTCAAAAAATGGCAATGTCAACATTGACTACAAAGACTTGCAGGACTATTTCGTTGGCAAAAAAACTATTAAAGGTCGATCGGTTGCCAAACAACCGGCAATCAATCCAACGGCGCAGTCGGCGAATCCAGCTCATCAATCAATGCGTCCTACCCTTAAACAGGTACGCGAGGCCGTCATCGACGTGCGCTCCCGCAAATTGCCGGATTGGAAGCTCTGGGGCACGGCCGGCTCGTTCTTCAAGAATCCGATCATTGACGCCGATAGATTCAAGTTCTTGAAGGCAAAATATCCGGACCTGCCGGGCTTTCCGGAGCCGGACGGCCGAGTCAAGGTCTCGCTAGGCTGGGTCCTCGATAAGGTTTGCGACGTCAAAGGGCTCAAGATGGGCAAGGCTTGCGTCTATGAGAAGCAAGCCTTGGTCCTAGTTGCCGTGCCGGGCGCTTCCGCCGCGGAGGTCGTCAGCCTTTCGCAAGAGCTCATGCGGCGCGTCAAGGACAAGACCGATCTCGATATCGAAGGCGAAGTCGATTGGGTGAATTGAGTCTGATCACACAGGTCGAACCTGTGTGTTTTTCTCGCTCAAAATGTGCTAGAGTGGCTCTCTAATGTCGTTTTTAAGCAAATTGACGGGCGGACAGCATACCAGCGGCGTGAAGAAATTCGAGCCGACGGTGCCGAAGGTGAACAGCCTTGAAGAGCAGATCAAGGCGCTTTCTGATGCGGAGATCAAGCAGAAGACTGTTGAATTTAGAGAAAGATTGCAGGGTACAGGGTACAGGGGACAGGGTACAGAGGAAGTCAAAAGTCAAAATTCAAAAGTCAAAACTGGATCGCAGACTACACCCTACACCCTACACCCTACACACTCTGCAAAGCTTGATCGAACTGAAGAGAAGAAGATCCTCGACGAGATCTTGCCCGAAGCTTTCGCTCTGGTCCGCGAAGCAGCGCGGCACACGCTCGGCCAGCGCCATTTCGACGTGCAATTGATCGGCGGCATGGTTTTGAATTCAGGCGCTATCGCCGAGATGAAGACCGGCGAAGGAAAGACATTGGTAGCCACCTTGCCGGCATATTTAAATGCATTGAGCGGCAAAGGAGTCCACATTGTCACTGTCAATGATTATTTGTCACGCCGCGACGCCGTGTGGATGGGACAGATCTACGACGCGCTTGGGCTTTCCGTGGCGGTCATCAATCACGAGGCGTCATTTATGTATGATCCGAAGCATAAGAATAAGGAAGCTGATGTGTCTGTCATTCCCGCGAAAGCGGGAATCCAGGGTGAAACGATTAAGTCTAGCGGAAAGACACTGGATTCCCGCTTTCGCGGGAATGACAAAGAGACAAGCAATGATAGTGACAATGTTAATGGGAACGATGTGCCGGACGATCTCCCAGCTCCTAGCTCCAAGCTCCCAGCTCCTGCGACTGACCCTCTCGATAAGGAGCGCGACCAGCTCGGCGCCTTCAAGGTCGTGCATGAATTCCTGCGCCCGTGCAGCCGCCGCGAAGCCTATGCCGCCGACATCACTTATGGCACCAACGTCGAGTTCGGCTTCGACTACCTGCGCGACAACCTCGAATATTCGCCGGACCGTTTGCGCCAGCGCGACTTCAATTACGCCATCGTTGACGAGATCGATTCCATCTTGATCGACGAAGCCAGGACACCTTTGATAATTTCCGCGCCCACCCGCGACGCCGAAGCCACTTACAAACAATTCGCTTTATTGGTGTCCGGCTTCACCGAAGATACGACCGACGGCGGAAAGAATCCTGAAGGCAAAACTGGAGATTACACCATTGACGAGAAGCGCCGCGCCATCTCGCTCACGGAAAACGGCATCACCAAAGCCGAGAAGGCGCTCGGTATCGAGAACATCTACACCGACGCCGGCATCAAGTCCGTCCATCATCTCGAGACCGCGGTCAAGGCCAAGGCGCTCTATCATTTGAACAAGGAATACGTCGTCAAAGGGGACGAGGTCGTCATCGTGGATGAATTCACCGGCAGGCTCCAGCCCGGCCGCCGCTGGTCGGAAGGCCTGCATCAGGCCATCGAAGCCAAGGAAGGCGTCAAGATCCAGCAGGAATCGCGCACTTACGCCACCGTCACCTACCAGAATTTCTTCCGCATGTATCCCAAGCTCTCCGGCATGACCGGCACGGCCGCCACTTCCGCCGAGGAATTCTTCAAGGTCTACGGCCTCGACGTCCACGCCGTGCCGACCAACGTCCCGGTCATCCGCAAGGACTCGAACGACCAGATCTTCCGCACCGAAGCCGGCAAATTCAAGGCCATCGCCCGCAAGGTCAAGGAGCTCCACACGGCCGGCAGGCCGGTGCTGATCGGCACCGTCTCGATCGAGAAGAACGAGCTCCTCTCGCAATTCCTGCGTTCCGAAGGCATACCTCACACCATCCTGAACGCCAAGCCGGAATACGCCGAGCGTGAAGGCGAGACTGTCGCTCAAGCCGGCAAGAAGGGCGCCGTCACCATTGCCACCAACATGGCTGGCCGCGGTGTCGACGTCAAGTTGGGCGGAGCACCGAATACTCCGGATACTTACGAAGAGGTCAAAAAAGCCGGCGGTTTGTTTGTTCTCGGCACCGAACGCCACGAAGCCCGTCGCATCGACAATCAATTGCGCGGCCGTTCTGGCCGTCAGGGCGATCCCGGCGAGACGCAGTTCTTCGTTTCGCTCGAAGACAATCTGATGCGCGTCTTCGCTTCGGACATGCTCAAGTCCATGATGGGCAAGCTCGGCATGGCGGAAGACGAGCCGATCGAGCACAAGCTGATCTCCAAGTCGCTCGAAGCCGCACAGGAGAAGATCGAGGGCTTCAATTTCGACGCCAGGAAGCACGTTCTCGAATTCGACGATGTCATCAATCACCAGCGCTCGACGATCTACGCGCGTCGCCGGAGATTGCTATTAGGTTCGCTTGACGATGTCGAGGATGAGTTGGATCAAATGGTCGGAGTTAGTGGTGCTGTCATTCCCGCGAAAGCGGGAATCCAGGGTGAAACGATTGAATCTAGTGGAAAGACACTGGATTCCCGTTTACACGGGAATGACAACGATAGCGGCGGCGGTGGATCTGATCGTAATGGCAAAACCTTAAATGCTGGCCAAACAGGCTCCGAGGAAGCTCTCGTGTCCGAAGCCAAAGCAATTGTTAACAAAAAGATCACCGAATTTGGCCGCGAAGCATTCCTGTCTGCCGTGCGCATCGTGCTCCTCCAGACCATCGACATGTTCTGGGTCGAGCACCTAGAAGTCATGGATTACACGCGTTCGAGCGTCAACCTGCGCGCTTACGGCCAGCGTGATCCTCTAGTCGAATACAAAAAAGAGGGTCTGCGCCTATACCGCGAGATGTTGGCGGCTATGCAAGGGCAGTTCGTGAGGATCCTTCCAAACATCATTCCAATCAATAGTCGACCACAAGAACCAAGAACCAATAACCAAGAACCAAACAAATCCAAAATTCAAAATCCTAATTTCCAAACAAATCCAAAATCCGAAATCCAAAACACATTAAAAGGAGTGCAAGAAGATGCGCAATTCATCACTTCAGGAGATGGATCCGGCAAGATTCAGCCGACCAATAAAGAACCGGGACGGAATGACCCGTGTCCGTGCGGCAGCGGCAAGAAATACAAGAAGTGCCATGGCGCGGGAAAATAGTAAAAAAGGAAAACGTTCCGTCGAATCACTCCACCATTTTTCCTGCGCCCGTTGCCATAAATGGTGGACGATCGGCGACGCACCGGCAAAGAAGCTAGAATGGCATTGCCCGTGGTGCGGTAAAAAGAATGTTTACAGAAAATAAAAAGATCATCACTACATTGTGCTTGGTGCACCAGCCGCCTAAAATCCTTCTGGGTCTGAAGAAGTGCGGCTTCGGCGCTGGCAGATGGAACGGCTTCGGCGGCAAAGTCCATGACGGTGAATCCATCGAAGACGCCGCCAAAAGGGAACTTTCAGAAGAAGCCCACATTGAAGCTTTGAGTCTGGAGAATGTCGGATTAATACATTTCGTATTCGAAAGCGATCAGGAGATCGTCGAAGTCAACTTCTTCAAGGTCAGCGATTTTACCGGCAACCCGATCGAAACCGAAGAGATGAAGCCGCAATGGTTCGACGTAAATGAGATCCCATTCAAGGACATGTGGCCAGACGATCTCTATTGGATGCCGCTTTTCCTCAAAGGCAAGCGCTTCAAAGGGAGATTCCTGTTCGACAAGCCTTCGACCAAGGAGTACCAATCGAAGATCATTGAGCATGAATTAAAAGTTGAGTAATTCGCTCTAGTAGCGTACTATGAGCCGACCATGGCTCTCATAGACGAAATAGAGTTCCACGCCAAAGCCGGAGACGGCGGCGGCGGGGTCGTGCGCTGGCGGCACGAGAAATTCAAGGAATTCGCCGGCGCGTCCGGCGGCAACGGCGGCAAGGGCGGCGATGTCTTCGTGCGCGCTGTGCGCGATTTCAACATCTTGGCTCGCCACAAGGCGGTCAAGCGCTTCGATGCCGACGACGGCTCTGCCGGAGCCAACCAGAGCAAACAGGGCAGGACTGGCAAGGATCGCTACATAGATCTGCCTATCGGCTCGATCGTCACCAACGTCGATTCCGGCCGCGTGGTCGAGCTCATCGAAGACGGCCAAGTCTCGAAGATCCTGCACGGCGGCCGCGGAGGTCTCGGGAACGAATACTTCAAAGCTTCTACGAATGTCGCTCCGGAACAATCCACGCCCGGCGTGAATGGCGATGAGGCCGACTTCAAAGTCGAGCTCAACTTGATCGCCGACGCCGGTCTCATCGGTCTGCCGAACGCCGGCAAATCCAGCCTCCTGAACGCGCTCACGCATGCTCGCGCCAAAGTCGCGTCGTATGCCTTCACCACGCTCGACCCGCATCTGGGTGTCTTGCCCGGCGGCTACATTCTGGCCGACATTCCCGGACTGATCGAAGGCGCTTCCGAAGGCAAAGGCCTCGGTCATCGATTCCTGCGGCATGTTAAGCGCACCAAGATGCTCTTGCATCTGATCTCCCTCGAGAACGAAGACGTCGAGGCTGCATACCGGGTGATCCGCAAAGAATTGGAAAAGTTCGGCGAAGGGCTCACGGAAAAGAAGGAAGTCATCATTTTGACCAAGACTGATCTGGTCGATTCAAATACGATCAAAAAAGCTAGAAAGGCATTGGCGGGCATGTCGAAAAACGGAGGTCGAACCTCCGTAAACATCCTTGAAGTCTCCGTTCTCGACGATGGCGCCATCAAGAAGCTGGCGGAAGAGCTGGTCAAGCTGCTTCAGTGAAGGTTATTAAAGAGCGGTAGGAACATGCCCGTGAAGGACTTTGACAACAAAACGAATACCAGAAATGTTCGCACGGGGGGCACCGTCCTGAACAGGCGTCATCTCCTGCTCTGCATTTCAATCGATTGAAGCTGATAAAATTTACCGACATCCCTTGAAGCAGGGAATATCCGCCTTTAATAATGTTTACAGACTAAGAAGCTCCTGTGAATGAGAGCTTTTTCAATGATTATGAATGTTTTTCAATGCGATAATCGGGTCAAACGGTGGAAATGACCCGATTACGCAGGTCCGACCTGTGTGCTGATTCAGCCAAGCTTTTCAATGAGAAGCTTCTTGACTACCTCCGGATTAGCCGAACCCTTGGCGGCTTTCATGGCCTGGCCGATCAGGAATTGGAGCGATGCAGTCTTGCCAGCTTTGAACTCGGCGGCGACTTTGGCGTTGTCTGCGATGACTTTTTCGATGATCGGCGAGATGTCTGCGGCGTCGCTCTTTTGGAGGAGGTTGTGCTTCTTGGCAAGAACTTTGGGTGAAGTATCCTTTTCCTTTAAGAGGATCGCAAGCAAGTCTTTGGCGCCTCTGGATGAGATCTCATTGGAGGCGACCATTGAAATGAGCTCGGCGAAATGTTTCGGCTCGATGTACAGAGGATTCAAATGGAACTGGTGCCGTTGTCCATTCAAATCAGTCGAGCCTTTTAAAAGTGCGACGTAATCGGTCAGAAGATAATTGATCACGAGACGAACGATCTTCTTATCTGTGCCGGTGGCTTTAATCGTCTGATCGAAATATGCCGAAAGAAAATCATTCTCAACGAACACCGAAACCTCTTTGTCGGTCATGCCGAGATCTTTCTTGAATCGGTCTCGTTTAACCCACGGCAGCTCTGGCAAGGACTTCTTCAATTCAGCGGACGAGAACTCCGGGATCTCCGAGAGCTTCATCTTGGGTATGTCCGGGTCAGGGAAGTAGCGATAGTCGTGCGAGCTCTCTTTCGATCGTTGAGGATAAGTTTCGCCGAGCGAGTCGTCCCATCCTCGAGTCTCTTGGACGACAGCCTCGCCCTTCTCCAAGAGGGAAGTCTGACGTTCGATCTCGTACTCGATCGCTTTCTCCACCGACCTGAATGAATTCAAGTTCTTAACTTCTGTTTTCGTTCCAAGTTTAATTTTGTCATTCCCGCGCACGCGGGAATCCAGTGTATTACCACCTTCAATAGTTTGACTCTGGATCCCCGCTTTCGCGGGGATGACAAAAGAATCAGCGGGAATGACAGACACCTTCGAACTCCGCCGTTCTCTAATCTCTAATCTCTTATCTCCTATCTCTTCATCAATCTTACTAACTGACACGTTCGCTTCGACTCTCATCTCGCCCTTCTCCATGTTCGCGTCGCCGGCGCCGAGAGAGCGCAGGAGCAATTGCAGTTCCTTCGCGAACCTGACTGCGGTCGCAGAGTCGTGGATGACAGGCTTGGTCACGAGCTCCAAGAGAGGGACTCCCGATCGGTTGAAGTCGACTAGAGAGGTCGGACCTCTGGGTATTCCGTGTCGAGGTCCGACCTCGATGTCATGAGTGGAGCGCGCGGTGTCTTCTTCGAGGTGGATGCGCTCGAGCGCGACGCCGGCAAGCTCGCCGTCGGAGACCAAGCGGATACTTGTACTGGCTGATCTGATAGCCCTTGGGGATGTCCGGATAAAAGTAGTTCTTGCGGTCCCACTCGGTGAAGTCGGCCAATTTGCCGTTGACTGCCACACCGACCTTTAGCACGTGCTTTATGGCCTCGCGATTCAATACCGGCAAAGTGCCCGGATGGCCTAGGCAAATGGGGCAGATATTGGAATTAGGCCTTTCCTCGTCAGGGTCATTCTTGCAGGAGCAGAACATCTTCGAGGCTGTCTTGAGCTCGGCGTGTATTTCCAGACCGATCACCGGTATATATTTCATATGTTTTTCGATGGATTAATTATACAATATTTTATCACAAAGCGCTGTCAAGTGCATCCGAGATAGCCCTATGTTGGTGGATATCTCGGCGAGGCGAGAATTAAAGCTCTCGGCTATTTTTAAAAACCCACCTTGAGAAAGTGCCCGAAGGGCGTGGAATCTTGCATCAATCTTCTCCCAGGTGCCTTACTTCAAGCCTACGAGTCTTTTTTCGCTCCGGAACATACAAAGCCGGCTTGCGATCCATCATATTATCCAGCAAATGCTCGATTTCCTCGGCCTTATAGACCCTATAATTGTTCATAGGATGCCTCATAGCCCTTAATTTTCCGCATTTATCCCAATTCCGGAGCGTAAGCGGCGTCACGCCGAGCATTTGAGATGCTTCCTTTATCGAAATTAGTTTATTATTGGGCATGGAATTGAAGCATTAAGATAGATTATTAAACCTTGATAATTATACATCATAATTCATCATAAAATAGCAAGAGTTATCAACATAGTGGATTACTTAGAATCACACAGGTCGGACCTCCGTCGATCGGTATGTCAATATTTTTCTTGCTGACACTATCAGATGTTTTACTGAGGTCGGACCTATGTGATTCGGCCCGGTTATTGTAGCTAAAGAATGCCTTTTTAAATGATTTTGATGTGGGCTAATATTGTATTTGAAATTATCGCGTCTCCTAGGGGCTTGTAGAGGGTCAAAATGGTGGTCGAAAATGACGATTTTTTTTGGTCAGAAATCGACAATGAAGTAGGATCAAAAATTGGTCGGAAAAATGGCACTTATCCACACAAGCGAGGACGCGTGAATGCTAATTCTATTCACGACATCAGAGTGCAGTGTTGGAAACCCGCGAAGCGGGTTATCCCCAATCATATTAGGAGAATGAAAGGTATAATTACACCGAATGAGCGACTCACTAATTATCGAAGGCAGGCAATACATCTCGTCTCGCCGAGCTGCCGAGATAGCCGGATATTCAAACGACTACGTCGGTCAGCTTTGTCGCGCTGGAAAATTGATCTGCAGAATGGTCGGACGCTTCTGGTACGTCGACGAGAACTCAATTTTGCGTCACAAAAAAGAGTCGATAAAACCGAACCAAACGATCTTCAAAAAGATGGATGTTTTCGGCCTCACTGATGAGGGAATTTCGACGATCATTGACCTCAAGCCTGCGATGTCAGAAATGACCACAAAATCCGAAATCAGAAATTCGAAATCCGAGACAAATCCGAAATCCGAAATTCAAGATCAGAAATCACTCATTTCAAGTAATTCTGTCATCCCCGCGAAAGCGGGGATCCAGGGTGAAACGATTGACATCAGAGAAAAAACACTGGATTCCCGTTTGCACGGGAATGACAAAACATTCGTCAATCGTGAATCTTCAATCTTCAATCTGCAATCTTCAATCCCTATCCGCGAAACGCTAGCCGATGTCGCTCGCGTCACGATCTCCAAGCTCGATGCTCGCGCCCAGGCGTCGATCATCAATCGACAATTGCCGGCCGTCGAACCTCCGCCGGCTTGGAAGTGGACGTATCTTCCGACTCCGACAGAAAGATTCGCATCAGCGGTCCGTTCTCCGTATGCTTTGCTCTCGCCGACATTGGCGGCGGTCATCTTCTTGGTCGCGATGACGGCTATGGGGAATTCCCGTCTGCATCCGTCTCAAACGTTCGCAGACATTTCTTCGAGCGTCTCGTCTTTGGAAAATGCTTCGGCCGCCAATGTCGCGGAAGCCGCTTCGGCCATCCAGTCTTTGCCGCAGATCGCGCTCCAATCGATTGAGAATATCGCCGCCGGAGCCGGCGAGACGCTAGCCTCGGCTTGGAGCTCGATGTTCTCGGGGACTTCCAGCTTGGCTTCGAACGCCTTGTCACTGATCGCAAGCAATGATTCCAGCCGGCCTTCGAATAGCCTGGCGGTCGGCGGCACGGATGCGGTGAATGCTTCTTCGAGCGCCGGTTCGAGTGCGAATGCGAACGCTACGGTTGTTTTGAATGGCGGCGTCGACGAGAGCGCGGATGTCGGCGTGGGATCGGAAGAGCCGCCCGCCTCGTCGGTGATCCCGCCCGGAGAACAAGGCAAGGTCACGGCCGAGCACGGAGGCGTGGTCATCCTGCCGCCCTCCGGTTCGCCGTCGGATCAGGTCAAGCTCGAGAAGAGCATCCAGAATTCGTTCTCCGACGCGGTCACGGTAAGGCCGAATCCGGACGGGACCACCGGCGTGATCCAACCGGTCTTCAGGACGGTGGCCGGGCACGACTTCCTGTACGTCTTGGTGCCGGTCAAGGCGACTTCGACGAGCGCGGTCAATTAACGATTATGAAGATTTCGAAACTCATAATTCAAAAGCTTGTCATTCCCGCGATTTCTATTGTCATTCCCGCGAAGGCGGGAATCCAAGGTTCGACCAATTCCGTCGGTGGCAATACCCTGGACCCCAGCCTTCGCTGGGGTGACAAAATACTTGCCTTTTCCCTTTTGAGTTTTGCTTTTCTCTTATCTCTTATCTCTAATCTCTCATCTCTTCCTCTCGCCCACGCCCAAGTGATGCAGAGCCCTCATTATTCGATGCAGGAAGAGAGCGTGAACTTCGGCGGCGGAAATTCGAAGTCGGCGAGCTATAGCGCGGAAGACACCGCCGGCGAAGTCGCCACCGGATATTCCGCGAGCGCCGATCAAACCGTACATGCCGGCTATCAGCAAACGGTTCCGCCCGCTCCGGTCGTGCCGCCAGTCACGCCGCCAGCCAATAATAAACAAGCCGCGGGCGGTTCTTCGAGCGGCGGCACTCTGCCTTTGCCGAACCCGTCCGGCTTCACGGCCGCCCCGCTCGTGAACGGCATCGCTCTCTTATGGACGAACCCGACCGACTTCCGTTTCATCCAAGTCAGGATCATCCGTTCGAGCTCGTTCTTCCCCGGGAATGAATCTGACGGAGAAACGATATATCAAGGAACCGAGCAGTCATACTTCGACGCCACGGCCAAGGCTGGCGTGACCTACTATTACGCCATTTTCGCGGAGGGCATGAACGGCATAGTCTCTTCCGGCGCCTTGGCATTCGCGCGCATGCCGCTTCCGGGCGAGATCGCCGCGGCCACCTCCTCGAATCCTTTCGTCAATGTCCAGCAAGCCGCGCACGTCGACCCGATGATCGCCAGCTTGTCATTGCTCGACTTCCAATTCATCCAGGACGGCAAGCTCATCCCGGTCGGAGCCGGCGGCACCGTTTCCGTGAATGGCACCGAGGACTTGACCGTCCGCCTGCGCTACGACCGCGTGCCGCAGATCCTGAAGACGATCGCGCTCGGCCTCTCCGATCCGGCCGACCATTCCAAAGCTTTCATCTTTCTCCTGCGGCCGAACGCCGACAAGAGCTACTACGAGGCGACCATGGGGCCTTTGGGCAGGTCCGGCTCATATCCTCTGACGGTCAGCATCCTCGACTATCAGAATCAAGGCTTGAAGCAGCTCTCCGGCTCGCTCGACGCCTTCACCGCCGCGGCTCTGAATTCTCTACCAGCCGGTTTCGCGTTCGGGAATTATCTCTGGATCTTGGCGGCCATCTTGCTCGCGATCATCGTCGCGATCATCGTCTGGAGGCGGCGCAAGAATGGCAAGGGAGGCAACGGAGAGAAGATTCAAGATTCAAGATTCAAGATTCAAGAATCGGACAAATCCGAAATCCGAAATCCGATCCGCCAGCCGGCGGACGAGACAAATCCGAAATCCGAAATCCAAAAAGATCCTGTCATTGCCGAAGCGCCAGCTTGGAAGACGACCAAATTCTCGGCTTTCGATGCGCAAAGAGCTATGGTCGAAGATACTGATAAGAATGTTTCGTCAGCCGCTCTCGCAGGCGAGAACACTGTTCCGGACCGAGCCGCAATTCTGCCGACAGGCAGAGCGGTCTCGGACGGAACAGTGTTGTCGCCGAAAGAGAGCGGCGGTGTTGGCGATCGTTCCCAATCGATCCCCATCGTCGTCGCCTCTCTCGTCATCTTCGCGCTCGTCTTCAAGCTGTTCTCGCCCATCGCTTACGCCGCTTTCAATCCCGAGATCAACTACCAGGGCAAGCTCATGGACGCTTCGGGCAACACGGTCGCCGACGGCTCGTACAACGTCGAGTTCAAGCTCTACGCCTCGCTGTCCGGCGGCGCGCCGATCTGGACCGAGGATGATCTGGT
Source organism: Candidatus Parcubacteria bacterium (assembly GCA_963766795.1). Classification (GTDB taxonomy): domain Bacteria; phylum Patescibacteriota; class Minisyncoccia; order Phycocordibacterales; family PALSA-1337; genus C7867-002. Next base: position 61,534 of record CAVYBN010000007.1, on the reverse strand, counting down.
CTCGAATGGCCAAGGCGCGGCCTTGAAGAGCGGGCTTTTCAGCCTGATGCTGGGCTCGACCACGCCATTCACGGGCGTCAACTTCAATCAGACGCTGTATCTGGGCGTCGACATCGGCGGCACGGCCAACGCTCCGACTCCGACATGGGACGGCGAGATGTCGCCGCGCAAGATCCTCGGCGCGGTGCCGGCGGCCTTCGAGGCAACCAACGCGCAGGCTTTGAGTGGTCTGAATTCATCGCAATTCCTGCGGAGCGACGCGCAGAACGCCACTTCATCTTCAGGAACATTTATCAATGTTTTGCAGAGCGGCGCCGGCAAGATCGCCGAATTCTTCGGCCAAGCTTCGCAGACCGTGCTCTCGATCCTCTCCAACGGTAACGTCGGCGTCGGCACGACCTCGCCATTCGCGCTGTTCTCCGTCGAAGGCAATTCCTTCGTCGCCGGCAACCAGACGGCTTCGAATTTCATCGCGACTTCTTCCGCGGCTTCGCAACTGCCGTATGCTTCGACCACGGCCTTGACCATCGGCGCTCTGAACGGCCTCCTATTCGGGACCAATGGAGCAGTTTCTTCGATCGCGACATCGTCTTTGAATCTCTCGATTCCGCTGTCTTCAACCACTGGCACGCTGGCCGTCGGCAACGGCGGCACGGGCCTTTCGAGCGCTCCCTCGTACGGCAACCTGTTGATGGGCCAATCGGACGGCACTTACGCTTTGACCGGCACTTCGAGCTTGGGCTTCCTTTCATTCTCGACGACTTCGGCTGACTACTACGCGAACGGCTCATCGACCATTTCCAAGACATCTTCCAGCAACACCTTCACCGGAGACCAGACTTTCAACGGCGCGAATGTCTTCGGAGGCTCCGCGACTTTCAACGGCAATGTCGTCCTCTCGGCCCTCACCGGCTTGACCATCCGCTGTCTCCAAGTCGGTCCCGACGGCACGGTCGCGGCCAATCCTCTGGGTTGCGGCGGAGCCGCCGCCGCGGCCGGCTCGTGGTCGACCACCACCTCGCAGGTCTCCGGCGAACTGGTCAACTATTCCAACAACACGACCGACGTCATCGCCATCGGCAACACTTCCACCACCACGGCCAAATTCTGGTTCGACCCGAACGCGCAGAAGTCTTTCTTGAGCGGCTTGGCGACGCTCGGCAATCTCCTTGTCAGCGGCTCTTCGACTCTGCAGAATTTCACTTTCACGAACGCCACCGGCACGGCCGCCACCACCACCAGCTTCTTCGCGGCCACGGCTTCCTCGACTAACCTTTACGCGACTAACGGGAATATCGGAACATTAACCGTGAATGGAGCGTCGGCCTTGAATTCGGTATCCGCAAATTCGCTCACGGTCAGCGGCGCCACCAATCTTGCCTCGTCTTTGAATGGCATCCTGTTCGGAACCAACGGCGCGGTCTCTTCGATGGCCACCTCGTCCTTGGGCATCATAGCTTTCTCGACCACTTCGGCCAACTATTTCGTCAATTCATCCTCCACCATCGCCGCTCCGGCCGGCCTCGGGACATCGCTCGGAACCGGCGGCCTGATCCAATGGAACGGCTCCAATTGGACGTCAGTCTCGACTACGACACTGGGTCTGCTCGGCGCATCCTCTGTCCAGACCGGCGTGGCCGGCCAGGCCGCTTTCTACGGCGCGAACGGCGCGAATGTCTTCTCGACCAGCACTCTGGTCTTCGGCACGACCACCAAAGACGCCAACAATATCGGCATCGGCACGACGAGCCCATACGCCAAGCTCTCGGTCCAGAACAATTCCTCGGCCGTGCCGCAGCTCGATCTCGCGTACGACAACACCGACTATCTGGCGGCCGTCGTCAATTCCGTGGGTGCGCTCACGCTCAACCTATTCGGCTCGACCGGCGGCTTGATGATCAATAACCCGCAACCAGCGTCGGTTGCGACCCAATACGGCACCAATGCCACCACTTCGCTCTTGGTCACTGGCGCGACCGGCGGGAACACTTCGTATTCCACTTTCGGCAATTTTCCGATAGCCGGCATTGGCGGCGGGATCATCTTGAACGGCGGCTTGGGCGGGGTCAGCACCAACGCCGGCTCGGGCCAGATCAACGGCGGCAAAGGCGGTCCGGTCAACATCCTCGGCGGCACCGGCGGTTCGGAGAATGTCGTTACCGGGAGTGGCTTCAATAATGGCGGCTGGGGAGGCACGGTCACGATCCAAGGCGGCAACGGCGGCAACGCGTCTAACAATGCCGCCTTCAACATCGCCGGCGGCGGTGGTGATCTGTCTCTCTTGGGAGGGAATGCCGGAAGCGCCAGTGGCGGCGTTGGTGAAGAAGGCAGTGAATTTGGAGGGGCCGTCTACATAGAAGGAGGATATGGGCCGGATGGTTCAGGCAATGTCGTCTTGGCTGCCAGCTCCACCTCCCTTGGTTCGCAGGGCAATGTGGTCTTTGGAGACTACCAGAGCCTGTTCGACACCACGCTCGGCTTTCTCGGGATCGCCACGACCTCGCCCTTCATGCCGCTCACGGTCGAAGGCAACGGATATTTTTCCGGAAGCCTGACGGCCGGGGACATCACGGCCACCGGCACTCTGACCGTGGGCGGTCTGGCGAAATTTCCGAACCTTCTCTCGACCGGCTCTTCGACTCTGCAGAATTTCACCTTCGTGAACGCCACCGGCACGGCCGCGACCACCACCGATTTCTTCGCGGCCACAGCTTCTTCAACTAACCTTTACGCGACTAATGGCAATATCGGAACCTTGACGGTGAATGGAGCCAGTGCTTTGAATTCAGTCAGCGCCAATTCGTTGACTCTATCTTCATCGCTGAACGGTCCCTTGCAAGCCAACGCCGGCGTCGTCTCGGCCACCACTTCTGTCGGCGTCCTCTACGGCGGCACCGGGCTGACTTCGATAGCTTCATCGTCATTGCTGATCGGCAATGCGGTCGGAGGATACACGCAATACGCGACTTCGTCCTTGGGAATATTGTCAGCCACCACCTCGATGACGCTCGCCCAGACATACGGAACGGCGCAGACGGGGAATATCTGGCTTGGCACCTCAACCGGCGCCACCAATAACGGACTCACCACTGGCATATACATCACCAACACCGGAAGCTCCTTCAGCTTTCAACGCCACCACCTCGGGAATCTCTCACTGCGGCCGGCGGCGGCACCGGTCTTTCAATACGCCAAACTACGGCCAGCTTCTCCTCGGCAACGCTTTGAGTGGATATTACACTGTAGCGCCACTTCTTCTCTTGGTCTGCTCGGCTCGTCAACGGTTTCAAGCCTCACCAACAATTATCTGCCAAAGTGGAACTCCAATGGAACTTTCACCAATTCTTTGATCTTCGACAACGGAACCAATGTGGGAATCGGAAGCTCGACTCCTTGGGCGGCGCTCTCGATCGGCGTGCCGAACTGGTCAGCTACCGCGCCGATGTTTGCCATCAGCTCTTCGACTTCGAACGGTACGACCACGCCGTTTGAAGTCAACAACAATGGTTCTGTGGTTATCGGCTCTCTGACCGGACCGCTCCAAGCGATCTCCGGCGTCGTCTCGGCCACGACATCTATTGGGGTTTTGTACGGCGGCACCGGCCAGACCTCCTTCGGCCAAGGCTGGCTCGGCATCAATAATTCCGGCGCGTTCATCTCTTCGACTTCGCCGACCGTGAACTACATCGTCTCGACTTCCACTACCGCCACCTCCACATTCGCCGGCCGGCCTCTCCGCTTCCATCTTCAACGCCACATCAGCCACAGCTTCTTCAACTTTCGCAAACGGACTCAACTTGACCGGCGGTTGCTATTCGATCGGTGGCACTTGTCTCCAATCCGCCACCACTTCGCTCACGATCGCGCAGACATACGGAACTTCCCAGATCGGCAACATTTGGCTCGGCACTTCGACCGGCGCCACCAATAACGGGCTCACAACTGGAATATACATAACTAACACTGGCAGCTCATTTACTCTGTCCGCAACTACCTCGGGCATTCTCACTGCCGCAGGTGGCGGCACGGGATTGTCATCAACGCCGAACTACGGCCAACTATTGGTCGGCAACGCTCTAAGCGGATACGCGCTCTCCGCCACCAGCTCGCTCGGCCTTCTCGGCTCGTCAACCGTCTCTTCACTGACAAATAATTATCTGCCAAAGTGGAACTCCAATGGAACTTTCACCAATTCTTTGATCTTCGACAACGGAACCAATGTGGGAATCGGAAGCTCGACTCCTTGGGCGGCGCTCTCGATCGGCGTGCCGAACTGGTCAGCTACCGCGCCGATGTTTGCCATCAGCTCTTCGACTTCGAACGGTACGACCACGCCGTTTGAAGTCAACAACAATGGTTCTGTGGTTATCGGCTCTCTGACCGGACCGCTCCAAGCGATCTCCGGCGTCGTCTCGGCCACGACATCTATTGGGGTTTTGTACGGCGGCACCGGCCAGACCTCCTTCGGCCAAGGCTGGCTCGGCATCAATAATTCCGGCGCGTTCATCTCTTCGACTTCGCCGACGGTCGCGTACTTGACAGCCACCTCCACGAAAGCCTCTCAATTTGTAAATGCCTCGACCACCAATCTGACTGTCTCTAACATACTTAATCTTTCGGGTTCCGTGGCTGATTCCGGAGGCTCATTAGGTTCTTTTAGCAAGTGTCTTGGAGCTGGTTTAGGAGATGGAGTATTATGGACTTCTTGCAGTAACCCGACCTATTGGTCTCTGGCGGGTGGGGGACCTAATATTTATATCAATATTGCCAATGTCGGCATCGGCACATCGTCTCCCACCTTCGCTCTCTCCGTCGAAGGCACTTCCACTCTCGGCAATGCCGCCGTCGCCGGATACTTCGTCGGCACCACCACCGCCACCTCGACCTTTGCCGGCGGTCACAACATCACCTCCGGCTGCTACGCCATCGGCGGCACTTGTCTCCAATCCGCCACCACTTCGCTCACGATCGCCCAGACATACGGAACGGCGCAGACAGGGAACATAACGCTTGGCACCACGACCGGTGCCACCAATAACGGCCTCACCACAGGCATATATATCACCAACACAGGCGGTTCATTCACCTTCAATGCCACCAGCTCCGGAATATTAACAGCGGCAGGCGGAGGCACGGGCATTAGCAATCCAACTGCCGCCGGTATCCTTCTCGGTTCGTACGCGGGCGGCGGCTGGCAGCAATTGGCGACCTCCAGCTTGGGCATCACCGCGTTCTCCACGACTTCCGCCGCTTACTGGGGTTCACAGCAAGGCTATGACACATTCGCGTATCCATTCACGCCGTCGACCAATTTTGCCGCCACTGACCAAGCCACGACAGGCATCGCTTGGTTCCAGAACGGTTTCAACGCTTCTTCGACTTCGCAAATAGCCTATGCTTCGACCACCATGATCACGGCGACTACCGCTTCGACCACCAACTTGAACGTTTCCGGCAGCACTGTCTTGCAAAGCCTCGCAGGCGTTTCGACCCGATGCCTCCAGGTCGGCACGGACGGCTCGGTTTCGGCCAGCGTCGCGGCTTGCGGCACCGGCGGCGGCGGAAGCTTGAGCTCGTGGGCGACCACGACCTCGCAGGTTTCCGGCGAGATCGTCAATTATTCCCTGAATGGGAGCGACATCCTGGCTATCGGCAACACCTCGACTACCACGGCCAAGTTCTGGTTCGACCCGAACGCTTTGACCTCGTATCTCTCCGGCAATGTCGGCATCGGCACGACTTCGCCCTACGACATGCTCTCGGTGGCCGGGGAAGTCGTGGCCAATGATTTCTACGCCACTTCGACTACGGCCACCTCGACATTCGCCGGCGGGCTCAATGTCGGCGGCGGCGCCCTCCAATATTCGTTCGGTTCGGGCGTGACTTCCATCAGCAACCTCCAGCTCGGCAACTTGAGCTTCGACACCGACGCCGGCACGGTCTCGTGGGTGGATCTGCCGCTATCCAGCGCCGCGGCCGGCGTAGCCGAGAGCTATACGGCCACTATCGCCAGCAGTCCCTTGTTGACCGTCTACGCGCAGTCCAACGGCTCCGGCGGCATCCAGAACGGCGCGGTCGGCATCGGCACCACATCGCCGTACTCACTGCTTTCAGTGGCAGGACAAGTCGTGGCACAGAACTTTGTTGCGACTTCTTCAGTCGCTTCGCAATTCCCATACGCTTCAACGACGATGATCAGCTCATCCTTTGCTTCGACGACGAACTTGTATGTCTTCGCCTCTTCCACTTTGAATAGCTTCACCTTCACCAACGCCACCGGCACTGCCGCCACCACCACCAGCTTCTACGCGACTACGGCTTCATCCACCAATCTTTATGCCACGAATGGAAATGTCGGCACATTGTCCGCGAATTCACTGTCTCTGGCTTCAGCTCTGGCTATCTCCTCCGGCGGCACCGGATTGTCGTCAACGCCAAACTACGGCCAGCTTCTCCTCGGCAACGCTTTGAGCGGCTACACATTGTCGGCCACTTCTTCGCTTGGCCTACTCGGCTCATCAACAGTCTCTTCATTGACCAACAATTATCTGCCAAAATGGAACTCCAACGGCACATTCGCGAACAGCTTAATCTACGACAATGGAACCAATGTCGGCATCGGCACCACCACTCCGAATTGGTCTCTTGAAATAGCTTCGACTTCCGCCAATGGGACATTCCAAGGTCAATTGGCTCTGACTGACAGCGGCGCCGGCGCCAACCTCAAGCACTGGCTGTTCAGCTCCGAAGGCGGCAACTTCTATCTCGGCACTTCGAGCGACGCGTATTCGACTTCGACCATGCCGGATTTGACCATCACTTCGAACGGCCTCTTTGGCATCGCTTCGACTTCGCCGTATCTTCAACTTGGAGTCAACGGCGGTATCGCGGCTGGATACTATAACGCCGACGCCACGACCTCGACTTCGACATTCCAAGGCGGCTTCAACCTCGGCAACGGCTCATTCACATATGACTGGAATACCGGTTCGACCTCCGCGTCTTACTTCGAGATGGGCAATGAGAATTTCGCACAGGATTCAGGCGTGATCACCTGGGTGGACATGCCGATCTCCGGCACTTCCGCCAACGGCACACCCATGAGCTACAGCGCCGACCTGGCCGGCACGCCGGTCCTGACTATATATGGAGTTTCCGACGCTACCAACTATGTCGCTAGCACCTCGGTCGGTGTCGGCACGACCACGCCTTACGGCGTCCTGTCCGTGGCCGCCTCTTCGACCAATCCGGCTTTCGTCGTCTCGCAGTACACGAATACGACCAGCGGGCCGTTGGCGTCGTTCTTCTCCAGCACCACCGAAGCCATCCGCTTCAGCAACACCGGTGACGCATATTTCGGCACCACGACCACCTCGGCGACGAACGCGCTTTCGATTCAGAACAGGAATAGCGATACGAACGTGCTAAGCGCGTACAACAGCGGCGGCGCTCCGCTCATGGCGCTAAGCAACAGCGGCTATCTCGGCATCGGCACTACCACGCCGTACGCCCTTCTCACGTTGAGCGCCACATCGACCACCGGCGTCCAGCCGCTCTTCGTCGTCGCCACGACTACCACCTTGGGAGTGACGCCGGCTTTCCAGATCGACCAGAATGGCCTCCTGACCATGAGCACGCCTGGCGCCACTTCCACCATCACCGGCGGGCTGTATGTGAATGGAACGTTGCGCGCCACCAATTCCTACGTCGGCGACCTCATCTTCGGAAACGGCTTCAGCGTCACCGAGGCTCCGATAAGCGCCAGCTCGACGCAGGGCCTCCTTGTCAGGAATCAGAACGGACAGGATGTTCATGACCGCCGACGAGAAAGGCAATCTTTCGGTGGCTGGCGACGTTTGTTCGCAGGGAACCCAATGCTTCGGCAAATCTTTGAATGATCTTTCCGGTTATGTCAGCTCTTTGGCGTCGTCCACGCAAGAGTCGTTGTTCAACGCGCAGGCTGGAGCCCAAAGCGCCCAATCTTCGCTCTCTACCCTGACCGCTTCCGTGGGCAATGCCACGCAATCATTGACCGACCTCGTCACGCAAGTCGACGCGCTGTCTTCCACCACTGCCGGATTCTCTTCAACTACGATTCAATTGGTCAGCAACGCCATAAGCGAACTGCCGGCTTCGACCACTTTCATGGGCGGCTTCGCTTCAGCCTTTGAATCGTCAAGCACCTTGATGACTGATCTCGCTTCGAGCACCGCCGCGGCCATAACTTCATCGCCGTCGCTGATTCAAATCGTAGTCCAAGCCGTGTTGAACGCATTGCAATCAGCCGCTAACGTCATCGTCCAGAAGATCACCGCTCCATTCGCCGACTTCAACAGGGTAGAGACGCAGACCGCCGCCGTGACCAACGGCTTGGAGATGACCGACTCGGCCACGGGCCAGATCTACTGCGTCAGGATCACCAACGGCAACTTCGACAAAACTTTTGGAGCTTGTAGTGGTCCTGGTTCGGCTGATGATTTAAGCGCTACCACGACGCCGAATAACCAAGCACCAATGACCAATAACCAAACGAATAGTTCTGTCATTCCCGCGAATGCGGGAATCCAGAGTCAAACCATAGACTCCGTTTCAACCTCAACGGCTTCGAGCACGCCGAACGGAGGTTCGACCTCCGTAACGGCCTCAACGACGCCGGCGGTTTCGAACATAGGTCAGACCTCGATAGTCACTCCGACATCGGCGCCGACTCCAGCTCCAGCTCCAACGCCAACGCCCGTAACTGCACCAACGCCAACGGGCCAAACTCCAACGCCGGCTCCAACTGATTCGAATGCGAGCGTAACACCGGCTCCCACCCCAGTAGTCGAACCGGCACCGGCGCCAGTTCAAACTGATCCGAATGCGAGCGTTCCGACCCCGACTCCAACCCCAACGCCAGCTGCGCCGGTTGAAACAGCGCCGGCACCAACACCGGCGGCGAGCGATAATAGCAGTAACGGGGCGGGGCAATAATATGCTATACTTATTTCTCGAATATGTTAAAAAACACATATTCAAGAAACAAACAACATGCAATTCATAGAATTCAAGCAAAATATAAAGGATCTTAAGGTTTTCAATCTGCGTGACATACGCAAGATCGAAGCCGATTTCGACCTGCGCCGGCTCAACGAATGGCAAAAGAAGGGTTACATAAAGATGATCCTGCGCGGATACTATGTGTTCGCTGATGCGCAAGTGTCCGAAAACACCCTTTTTGCCGTCGGGAACGCGATGCGCAAGCCATCTTATGTTTCCTTAGAGGCGGCTCTATCCGTGTACGGTCTGATCCCGGAAACCGTTTATGGCATCACTTCGGTCACTTCGACCAAGACAGCGCGCTTCGATACCAGTCTCGGGCGCTTTTCATATCGTCACATAAAGCCCGAGCTCATGTTCGGATACGAGGTCCGCGCCGTTGGAGACGATCGTTATGACATAGCCGACATGGAAAAGACAGTTCTGGATTATCTGTATTTCCATCCTGACATGCTGGAAGACGCTGATTTCTCCGGATGGAGGTTCAACAGCCATGAATTCAAGTCGCGAGCTGACATGGCGAAGTTCAAGCGGTATGAAGCGGCTTTCCACAATAAGGAATTATCGAAGCGCGTTTCGGCTTTCATCTCATACATAGACCATGCTTAACCAGACTTCCATCGAATCATACTTTCCGGAGAACGAGCGCAAGTTCAAGCGCGGCATTCTTCGGGAGTACATGCAATGCAAGATCTTGGAATTGATGTTCGATTCTCCGTACGCGGACAAGCTGGTATTCCTTGGGGGCACGGCCGTACGGATCGTCCACGACAGCCGGCGTTTCTCGGAAGATCTGGACTTCGACAATCTCGGTCTTGACGCGACGGCATTCGATGCCTTGGCCGATCGGATCAAGACCGGATTGGAACGCTCGGGTCTTCGGGTCGAGATACGGACTATCCACAAGAGGACTTATCGCATCTATCTCCGATCGCCTCTCTCCAACGAGAAGCTCATGATCCAAATAGACGCGGCTCCGCAAGGCTTCGATTACGCAAAGCAGAGGGTGCTATTGAAGAAGTTCGACGTGCTGACGCAGATATTCGTCGTGCCAATAGATCTGCTCTTAGCGCAGAAGATCGTGGCCGCCTTGGATCGCAGGCGAGCCAAGGGCAGGGATTTCTTTGACATCGTCTTTCTATGGAACAAGACAAAGCCGGATTATGGATATCTCGAAAAGAAGCTTGGCATACGCGACCAAGCCGCGCTCAAGTCAGCGTTCATAAAGAGGATCTCTTCTTTGGACATGGAGAGCCTGTCGGCGGATGCCGAGTCGTTCCTTCTTGATCCGACCGATGGCAAGAAGATCCGCCTGTTCCGCGAATTCGCCGAGTCATTGTGAGTTATAGAGCTTTAACGATGCCCATTTCCACAACTTATCAAAAATGATAACAAAATGAAACGCTTTAAACCTCAAAATGAGACGATTAAACCATTCATTAGAGCCGTTTATTTCACTTTTGACTTTAAAAATGATACGATTAAGCAAATGAAATGATACGATTGTGTCATTATGACGCAATTAACATAAAAATATGACGCAATTAACAAAAAGGCAAATAAGGATCATCGGCTTCATCGGCGGAAAGGAACATGCCCAGAATCAGGACGTCGTGGACTTTTTCGCCTCCGAGAATGAGCAGCTTTCAAGGGAAACTGTGGGCAGGGAGCTCGCGGAGCTTGTTTTGTCAGGTCATTTAAAGAGGATCGGCAAGGGCAGGAGCGTATCGTACAAGCTGGCGGAATCCCATCCTCTCCTCAAGCCGTTCGATCATGAGAGCTATCTAGCGAAAGATCAGGATGTCAGGATTCCGGATCTGTCCCATTTCGATCATGAGCTCATACCCAAGCTGTCCGGTATTTTCAGCGCGGAAGAAGCCGCGGAGCTGTCGAAAAAAGGCGATGAATTCAAGAAGCGCGTAAAAGACCTGCCGCCGGCCATCATCCAGAAAGAGTACGAGCGCATCACCATAGAGCTCTCGTGGAAGTCCTCGAAGATCGAAGGCAACACCTATTCGCTCATAGACACGGAGATACTCATCAAAGAGCACAAGGAAGCCGTCGGCCACAAGAAAGAAGAGGCGACCATGATCCTCAACCACAAAAAGGCGCTTGACTACATCTTCAATAATAAGGAGAGGTTCAAGAAGATATCCTTGCGCGACCTCGAAGACATACATCGATTGCTTATCAGAGATTTGAACATTCGGTTCGGATTGCGCTCGAAGCCGGTCGGCATCACCGGCACCAATTATCGGCCGCTCGACAATTCCCAGCAGATCAAAGAAGCGGTGGAGAAGATGGCGGAGGTGATCAATAAAGCCGCGGATCCGTGGAGCAAGGCGCTCACGGCGCTTTTGTCGATCGCGTACATCCAACCTTTCGAGGACGGGAATAAGCGCACTTCGCGGCTCACGGCTAACGCTTGTCTCATAGCCGCCGAAGTTTGCCCGCTGTCATTCCGCAGCATCGATGAAGGAGAATACAAGAAAGCGATCCTAGTATTTTACGAGCTGGGCAATGCCGCGCCGATGAAGCGCATCTTCCTGGAGCAGTTCGATTTTGCCGTGGGGAATTATTTCTTGTAGGAGAGATGAGAGATAAGAATACAACAACACCATGAAATAGCCATATTTAGAGGAGTATGATTCCTTGTAATTGACATATTTAGAGGATTTTGATAGATTTAAGCCATGAAAATACCACGCATATACGACAATTTAAGCAAGTACATTGAACCCAATAAGGCATTGGTCATTTTTGGTCCTCGTCAAGTGGGCAAAACCATGCTACTAAACGGTTTTCTGAAAGATTTCGGTCTCAAATACCGGCTCGATTCCGGCGATGATATCAATGTCAGCCACATCTTCAGCGGAAGCGACTTCAAGGAGATCAAGGCTTACGCCGCCGGTTATGATCTCATCGCTCTTGACGAAGCTCACAAGATACCGAATGTCGGCCAAGGATTGAAGATCCTTGTTGACCAGATCCCAGGTCTCAAGGTGATCGCCACAGGTTCTTCCTCATTCGAACTTGCCGGCCAGATAGGCGAGCCGTTGACCGGCCGAAAGACTACATTGACTATGTTTCCGGTGTCCCAGAAAGAGCTTGGGCTCATGCATAACGGATATGATCTGAAAGAGCGACTGCCGGAGTGGCTGGTCTATGGCGGTTATCCGGCCGTACTCACCGCGGAGACGCCAGCCAAGAAGCGGGCGATCCTCGAAGAGATCCTGCATTCGTATCTTTTGAAAGATATCCTGGACCTGGAACAAGTCAAAGGCTCAAAGATCCTTCTGGACATATTGAGGTTGCTGGCTTTCCAGATCGGTTCGGAAGTGTCGCTTTCCGAGCTGGCGGAGAAAGTAGGGATAGACGCGAAGACCGTGGCGCGTTATATAGATCTATTTGAGAAATCATTCATCATATATAATCTGCGCGGTTTCAGCCGGAATCTGCGGACGGAAGTGACGAAGAAGGGCAAATATTTTTTCTACGATAACGGCATCAGGAACGCCGTCATCGCTAATTTTAACGACCTGCCTTTGCGCGACGACGTCGGCAAGCTCTGGGAGAACTTCTTGTTCATCGAGCGCATGAAAAAGCGGGCTTATGACGGCATATACGCCAATGCTTACTTCTGGCGCACATGGGACGGCCAGGAGATCGATTGCGTCGAAGAGCGGGAAGGCAAGATCTTCGGCTATGAATTCAAATGGAGCGACGCTAAAGCCGTGAAGGAACCCGGAGATTGGAAGAAGACTTATCCGGAAGCGACGTTCGAGGTCATCAACAAGGGTAATTACATGGAATTCGTCTGTGGATAATGTAAATTGTAAATATCAAAATGCAAAAGTCAAAAGTCAAAAATCAAAAGTTAGAAGTTAAAGTTAGAAGTCAAAAGTCATTTTCGTCTGCTTTTGCGCTGAAAACTTCTCTGCTTTTCTCCTTTATACTTTTCTTCCTTTATACCTTTATACCTGTTCCTTCTGCCCGCGCCGTCACCCTCCAAAGCGACCAGAGCGGCCTGACCCGCGGTGCCGCCATGAGCACTCTCAACAACGGTTTGGTGGGCTACTGGACCTTCAACAACCAGGACATGAATTGGAAGACCGGCACAGCCAGCCGATATCTCCGGCAAAGGCAACACCGGCACCATTGATCGGACATGTGCCGACGACAACTTCTACCGTGCCGGGCAAGATGGGGCAGGCGCTCAAGTTTAACGGGACTACGCAATATATCAATCTTCAGCGTCCGTCTCGACCTTACGGCGCGCGTCCACGTACTTCGGTGTGGATAATATACGACAGTGTTCAAACAATGATTATTTTAGCTAACAGTCAGGCGGCAATGGCATTATCTATTGTGCAATGGACATACACCGACTATCTCTGCAATGCCGGTTCTAATTCCGAGAAGCGCGTCAGGTTCCGTAAAACTGAACTCATGGGTATTCTTGCTTTATACTCGCTCTGGCGGAAAGTGCAATGATCAATGTAAATGGTAATCTGTCGGGAACGGCTAATCAGTCTTGCGGAAGCAACGGCACAGGCGCGACAGTCATCAATCGGTTCTTATCCCAGCGGCAGTTCTGCTTTAGCCGGCTTCCCTCGACGACGTCCGCGTCTACAACCGCGCGCTCACCGCCAGCGAAGTCAAACAGCTCTACCTCGCCGGACAAGTCACTTTGCAGAGCGACCAAAGCGGCCAGACCCGCGGCTGTGCCATCGGCTCTCTCAACTGCGGCCTCGTCGGCTACTGGACCTTCAACAACCAGGACATGAATTGGAAGACCGGCACGGTGAACGACGTCTCCGGCAACGCCAACAACGGGCAGTTGCTTGGAAAATTCTCGACGACCACCAGCCCGGTGCCGGGCAAGATGGGGCAGGGGTTGAGGTTTGACGGGGTGGGGAATTATGTTAATTTGGGAACCTCCGCGACTTTGATTGGAGCGGGGACAAAAACCATCGCGATGTGGGTAAATTTGGTATCTACCGGCGCAGGCGAATATTTGTACACGCAATATGACGGAAGCGGAACCAATTCATGGGGAAAATCAATTTTAGTCAATTCTAACGGCACAATCCAAGCGGCTTGGACTTCGGCTGGTTTTTCAACTCCTTACTATCTCTCAACGAACGCCATCCTATTTAATAAATGGTCTCATGTTGCTTTTATTTTTTCAGGTAGCACCGGCACTTTATATATAAACGGCGTATCTCAAGGAAGCCAGAGTATTGGCACGGAAGATACCAATGTTGATCAATTGAGATTGTGCGGACGATGGGGAGCGACAGCTAATACCGGGAATGCAGTTATGTGCAAGGGTTCCCTCGACGACGTCCGCATATACAACCGCGCGCTGTCAGCCAGCGAAGTCAAACAGCTCTACCTCGCCGGCCAAGTGACCATGCAGAGCGACCAAAGCGGCGCGACCCGCGGCTGCGCCATCGGATCATTGAATTGCGGCCTCGTCGGCTACTGGACCATCAACAATCAGGACATGAATTGGAAGACCGGCGCCGTCACCGACTCCTCCGGCAATGGCAACACCGGCCAATTGATCGGCATGTCCACCACCACTAGCCCGGTGCCTGGCAAGATGGGGCAGGCGCTTGAAGTTCAATGGGACGAGCCAGTATGTGCAATGACGACTACGCGTTTTAACACACAACTGGAACTATCGCCACGACCGCCTCGGTTTCGTTTGTGGTTCAAATTCTCTAAAGATGCTACGACGGATAGTTGACAATGGCAATTCAGGAATACTATGGAGTTATCTTTATGCGGGATATCACACCTCAATATGCAATGGATATCGCGTGGGACATTCTTATCCTTCAACGGGAATAATATAGCAAATTTCTTTTCCATACAACACGAACTGGCATCATCTGGCATGGACTTATGACGGGACCACGTTGAAAGCCTATGTTGACGGAGTGGCAAAGAGTCTTTTAATGGGAAACGGCGCGGGCATAAATGACTGCAACACTACCTCCGCCATTGCCATAGGAGCGGGTATTGGCAGTCCCTATTATTATAACGGCTCCCTCGACGACGTCCGCGTCTACAACCGCGCGCTTCACCGCGAGCGAAGTCAAACAGCTGTATATGATGCGGGATGTAGGATTTTGAGCGAAAATGTGGTATGATGAAGGCATGAATACGCATATCAAAGCCAAAAGCAAAGAGATAAGCGAAATTGCCAAGAGATACGGCCTGGACATGGTCGTGCTTTTTGGGTCGCAGGCCACGGGACGGACGCATCCAAAAAGCGACGTGGATATCGGCTATACGGCTCCGCAAACTTTGGGATTCAAGGCGCGATTTGAGATCACGAACGAGATTTCCAGCCTGTTGCAAAGAGACGATGTGGAGTTCGTAGACCTCCGAAGGATCTCTCCGGTCATGAAGAAGATCATAGCCGATGAAGGCATCGCGCTTTATGAGCGGATTCCGGGGATGTTCGTGTTGTTCCGCATGTACGCTTTCAAACTGTATGTTGAGACAAAAGCGCTTCGTGAACTGCGTTACCGATCATTGGAGCATTTCGCATATGGAACAGCTTGATAACACTATCAGAGCCGTGGTGAGCAAACTCGAGCTGATGCAGGGATATTTTGAGCGCCTTGACCCACTTTTGCTTCCGAGCGACAAGGAGATCTTAGCTGACACTACGGCCTTATCCGCGATCGAGAGGAATTTTCAGCTCATCGTCGATGCCGCCATAGACATAAACACGGCCATAATACAGAAAGAAAACATGCAGCCGTCGGATGATTATCAAGGCACATTCGCGCTCATGGCAAAATGTTCCGCATTGCCACATGAGCTTGCTTTCGAGATCGCTCCTTCCGTTGGCCTTCG
This sequence comes from Candidatus Parcubacteria bacterium, assembly GCA_963766795.1. Lineage (GTDB taxonomy): Bacteria > Patescibacteriota > Minisyncoccia > Phycocordibacterales > PALSA-1337 > C7867-002. Next base: position 45,619 of record CAVYBN010000007.1, on the reverse strand, counting down.
CAACGCGCTCGTGCATGTCTATGAGAAGATCGATCCTGCTCGAGTGATTCACGACATCAAACGCGACATCGGCCAATACCGCCAGTACATAAAGCATATCTTTGAATATGTTCAAAACAAGAAGTGACGACGTGCGCATCCGAATCAGCAGATTCGCTTACTGGGTACAACCGCGCGCTGTCGGCGGCGGAAGTCAAACAGCTGTATATGATGGGGCAATAGAGAGAAGAGAAAAGAGAGAAGAGAGAAGAGAGAAGAAAAAATTGGGTTGACTTTTGAGTTTATTTTGGTAGAATGGCGGCATAATGGTCAAACATTTTAGCTACACCATCCATATCGAGCGCGATGAAGACGGCATATATGTCGTCTCCGTTCCGGCATTGCCGGGCTGTTTCACCCAAGGGCGCACTCTTGATGAAGCTTTCCGCATGGCCCAGGATGCCATCGCCGGTTTTCTGGCCGTCTTCATCCGCCGGGGCAAGAAGATCCCCATTGAACGTCCGCGTGCGAATCCTTTTACCGTGAGCATCGCTCTGCCGTTGGTTGCCTCATGAATCGTCTCCGTCAAGTCAGGCCAAAGGAATTGGTCGCCGCTCTCAAACGAGCGGGTTTTTCTGAAGCCGGACAAATAGAAAGCCACAAGATCTTGGTGAATGAAGAACTGGATCTTCAGACGTCAGTGCCGATGCATCCCGGCGATGTTGCTCGCGGACTTCTCAAAAAGATCTTAAAACAAGCCGATCTTACCGAAGAGGATTTCAAAAGATTGTTGTAATTCAACGGCTCCCTCGACGACGTCCGCGTCTACAACCGCGCGCTGTCGGCGGCCGAGGTGCAACAGCTCTATTATTTCGGCAGGACCAGGGTCAAGCCGTAGGAAGAGAGGTAAGAGATAGGAGAGAAGAAAAAAGGCAAAAAACAGTAGACTTTGGAATTTAAAGCGCGATTCGAGATCGCCAGTGAGATCTCCCGCCTGTTGCAAAGAGACGACGTGGAGTTCGTAGACTTGGGCAAGGTATCGCCGACTTTGATGCGCGCGGTAGTCGTGGACGGCAAGCTCTTATATGAGCGCGAGCGAGCCATGTTCCTGAAGCGGAAGCTGTATGCCATAAGGACTTGGATGGAGACCGACTGGCTTCGCCGGCTGGCCAGGAAAAACCTTATTGAATGGGCCGCACAAATACAATGATAAATGAAGACGCTCAAAAGATCTTGACCAATAAGATCATTCTATACTTATCAGCTCGGCGGCACTATCCCTGACATATGCCAAAGTTTTGGTGGAGAAATTCATCAAGACGGCATAATACACAGGTCCGACCTGTGAAATGTGATACAATAGAGCCACCATGCCACGGTTTTCTCGTTTTTCCAGCGCTTTAAACTCTATGAAGATCTCCGTAGCGGCGACCGGCGTTGTCGGCATTGCGGCCGTTGTCGGCATTCTGGCTTCGGCGGTTTTCGCCTCGATCCCCGCCGCCAACGCCGGCGTGACTTTGGACAAGAGCGGCACGGCCACCGCCGAGATCGCGCCGACATCCGTCGTGCCGAGCGGCCTGGTCGGTTACTGGCCATTCGACGGCAAAGACATCAATTGGACGGCGAATACGACGGCCGATGTCTCCGGCAAAGGCAATACCGGCACGCTCGTCGGCATGTCCACCACCACCTCGCCGGTCATGGGCAAGATGGGGCAGGCGCTCTGAAGTTCAATGGGACGACGAATTACATAAATGCCGGGGCCATGAGCATTTCCGGTTCAAGCATCACGATGTCGGCCTGGGTCAAGCCGAGCTCTGCGGCTATAGGGAACATCCTTGGATTCAATACTACATATCCCGGAAAGAATTCCTTTTTCGTATCTTTGAACACGGCTGACGATGGAGTGACTAATACCGCAGGATCAGTCTATGTCAATCGCGGTTCTCCTCACGGTCCAGGCGGTTATATATTAAGCGGAGCCACGGATGCCGCGAGCGTGCCGCAGAACGCATGGACTCATTTGGTAGTCGTCGTCACTCCTGCATCCAATGTCATACAAATATTCGTGAACGGCGCGACCCAGCCAGTAACATATAATCTCAAGCAGACTCCCGCGGCATTCTCTTCCGCCAACCCTTTTATGGCCATCGGAGCCCTTGCCAACATCAATGCGGTCAGCATATTTACCAATTCATTTTTTAGCGGCTCTCTCGACGATATCCGCGTCTACAACCGAGCGCTTTCCACCAGCGAAGTCCAGCAGCTCTATCAGGCCGGCGCGGCGCAGATCGGCGCCAGCCTGTCTTCCGACAGCTTGAAGAGCGGGCTTCTCGGCTGGTGGCCTTTCGACGGCAAGACCGTGAATTGGACCGCCGACTTGGCGTCGGACATTTCCGGCAATGCCAATTCCGGCCTGCTCGTCAACATGCCGACCACGACCTCGCAGACCGCTGGCAAGATCGGCCAGGCGCTCACATTCAACGGCGCGAACTCCAGCTACATCCTGACGCCCTTGACCGCCGCCATCGGCACCGGCTCGTATTCGTATTCGGTGTGGTTCAAGACGACGACGAGCCAACTGGCGGGGATGATTTCGAGGCGTGGCGGATCGCAGCAATTTTCTTTGAATATAAGCAATAGTACTGTCGATGGTGCTGGTAACAAGGTGTCAATTGTCGATAGCGACGGATCAAATATCCGTACAGGAGCTTCTGCATCCAGTTATATTGATGGAAAATGGCATAACGCGGTGATCGTCCGTGACGCGAATACGACGGCTACGCTGGGATATATCGATGGAGCCTTGGCGATCACTACCGATTCCACATCCATACCGAATCAAAGTGGTACGGACAATATCATTGTCGGCGCTTCAGGAAATGGCGGTTCAAGCGCCAGCTTCAACTTCACCGGCTCTCTTGACGATGCCCGCGTCTATAACCGCGCGTTATCATCGAGCGAAATACTGCGAATGTATCGAGACGGACGATGATCATTGATATGAATCATTTAAATAGTAAAAAGGAAATAGTAAATAGCGAAAAGAGCGGTTTCACTTTGATCGAGCTTCTGGTGGTCATTTCCATCATCGGCATGCTAGCCAGCATCGTGCTTATCGCCGTGAATGGTGCGCGGCAAAAAGGCATCGTCGGAGCAGCCGTCCAATTCGCCGACACGAATTATCACGCGTTGGGTAGCGACGCTCTGGCCATTTATAATTTCAACGGCTCGAACGCTTCAGCAGACGCTTCCATTAATGGTTACAATCTGACTTGTTCCGGAATGTCCGCAAATTCAGACACGCCGGCCGGTTCATCCGGGAACATGTCTCGGCGGGCTTTGCTGCCAACGGTTCCTGTACTTATCAATTGACCACTGCAGCTCCTACGCGGAGGCTTGACTTCATACACGCTTACCGGATGGATCAAGCTCACGACTATCGCCGGCACGAGCAAGCCGTATCTGATAGGCATCAGTGACAACGGTGCCGGTCCTTGCTTGGGTGATAGCGGCAATTGCATCGGCATACGACTCGACGGTCCTTCAAGCCCGAGCAATGAATTACAATGCAATACCACGGCCTTTGTCGTATGGGGCACAGTGAGCAACACTAGGCTCCAACCAGGAAACTGGTATAACGTTACGTGCACTGTGAATTCAGGGACTCTGGCTCTTTACATAAATGGCGTAAAAGAAAGCTCGGTATTATCTAACGTCGGAGCTTTGGTTTGGTTACAAAATGACAAAATAACCCTGTGGAACGATCCTTCCGCCGGCCTTCTCGACGACGTGGCCGTCTACACTCATTCGCTCTCCGACGCGCAGGTCAAGGAGCTCTACGCTCTGGGCGCGGCTAAGCACGGCTTGGCGGCGAAGTGACGGAACACACAGGTCGGACCTGTGTATGGTTTTTTAGGCCAAAATGTGCTATGATAGAGGCATGAATATAGACGCCATAAAATCAAAAGCCGCTGAAATATCCCGCAAATACGGCCTTGACATGGTCGTGCTTTTTGGATCACGCGCCGACGGCACGGCTACCAAAAGAAGCGACGTGGATATCGCTTACGCGAAAAGCCAGCCGCTCTCTTTCGACGACCAGTTATCGATCGGCGCCGAATTGGCTCCGCTTTTCGGGACTGAAGCCGTCGATGTCGTGCATGTCAACAAGGCTTCGCCGGTATTCATGTTCGAGATAATGAAGGAAGCCAAGCTCCTGTTCTCGCGGAACGACGCGCTCTTCCCGAATCTCTTCTCTTACGCCATAAAAAGATTGCACGAGAACATGTTCCTGTACGATTTGAGAGTTCGAACGCTTATGCGCGGAATACGGCGTTTAAGATCAATCACATGCCTATCAAAGAAACCTTCGTCATCCCTAAGGCCGAGAGCATCAAAGAGAATCTGGAGAATATCCGCTCTAAGCTTTTACTGTCTGACTTCGATATTCTCCATTCAAAGGACAATCTGGCCGCCTTGGAACGATATTTCCAGCTCGTAGTCGATTACGCGATAGATATCAACCACCATTTCATCAAAGAAGGCGGATATGGCATTCCTGATGATCTCCAAGGCACCTTCACTGTCTTGGGAGAGCACGGCGTCTTGCCGAAGGATTTCGCCGCTAAGATCAGCGCATCGGTAGGATTGAGGAATCGGATCGTCCATCAATACGAGGACGTAAAGCCCGCGATCTTCGTAGAGAATCTAAAAAAGAATCTCGGAGATTACGACGAGTACATCAAGCAGATACTCTCACATTTAAAATAAGCTTTTCCCTTGCTTTTTATTCACTGGCATATTATCCTATCTCCACGCGTAGGTCTCTCGTCGCTTATGCGCGTTAGCAGTATGAACGAGCTTGCCGCTAGCGCGTACGGTATGTATCGCGTGTCGTGCGGTGAAACACATGTCGAAAAGAATCTTCGTGGGATCGATCGCTTGGGCGACGACCTCCGACAGCCTGAAGAACCACTTCGCGCAAGTCGGACCGGTCGCCAAGGCAGACGTCCTCACGGACAAGATGACCGGCCGCTCGCGCGGCTTTGGATTCGTTGAGATGGAATCCGATGCCGATGCCGACGCCGCCATCGCCAAAGCTCAACGGCTCGGACCTCGACGGTCGCAAGATCGTCGTCTCCGAAGCCCGCCCGAAAGCGGAGTAGTCGCTAGGGTGATTTTAGAAGCAGAGCCCCGCTTTCTTGGCGGGGTTTTGTTATACCGAGAAAATTCCAATTTCCCCTCCTTCGCCAAGGCTTCGGAGGGCAAGGCAAGCACCAATTTCCAAATAAATTCCAAGCTCCAAACAAAAAGCTCCAAATGTTTTTATTGGAAATTGTAATTTGGATTTTGGAATTTACTGAAACAATCTTCGCATGCAGGCGAAGATTGTTTCAGTTGATGTTCTTCCACCAGTCCGAGACCGGCGCTTTCTTGACGATCTCTACGCAGCGGTCGATCGAGTCGGTGATCTCGAAGATGTCCGGGTCCCATGCGTCGATGACGTGATATTCTTTGAGCTCGATGTCCTCGAGGAATTTCCGGAAGGGCGCCCAGAAGCGCGAATCGAACATCACGACCGGCACCCGCGGGATCTTGCAGGTCTGGATCAGGGTGAGGATGCTGAAGAGCTCGTCCATGGTGCCGAAGCCGCCCGGGAAGAAGACGAAGGCCTCGGCCGCGAAGGTCAGCATGGTCTTCCGCGCGAAGAAATATGTGAAGTCCATGCCGTCGGTAGCATACGGATTGGCGGTTTTCTCGCGCAAGAGGTCGATGCGCAGGCCCACGGCCTTGCCGCCGGCTTCGGTCGCGCCGCGGCTCGCGGCTTCCATGATGCCGGGTCCGCCGCCGGTCACGACCGCGTAGCCGGTCTCCTTGACGATCCGGCCGGATAGCTCGACGGCGCGCTGATACCAAGGATTCTCGGGCCGCGCCATGGATGAGCCGAATATCGTGACCGAGCGCGGGTATCTCTGCAGGATCTCGAAGCCGCGGCGGAACTCGCGCTGGATGCGGTCGAGATGTCCCTCGATGGCTTTCTCGTGGATGTGCTTGCGCAGGTCGTCGGGATTCGGGGGCGTGTCGTTTGACATGGGAGTTAGTATAGCAGAGGGTATAGGGTTTAGGGTATAGGGTGTAGAAAAATCGAAAAGACCCCGCGGCCTTGCCTTCACACGCATAGTCGCCTATCCTTTAAAGATGCTCTCGTTTTCAATAGAAGGGAAATTGGCGAACAACCTTGGCCGAGCCGGCCGCATCGAGACTGCGCACGGCGCGATCCTGACGCCGGCTTTCATCCCGGTCGCGACGAAAGCGACGGTCAAATCTCTCATGCCTGAAATGGCCGGCGACGGTGCCGGCATCCTGGGCGCCGTCGGAGCTCAAGCGGTTCTGGCGAATACCTACCATTTATATTTACAGCCCGGCGCTGACGTCTTGAAAAAAGCCGGCGGCTTGGGCAAGTTCATGAATTGGTCGGGGCCGACTTTCACCGACTCTGGCGGTTTTCAAGCGTTCTCTTTGCAAGGCGGGATGAAAGGGAGAAAGTCAAAGTTCGTTGAAGAGCAAGCGATTTCTTCTGTCATCCCCGCGAATTCTCCTGTCATCCCCGCGAAAGCGGGGATCCAGGATCAGACTACTGAAATCGAAAGCAGTGATACACTGGATTCCCGCTTGCGCGGGAATGACACAGCAATCGTTCAATCGTCAGTGCTCGCCAAAGTCGACGACGACGGCGTGACCTTCAAGTCTATCATCGACGGCTCGACGCACCGCTTCACGCCGGAGATTTCCATAGACATCCAGCACGCGATCGGCGCCGACATCATCTTCACCTTGGACGAATGCGCTCCGCCTGATGCCGATTACCATGCGCAGGAAAAGGCGATCGAAAGGACGCGAGCGTGGGCGGAGCGGTGTTTGAAATATCACAACGAACTGGCCGGCGGAAGCAAAGGAGACTCGCGGCGGCATTGCGGAGGCCCGAAGAGGGCCGAGCAGAGAAGCGCGCCCAGCAGGGCGCGACTTCGGTCGCCGAAGGCTCGCTTTGCTTCCGCCGGCCCTGTTCGGCATCATCCAAGGCGGTCGGCACGAAGATCTAAGGCGTCAGAGCGCCCGTGATATCGCCTCAATGAAGGTGAATGGAGCCGGATTCGACGGCTTCGGCATCGGCGGCACTTTCGAGAAGGCCGACATGGCTACCGCGGTCGGTTGGGTCTGCGGTGAATTACCAGAAGGCAAGCCGCGCCATCTCCTCGGCATCGGCGAGCCGGCTGACATCATCCTTGGCATCGAGAATGGCGCCGACTCGTTCGATTGCGTGTCGCCGACCAGGATGGGCAGGAACGGTTCGGCATATGTCCATCCGAGTGCCGAGACTCCGAACGGCCGCGTCAACCTTTTAAACGCCAGATTCAAAGACGATTTCGGACCATTGGATCCGGAATGCGGTTGCTATACCTGCAAGAATTACACTTGCGCGTATCTCAATCATCTTTTTAAAGCCAAAGAGATGCTGGCGGCCACGCTGGCTTCGATCCACAACCTTTATTTCCTGGTAGATCTGACGAAAAAGGCCAGGCAGGCGATCCTGGAAGGGAAATTTGACCGATTCAAGGAGTCTCTAGGTCTGTTGTAATGCTCTGGATTCCCGCTTTCGCGGGAATGACAAATTTTGAAATTTGGATTTTGAAATTTGGACTTTTTTCCTAGATCTCCTTCGGCTTGAAATCCGCCGGCGCGCGCGAGAGCCACCATTCGATCTGGTCGCGATCGAGGAGGCCTTCCTGCGAGCCGACGAATTGAGCCACCGACATCGGATTGACCGGCGCCCAAGTAAAGGCTTCCAACGGCGATCTGCCCATGATCAAGGCCGAGACGAAAGTCGAAGCGAAAGCGTCGCCGCAGCCGGTGCGGTCGAAGGCCGGCCGCGGATCCGGATACATCGGGATATGATAATAATGATCGCCGTCGGACATGTAGGCGCCGTTGGTGTTGTCCGTGAGGATGACCAGCTTCGGCCCGTGATCAGAGATCCCCTTCATCAAAGCTTTGACGTCGCTTCCGGTCGAGGACGATCCGTCGACGTTCAAGACATGCCGGGCTTCACCGACATTCGCGACAAAGACGTCGGCTCGGGCATAGATGCGCTTCAATTCATCGAAGCCCAGCTTTATCTGAAACGTGCCTGGCTGGAAAGCCAGCTTGACCGACGGATTGGCTTCCAAGTAATCGGCGATGGCCATGTGGTACGGGAATGTGTTCGCGGCCAGTGAAGTTAGATATATCCACTTCGGCGGAAGCCCCCGCGAGTTGCTTTTGAGATCCTTCGGCAGGGAATAATCGTACTCGATATGATTGACCAGAATGGTCCGGTCTGCTCCGTACCAGAGCACGAAGTGATAATTGGTCGGGCGGTCCTTGTGGGTCTTGACGAACGAAGTCACGACGGAATTCCTCTGGAGATCGGCCAGACATTCACGGCCATTCTCGTCGTCGCCGACATTCGAGACCAGAGCCGACCGCAAGCCGAGGCGCGCGCCGGCCACGGCGGCATTCGCGGCATTACCCACGGCTCTGACGACTTTGACGTATTCGAAAGGGACCTTATCGCCGAAGCGCAAGCACAGCTCACAATCCTCGGTGTTCACTTTGCAGTGCACCTCCGCGTCCTTGAGGCGAATGAAGGCGTCAGTGGTCAAGTCGCCGATGGCGAGAAGGTCAATTTGTTTGTGCAACATGATGGGTAGGGTATAGGGTACAGGGTACAGGGTACAGGGAGACAGGACGCGACGATTGCAACCTGTTCATTATCGCATACAACATCCGTTTAGTTTCGGATATCAATGATTCTGATGTTTTGACGTCGATTTTTTCATATATTTCGCGGGTGATGATTACTTGAGTCTCTAGTTCTGATGCTGATGCATAAGCAATGTTTAGAAATTGGAGATACTCTTTACGATTCTTTCGATTATAACCCTCGGCAATATTTGAAGGAATAGAAACAGCGGCCCTCCTCATCTGAGAGCTTAATCCGTACATCTCCGATGTAGGCAAAAGTGAAGTAAGTTGGTAAGTCTCTTTAACCAACTCAATGCTTTTTTGCCATACTATTAATTGTTTGTACGAGCTTATCTTCATAATTTTCTGCACCCTGCACCCTGTACCCTAAACCCTGATTGCGCTACAATTATAGCATGCTCTCACTCCGCGACTACATAACCGAAGCTCGTGCCAATGGCAAAGCCATCGGTCATTTCAATATCTCCACGCTGGACGGCGTCTGGGCCGTGGCCGACGCCGCGCAGAGCTTGGACTTGCCGGTCATCGTGGGTGTCTCCGAAGGCGAGCGCGATTTCGTCGGCGTGAGGCAGATCGTCGCCATCGTGAGGAGCATCCGCGAAGATCGCGGTCAGCCGATATTTCTGAACGCAGACCACACCTATTCGTTGGAGCGCGTCAAAGAAGCCATCGATGCCGGATTCGATTCCGTCATCTTCGACGGCGCCAAGCTTTCGCTCGATGAGAACATTGCCATTACCAAACAATGCGTAGAATACGCGAGATTAAAGGCTGGAAAAAGTTCTTCTGTTCCATGCACCCTGAACCCTGTCCCTTAATCGAAGGCGAGCTCGGCTTCATCGGCACTTCTTCCAAGGTGCTCGACGCCGTTCCGGCCGGCGCCGTCGTCGGCGAAGACGCCATGACCAAACCCGCCGACGCGGAGCGCTTCGTGCGCGAGACCGGTATCGACATGCTGGCTCCGGCCGTCGGCAACATCCACGGCATGATCCGCGGCGGCGACCCGGCTCTGAACGCGAAGCGCGTCAAGGAGATAGCCGAGGTTGTGGATATCCCGCTGGTCCTTCACGGCGCTTCCGGCAATACCGCCGATGATATCAGGAAGACCATCAAGAGCGGCGTGGCCGTCGTTCATGTCAACACGGAATTGCGCCTGGCCTACCGGGCCGGCCTGATCAAGGCCTTGTCGGAAGATCCGGACGAAGTGGCGCCTTACAAATACCTGAAACCTGCCAAATTGGCCATGCAGAAGGTCGTCGAGGATAAGTTGAGGATCGTTTCCATGTTATAGGCGTGCTATATGGATGACCATATATCAATCGCGCTCGGACATTGAACAAGCAAGCTTGCTCATGTTCCTCGCTTATTGCTATAATCCTACTATGGTCACCGGCGTAGAATTCGACGAAGACAAATTCAGCTATGCTCCGCGCGGGCAGAGCAGGCCGGGCGCGGCTCCGGCGCCGGCTTCATATAACAACCTGCAATACGCCAGCAGCCGGCCGAGCGGCATAGCCGGCTGGCTGATCTCGCACGGCTGGGCCAAATCCGAGAAATCGGCCCAAGGCATCATGCTCGGGATCATGACCGTCAATTTCATCATCATGTATGTCGTGATAAAATACTTCCTATGAAGACGCATCCCGCCAAATTGCCGCTCTCGATCTATATCCTGTTCGTCGCCACGATACTGGCCAACGCCCTGGCGACTTTTAATCGTGATAAATGATTCAATAGTACGACAATAGCAAATAGCAAAAAGAACATTTCTTCCTAATTGGTGCTTAATGGAATTTGCGCGCGCGGCTTCACTTTGATCGAGCTTCTGGTGGTCATCTCGATCATCGGCATGCTGGCATCGATCGTCTTAGTGGCATTGAATGGCGCGCGGCAGAAGGCGACGGTCGGCGCCGGCATGGAATTCGCCTCTACCAATTACCACTCGCTCGGCGTCAACATGATGGCACAGTGGAATTTCATGAGAATTCAAATAACATACACGAGTATCCATGGAGCAGCGGATTCCTCTATCAATAACCGCATCTCTTATTCATACCCGGAAATTTAACTCGCAGTACTGCTCAAACGCCTTCGGGGTTCAGGGAATTCTTTGGTGATTACCACTCAGCGGCCATATGGCATACAATACGCAGTCTTGTCGGTATCGGACTTGACACCGACGGCTATCACGCGCATCCGTTTGGGTCAATTTTACATCAGTCTCTGGTCAGTCTGGAATTATCGAAGTCGGTAATCCCGCCGGGACAGCGCCTATTGCCATTGGTGCCTTAAACTCCTCTGGGCGAATACAATGTGCCAGCACTCTTTTTTCCAATAATCCTCAGACAATTCCTCCTACACAAGTAACGATCCCTCTCAATCAGTGGCATCTTATCACTTGTTCTGCAAATCAGGCTACTGGAAACTTTTCTTTGTATGTTGATGGAACACAGACATATCAAAATAGCTACAGTTTGAATGCAAGCCCATATTCTTCTGGTTCCATTGACGGTATATATGTTGGATCAGATCATCTTGAAGCTGGTTTTGGTATAGTGATTCCCCACAGTTTACGGGCTTTCTTGACGACATGACCATATACAACCAGGCATTGACTGATTCGCAAGTGCATGAGATCTACGCGATGGGCGCCGCCAAGCATGGGTCTGGCAGTAAGATAGAGATTCACATACAGGTCCGACCTGTGTGGCTGGCCGGTTGCTTTTTTTGCGCGGTAGTGTAAGATAACGCACATGTTGTCATTGGCAGTCGAGCGCCGCGAGGGCGCCAAGAACGAGGACATAAGGAGCGCCGGAAAGATGCCGGCGGTTTTCTACGGGCCGAAGGAGGCATCGACCCCGGTGGCCGTATCCGCCAAGGAATTCAAGAAAGTCTGGAAGCAGGCCGGCGAATCATCCGTCATCATCCTGAAAGAGGGGACCAAGGAGCATGAAGCCCTGATTTACGCCGTCGACGTCCACCCGCTCTCTGGCGAGCCGCGTCACGCCGATTTCTACGTGATCGAGAAAGGCAAGAAGGTCAAGGTCCGCGTGCCTCTGGTCTTCACGGGCGTCTCGCCGGCAGTCAAGGACAAGGGCGCCATCCTGATCAAGGTCCTGCGCGACATGGAGATCGAAGCCGCACCGCGCGACCTGCCGCGCGAGCTTTCCGTGGATATCTCCAAGCTCGTCGAATACAACGATGCCATCCATGCCCGGGACATCGTCCTGCCGACCGGAGTCGAACTCAAGTCCAAGCCGGAAGAAGTCCTGGCCTCGGTCGCCGAAGCCAAGGAAGAGGTCGCCCCCGCCGCGCCGGTCGACATGTCAGCTATCGAAGTTACAGATGGCAAGGGCAAAGAGCTCAAAGAAGGGGAAGTCGGAGCTGACGGAAAGCCGGTCGCTCCCGCAAAGCCCGGCGCTGATGCCAAGGGCGGAGCCGCCAAGCCCGCTGCTGATGCCAAGAAGGGAGAGAAAAAATAATCAGTCGACAGTCATCAGTCATCAGTGAATAAAAGCGCAGAAAACTGCGCTATTTTTGTTTACGCCCCCTTGTCATCCCGGCGAAAGCCTGGATCCAGTGTGCTTCGGCCGCGATTAAAGGGAGGCGCGACCACTGGATTTTAGATCGGTTTACTTCGCGCGGCGAAACAGGCGCCTCCTTTCCTCGAAAAAACTGAAGGGCACTTTTCACGTCGTACAATATTTTGCGTTCCAAACGAGCCTTACGCCGCCTATGCAACTAGACCATGCTTTTCATGTTTTGACTTAGAATTTTCTGCAGGAAGGGGACATCTTTCATGCCACTTTTGAAAAGCGTCGAGATTTTCGACACTTTGCAAAAGTCATGCAGAAGACATGAACCCCCATTAAAGGTTGACTTGGGATTTTCAAATGATGGAGACATATTTCTGTTATAATAGACCTATGAGGAATAAGCCTTTTTTTAATAGTTTTTCTGTGCCGCATGGAAGCTTTTTCCTGTGTCTTCTTCTTATCTCTTATCTCTTATCTCTTATCTCTTCCTCCGCTCACGCCCAGACCTTGACTGACGCTCAACGCGCTCAATTGCAAGCCCAATTGACGCAAGTCGAAGCCGAAGAGGCCCAAGCGCAGAAGGATCTCTCTGCCGCCCAAGGCAAGAGTGCCTCGCTCTCGCAAGCCATCGCCGTCCTCGACGCCAAGATCAAGACCGCCCAATTGAAGATCCAGGCCGAGAACCTGCTCATCCAGACCCTGGGGAGCGACATAGTAGAGAAGCAGAGCCACATCAACGACCTTAACGCGCGGATCGCCGCCGGCAAACAGACCTTGGCCGAGCTACTGCGCCGGACCAACGAGCTCGACCAGTACTCGTTGCCGGAAGTGGTCTTGTCCCAGTCGACCGTATCCGGATTCTTCCAGGATGTCGATCAATTCCAATCGGTCCAGAGCGGCTTGCAGAATGCCTTCAATATGTTGAATGCCGACGAAGCCTCGACTAGCGCCGAGAAAGCCGCTCTCTCCGCCCGCCAGAATGCCGAGATGGACGCCAAGCATACCATCCAAGTGCAACAGGCCAACATCCAAGCCGACGAGAAACAGCAGAAACAGCTTCTGACGATCTCCAAAGGAAATGAAAAATCTTATACGCAAGTGGTCGCGCAGGAAGCGGCGCAAGCGGCGCAGATCCGTGCGGCGCTCTTCAAGCTTAACGGCGCCCAAGCCATCCCGTTCGGGACTGCCTTGACGTACGCCAACAAGGTCTATGCCAAAACAGGTGTACCTCCGGCATTCCTTCTGGCTATCCTCACCCAAGAGACTGGTATTGGAGGAAACGTAGGCACCTGCTATCTCACCGATTCGACCACCGGATCCGGAGTCAACTCCAAGAACGGCTCGGTCACCGCGAAGGTCATGAGGCCCTCTCGCGACATTCAGCCGTTCCTCGCCATCACTTCCGCCTTAAGCCTAGATTACAAGTCCATGCCGGTCTCCTGCCCGCAATCGGGCTACTGGGGCGGCGGCATGGGACCGGCCCAATTCAGCCCTTCCACCTGGATATTGTCTGACTTGAACGACCGCATCAGGCAGTCCCTCGGAATATCAGCCATGCCCAACCCCTGGGATCCGCAGACCGCATTCATGGCCGCCGGCGTATTCCTGTCGGACTTGGGCGCAGATTCCTCGAGCTATAGCGCGCAACGCACGGCCGCCTGTAAATATAATTCAGGTCAGACTTGCTATAATGCCGTGACGGGCAAACCCAATCTCGGTCTTTCATACGGAGAAAGTGTCATGGGTCTTACTGACAGAATCCAACAGAACATAGATATCCTTCAAGGGAATTAGAATTTAGGATCGCAGTTATAATGTCTTTGGTTTGTCTAGATCAGTAAGCGAGAATCCGAGATTGGGAAAGATCAAATCTCGCAAGTAGAATCCGCCGACGAGGAGCACCGTTTCCGTTCCTTGGCCGACCTTAAACGCACCGTCTTTCAATTTTGGTATGACATCAGGGCAATGTTTGGGTAATTCACTTACAACGGAGATCGCCGCTTGCTCGGCGTCATAAGCATTAGTCGGATTCAATGCTCTGACTTTGGAGAGCAGAGTGTCTTTATTTTTCTCGATTATCTCTTTGATGCCGCTCTCATTCAAGATCTTCTTTCCAATGTCATTCAATTGGCGCGGAGAATGAGCCGGAGCCACTTCGTCTTTCCATAAAGTGTTAACGCGTTCTTCGACTTTGATGAATCGTTCGTATATCTTTTCAACGGTCTTTTCAACCGTATCCAATACTTGAAGCTTTCGTCCTATGTAGATCAGGGCGATAACGATGGTCGGTATTCCGATGAATGAAATGATATCCTGGATGGTCATAGGTTGTATCGCTATCATACCATGACCAAAAATAATAAGTTCAACAGAAAACTCTGGATAAACTGTTGATTAGTTATATCGTCAGAATAACCGGTATGACCATCGGCCGCTTGGCAGTCTCTTGCAAAAGGAATCTGCTGACCGCGTCAGTGATGTTATCTTTGACGAAATCCACGTTGATGGGATTCTGGCCGCGGGTGGAATTCTCGATGGTGTCTTTGATGACCAGACGCACGCCATGCAAGAGGTCCTGCGATTCACGCAAGTAGACGAAGCCGCGCGAGATGATATCAGGGGATTTCTTGAGCTTGCCGGTCTGGGCATTCACGATGCCGAAGACGATGAATATGCCGTCCTGCGCCAGCATCTGGCGGTCGCGGATGACGACGTCTTGGACGTCGCCGACGGAGAAGCCGTCGACCAAGACTAGGCCGGATGGAGCTTTTTCTTTGAGTTTGACGATCCTAGCGCCGCCGCCTTGTATTTCGATGACTGAACTGTTGTCCGGGATGACGACATCTTCTTCCTTGAGGCCGTTGGCCTCTTTCGCCACGTCAGCGTGGACGCGCAGCATGTAGTGATAGCCGTGCAGCGGCATGAAGAACTTCGGGCGGATCTTGCGGTGGATCCACAAGGTCTCGTCGCGATAGGCATGGCCGGTCGAGTGGACCTCGGCGGTGCGATAGTGGATGATGCGCGCGCCTTGGCGGGAGAGGTTGTCCTTGAGCTTCTGGACGGCGCGCTCATTGCCGGGAATGACCGATGAGGACAGGATGACGGTGTCGCGCGGAGTGATGCGGATCTTGGCATGCGTGCGGTTGGAGATGCGCATCAAAGCCGCGAATTCGTCGCCCTGCGCGCCGGTGGCCAGGATGACGATGCGGTCCGGCGGATAATTGTCCATGTCGTCGGTCGTGATGATCGTGCTCGATTTGACTTTGAGGAGGCCCAGATGCTTGCAGATCTCGATGTTGTTCTTGAGGCTGCGGCCTTCGATGACGACTTTCTTGTTATATTTCTCGGCGAACTCGGTCATCTTGAAGCAGGCGCTCCAGAAGGGAAGAGAATGTGGCGATGATCAGGCGGCCTTGGGCGTTCTTGATGTATTCCTCGAGGTTCTTGTGGACCTGCTTCTCGGGAATGGAGAAGCCGGGGATCTCGACGTTGGTCGAGTCGGCCATGAGCATGAGGACCTTCTCGTTCTTGAAAGCGCGGTCATACTCGGCGTCTTCCTCGGGCGTCGGCACGCCGGCGATGTGGTCCATCTTGAGGTCGCCGGTATGCACGATCGAGCCGTACGGGGTCTCGATGATCACGCCCATGGCGTCGGGGATGGTGTGCGTGACCGAGAAGAACTTGATCTTGAGCTTGCCCATCGTGACCGTGGAGTTCTGCTCGACCAGACGGATGTCGAGCTTGGGCACGCCAGGGAATTCCTCTTGGCGCTTCTGGATCAGGACGGATGTCAGAAGGCGCGTGTATATCGGAGGATTGCCGATCCTGGGCATGATGTAAGGGATGCCGCCGGTATGGTCGAGGTGGCCGTGAGTGATGATGATCGCGCGGATCTTCTCACGCCGCTCCTCGACGTATTTGGTGTTGGGCAGGATGTAGTCGATGCCGGGCGTGTTCTCGTCCTTGAATTGGAAGCCGACATCTATGACGATGATGTCTCCGCCAAGGGCGGAGCCGAACTCGATGGCCGTGCAGTTGCGGCCGATCTCCTCGACGCCGCCCATGGGCACGACGCGGATCGAGTCAGCGGCCAATGCCGGGATCCTGTCGCCTTCTTTGGCGTTGGACATAGCCGTGAGCGCTCGAGCCGGTCCGGGGCGGCCGCTCCGCCGGCTGGCGGATCCTCGGCCGGATTCCTTGCGGATGACGTTCATGCGCGCGCCGGAGACATGCCGCGATGTGCTTTGTCGGGACGCGGATCCGCTAGCCGGCGGAGCGGATGGCCTGAATCCTGCCTGCGCGCCAGGTCGGATATCTGGCCGATTGCCTCCGAAAGCCTTGCGCGCGCCCTTGCCCAATACGACGCGGTGGCCGTTCGAAGAAGAAGCTAGTCCGCCAGCTGGCGGATGGGAGCTAGAAGCTAGAGGAGAGGCGGCTGTTCCTCCTAGCTCCGAGCTTCGAGCTTCTGGCTTTCGGTCTTCGCTTCGCAGGATGCGCGTGCGGTTGTGCTGCATCGGACGCCACTGCGGCCGGAATGAGCCCTGGTGGGGCTTTTGAAAGCCCGGCTGGCTTTGGGGAGCCTTATTGAAAGGCTGGTGCGGCCCGATATTTGGTTGTGGCTTATTTTCGTTCATGATGATTATTGATAATTTCTAATTGACCTAATTGATCTAATTCCTAAATAAGTTCCAAATCCCAAACAAAATCTCAAAATTCAAATCACAAGTTCCAGAGAAATCTCAAAATTCAAATTTCAGACATCAGCTTGCTTTTTGATCATTGGGTTCTGGAATTTTTCTGGAATTTGATTCTTGGGATTTGGGATTTTCTTAGGTCAATTAGGTTAATTAGAAATTAGGTTAATTTATTTGATAACCGTCAGCGTTTCTCTGCTTCTTCGCGAATACGCTCCACACTTTGTCAGTCTCCATATACCAGTCACTGATGGAATCGAATCGATCAGCCGGCACGGTCATCTGATCCAAGCTGACGCCGTGGAGGCTCTTAGGCACCGCGTATATGAAATCCGGCGCGTACAGGAATATGGCTGGCGAATCGGCGGTGATGGCTTGGTCTAATTGCCCGTACCCGATGGCGCGCGCGTCGCTTCCGGTGGCGGTCCTAAGGCTCTCGAGCAGTTTGTCGACCTTGCTGTTCGCGTACATCGCCACGTTCAGTCCCGGTGAATTGCGTTCGGACGAATGCCAGAAAGCGTAGAGGTCGCCGTCCTTGCCGATCTGTTCGCCGAACAGCAGAGCGTCATACTTGCGCGGCTGGATGACATTCTGGTACAGGCTGCTCGAGTCGTAGACCTTGACGCTCGCGGCAGCGCCCAAAGCTTTCCACGAGGCTTGAAGAGCGTCGGCCGCCTGCTTCAACTCCGGCGCGTCGGAAGTATATAAAGTGAATGAGAGAGTAGTAGAAGCGCTCTTGCCGCCCGCGGTCTGGCGGGTCTTGCCGTATATGCCGTCCGAGCCTCTCTTCCAACCGGCTTTTTCGAGGAGCGCTCGCGCGCCCGCGATATCCGGCGCTTTGACCGGAGAGCTAGTCGTGGAAAGACCCTGCGGCAACGGCCCGCTCTCCGGCATGCCGTAGCCGTCGAGCACGGTTTTGACGAGCACGCTCCGATCTACGGACATGCTGAGCGCCTGGCGCACGGAGGCGTCGGCCAAGGCCGGATTCTGGCTCTGGTTCCAGAAGACGCCGAAGATGCGCGACAGTGGCGAAGAGACGATCGCGTAGGATTCGCCGGCATCCGAAGCCAGACGGGCGGCCTCTTCCGGGGTGACCGCCGGCAGGCTGTCGATGCTCCCGCTCGTAAGCGCGGATAGCGCGTGATCTTGGTCCGGGAAGAACGAGAAGGCGATCGTGGAGAGATCCGGGGTCGCGCCGTAATATCCGCTCCAAGTCGTCAGGCGGTATCCGGTGGGGATGCCTCCGGAGTCGCGGCTCTCCGATGTGATCTTATAGGGCCCCGAGCCGATGGCCGCGGTGTTGTATTCGCTGAAGATGAATTGGTCGTCTGATACGCTGGACCAGACATGCTTGGGGATGATGCCGAGCGTGGTCGCGGACAGGAACGAGCCGTACGGCTGCTTCAGGACGAATCGTACCTGTGTCGGAGAGACTGCCGTAACCGCGACTCCCGCCCAGTCGCCGGCACGCGGGCTCTTCAATGCCGGGTCCTGCGCTCGGCCTACCGTGAAGACAATGTCGTCAGCTGAGACTGCCGTGCCGTCCTGGAATCTCAAATTCGGTCGGAGATTGAAAGTATAAGTCAAGCTGTCGGCAGAGACGGTCCAGTCGGAAGCCATGTCCGGGACGATGGCGCCATTCTCATACTTGGTGAGGCCGGCATAGACCAGGGAAGAGATGTCGCGATCGACGTCGGTCACGGCCAGGATCGGATTTACGGTGTGCGGCAAGCCGACCAAGCCTTCGCGAAGCGTGCCGCCTGCAGCCGGGATTTCGACCATGAAATAGCCGTTGACCTGCGCCGCCATGATGATAGCCGTGACTATGGCCGCCAGCGCGAACAGGCCGAATACGGCCTTCTCGGTAGACGAGAACTTACGCAAATACTCGAGGATATGTGAACCGCGCTTCAGGCGGAATTCTTTTGGTGGTTGAGGGTCAGTCACGCTATTGATAGAAAATCCAAATTCCAAAATTCAAATTTCAGAAAAATTCCAAAATCCAACGATCAAAACGGACGGCTGATATTTGTGATTTGAATTTTTAATATGTTTATATCGGATCAATTAATTAAAATTGTCTCAGACGAGGCTCAAGAGAGCGGAGAGCGCGAAGAGGATCGCGAGGACGATAGTGACGCTGAAAAGGGTCTTTTCCATCCCGCGGCGGGTGTGATAGGCCGAGCTCATGTTGTCGGAGCCGCCGAAAGCGCCGCCGACCTGCGCGCCGGTCCTCTGCAGGAGGATCGAGCCGACCAGAAGCACGGACAGGATTATCTGCGCGTAGGGGAGAAGAGACTTCATTGGAAGATATCCTAGCACCGGAGGGTGTTTTTTGCAACCATGCAGGGCTTGTTGACTAGAATGCGCGTCGGATCGGTCCAATAGTGCGGTTATACATCCAATGATAGCGTTTACCGACTAAGGTGTTTTTGACGATCTTTCTTTTCTGAAATCTTTTAAGTACATAAAGCACTGTCGTTCTGGGGATGCCTGCATTTTTAGCGATTTGAGATACATTTCGAGCCATTCTGTAAGCTAATAGTACGTCAAGCACTGCTCGCTCGGCTTTCGTGAGATCAAGCGTCTCCAAGATCACTTGTTTCTTTGGATTTGTGACTGCCATGGACATGCTTCGATTATCACAGACTTTTAAGAAAGAAGCTTATAAAAGAGTGCACAAATTTGGGTATGAACTGTTGATAGCATATGGAATTGGAAGCAAGTGCTCTCAAATAAAGGAGGCTTTTAATAGGAGTTAACTAGAACCGCTTGGCTTAAGAAAGACTTGGCGCGCGGGGGAAGGACACATGGGTTGTGTCACACCGCAAAAGTGTCGAAAATCTCGACACTTTTCAGTAGTGACGCAGGAGACATGTCTGTCCAGCCGAGACCCCGCAAAACACGCAGAAATCAACGTTTTCTTATAAGTTATCCAAATATCTGTCCATCTTTTCTTTATTTGTTGACTTCATAACCAAATTATACAACGAACATTGTTTTTCAATCAACAAAAAAACCCGGGCGGTGTGAGACCGCGCCGGGCTGTGAAAGCGAATGATGGGCGATCGGGGTTGTCCTATGGAAGCAATCTTTGAGCGGCCTCGAGGATTTCTTTGGTCGAATCAAAGCAGAACTCGGAAATGGCCGCCAGATACGGGTCATCGATCGCCCGCAATTCCATGAATGTCCGATTCTCCGTCGTATAGACGATGATAGGGAGCTTGGGATTGGTTAACCGCAATCGACGATACAGAGCCACGCCGGTGTCGATGCCGTCGTTTGTCTCCATTCTCGTAAACTCATCGCCGTGCTCAAGCAAACCATCTGTGATGAGCATGGCCGGCTTTTCATTGACCTGCTGTTGAAAAACCTCAAGGACCTCTCCTGCGTTACGGCAGAACACGACGCTGAAGCCAAGTTCTTCAAGAGTTTTCACACGATCCTTTGAAAAATAAGCATCTATGTTGGCGAACGCAATAACTCTATTTGATGTCATAATGACCTGCCTTTCTTAGATTGTTCTATGTGCCACTAAACGTTTGGAATCAAGCTACACTTTAATAGTTATTTTGTCAAGTTGCTCAATTCTCATTCGCGGCTATAATGCACTTACCTCATAAAAACCATTATTAATCTAACGATAATCAAGGGTATAGGGTACAGCGGACAGGGTACAGAAGGAGCCAAAAGTCAAAATTCAATCACACCCTGAACCCTGTACCCTGAACCCTGATTTATTACTACAATGCCTAAGAACCCAAAAAGAAATGATTCACATAAGGCTGCGCGTGCAATGTCGCCGGAAGCGGCCGGTTTGGCCGCGAAGGTGAAGCCGCTCTCTGATCGGGTGATCATAAAAGAAACTGATGATTCGAAGGAAAAGAAGACTTCATCCGGCATCATCATTCCTGTCACCGTGAATGAAGACAAAGGCTCGAAGCGCGGCGAAGTCATGGCGGTCGGACCGGGCCGCATCGAAGACGGTAAGCTGATAGCACCTTCGGTCAAGGCAGGCGATAAGGTCCTATTTCAGTGGGGAGATAAAGTGAAGATAGGAGAAGAGGAATATTACATAGTCAGAGAGAGCGAGATATTAGCAGTCATCAAATAATTTCCAATTTTTAATTTTTCAATTTTTAAATAATTTTCTAATGCGTCAATTTTCATTGGAAATTCGGTCATTGGATCATTATTTAAAAATTACAAAATTACAAAATTAAAAATTATCTCAACAATTAATAGATATCAAACTACTATGTCCAAGAAAATCCTCTACAACGAACAAGCTCGAAAAGCCCTCAAAGCCGGCGTCGACGCGGTGGCTGACGCGGTCAAGATAACCATCGGCCCGCGCGGCAGGAATGTGGTCCTCGACAAAGGCTATGGAAGCCCGACCATCACCAACGACGGCGTCTCGATCGCCCGCGAGATCATCACTGAAAGACAAGTTCGAGAACATGGGCGCGGAGATCGCCAAAGAAGTGGCTTCGAAGACCAACGACTTGGCCGGCGACGGCACTACGACCGCGACCATCCTCACGCAAGCCATCGTGGCCGAAGGATTGAAGCAGACGACCATGGGCATGAATGCCATGGGCATCCGCTTCGGCATCGAGGCCGCCGCCAAGGATGTTGTCGCCGCCCTGAAGAGGATCGCCACGCCGATCAAGAGCGACGACGAAGTCAAAGCAGGTCGCGACCATCGCCGCCGAATCGGCCGAGCTCGGTTCATCATCGCCGACACCATCAAGAAAGTCGGCAAGGATGGCGTCGTGACCGTTGAGGAATCGCAATCGACCAGCTTGGAATCAGAAATCGTCGAAGGCATCCAGTTCGACAAGGGCTATGTCTCCGCCTACATGATCACCAACGCCGAGCGCATGGAAGCCGAGTTCAACGATCCGGCGATCCTTGTCACGGATAAGAAGATATCGATCATCAAAGAAGTTTTGCCGCTTGCTGGAACAATTGGCGCAGTCTGGCAAGAAAGACCTGGTGATCATCGCCGAGGATGTCGACGGTGAAGCACTGGCGACTTTCGTCGTGAATAAATTGCGCGGCACGTTCAACGTGCTGGCCGTCAAAGCTCCGGGCTACGGCGATCGCAAGAAGGAGGTTTTGCAAGACATCGCAGTGACCATTGGAGCGACTGTCATCTCCGAGGAAGTCGGCATCAAGTTCGACAACGCCAAGCTCGAGATGCTGGGCAAGGCGCGCCGCGTCATCGCCACCAAGGACAACACCATCATCGTCGGCGGCAAAGGCAAGAAGTCCGAGATCGAAGAGCGCGTGGCTCAATTGAAGAAGCAGACGAGAGACCACGGATTCGAAATACGACAAAGAGAAGCTCGACGAGCGCATCGCCAAGCTCTCGGGCGGCGTGGCTGTCATCCGCGTCGGCGCGGCCACCGGAGACCGAGATGAAATATCTGAAATTGAAGATCGAGGATGCCGTGAATGCCACCAAAGCGGCCATCGAGGAGGGCATCGTCGCCGGCGGAGGTGTGGCTCTGATCAAGGCGGCCAAGGCTGTTTCCGGTTCAGCTAAGATGGGAGCCGCTTCGGCGATCGCTTCCGAGCACGAGCTCGGCTATAAGATAGTCTTGAAAGCCCTCGAAGCGCCTCTTCGTCAGATCGCGATCAACGCTGGCAAGGACGACGGCTCGGTCATTGTGGAGCAGGTCAAGAATGGAAAGGGAAATATCGGCTACGACGCTTTGAAGGACGAGATGATCCCGGACATGATCTTGGCCGGCATCGTGGACCCAGTCAAAGTCACGCGTCTCGGAGTTGAAAATGCTTGTTCAGCCGCGGCGATATTATTGACGACCGAAGCGGCTGTCGCCGACGAGCCCGAGGAGAAGAAAGAAGAGCATGGGCATGGAGGAGGGCAGGGGATGGAGTATTAGAAATTTTTCCAAAAAAGAAGAGACCCCACTCGGAACGAATCCGTGTGGGGCTCTGTGTTAATTCAAATCAAACCAATGTGCTGCTAACAGTGCATCTTGAAAGGATCGGGTATAATCGGAACTACCCGATTAAGCATAAGTCTCATACGCCGGAAGCAGAACAGGAAAACTATGATCCCGACTACCGACCACACAATCTGTGAAACTGGTACGGCATTTCCTGATGTCCAATTCCAGTAGATGCGCCCGGCATTGAAGGACGCGATTCCGAATCCAACAAGCATTTGCGAAAGCCATAATAGGCAGTTGAACGTGGGCTTGGATACGCAGGTATCTACCTGTGCCTTCAGATCGTCCAAATCTTCTTGAGTCCCCCTGGCCATCCGTTGTGACAATTCAGACATCTCAATGGCCATTTGATGTCTTATTTTCCCTAGATTTTCCAACTGCGTGATCCTGGTGGTCAGTGATACCGCTGGCACCGTCGATACCTTCGCGGTCACCGGCGTTTCGGTCGATTCCGGAGCATCCTTGCTGACCAATACGCAGCAAAGCTCGTCAACGGTCTGCCCTTCAGTGTCGACCGGTTGTGCCGGCGGCACCGGAGCCACATGATAACGGCGCGATTCGACGTATTCGAACCGGCAGTTACCTTGAGCACGCATGAATGCCTGTCGTGAACGAGTTGCCCGATTGCCTCTTGTTTCGAGACAAAGGGGAATTCAAGATTGAGGAAAGGCTTGCCGCCCTTCTTGGTCTCGATCGCCAGGAGGAATGCCTCCTCGACAAAACACTTAGCGTCATCGGGATGGCAATGATTCATCACGGCAACGGCCAAGACTTCTCGCTCGGATTCTGGACGGATCACGAACGAGGAGACGAGGCCGTCGTTGCTTGTTGCGCTCGTAAAACACGATGCGCCCAAAACAACAACAGGGAAACCGTGGTGCGGCGCCAAAACAGTGACTGTGCCTTCTCGTGCGTCTGCCTTTAATAGATAACTAGGTTGCATACTTCTCTATCTTTCTACCGAGCATAGCCCGGCTTTCAATGTACACTGGCAATCTCATCGAGATATGCCATACAGGTTTGAAATCCTACCTGCGGAGTAATGGAACCACATCGTGATATCCACCGACTTAATTATAGCATGGATACGCCCTTAAAGTCAATACCCACTTGAAAATGTTCAAAACCCGCACAAAAGTACCAAATTCAGCCTTATTTGGTATAGTTATCCCATGACCTCTCGTCCTCTCGTCATCCTGGGCGTCATCATCATCCTCTTCGCGATCATCGCGGCGACTGGCTATGTCGTGAATGGAAGGAATGTTTCGTTTTCGAATATGAACGGTGCGGCTTTAACTGATTCAAATACGAACCAATCGAATGGAAGCTCGACGGCTCCGACTGGCATTTCTCCGACCTTCTATCAATCGACGACGACTTCTGATTCACCGGCTAATTCCAATGATTCCAATCCGAATCAAGGAGGCACTAGTGTTTCGACAGGCGCCGGCGCCGGTCAATCGTCTAGTAAACAAAACATGAACGGCTCGATCCCGTCTTCCAGCATCCCATTCCCGGCCTCGACGACCGTTAGCGCCGCTTCGTGGGTCACATTCACGGACAGCGCCGACGGATATTCCTTCGAACATCCGGCGGATCTCTCGCAGAACGTGCTTAACGGCAGCGCCGTCTTCTCGTTCCCGAAAAACACGTATTTCCACTGGCCGCTCTTGGATGACGCCAAGGTCGGCGTGACGGTCGGGCCGTCTTGTCCGAAGATCACCGCGATCGCCGCTGGCCAAGCGCCAGTGCGATTCACATTAAATGGATACGAGTTCACGCGCACCATCGGCTCCGACGTCGGCGCAGGCCAGCTCCATACCGAGGTCGCTTACGATACGCAAGCCAATGGGAATTGTTACCATATCGATTTTCTCGACCACGCCACCGACGGCGCCGGTTTCTACGTTGACGACGCTTCGCTCATCGCCAAATACGACGCGCAGCATGTCGCTGATCTCTACTCCGCGATCTCCATATTCGACGGCATTGTCGTGAGCTTCCGCGTCCTTGCTTCCGCTCATTAATCATAGTACAATGCTATCATTGTCGTCATTCGATGACGGACTAAGCAATCGTCTGTCGTTTATCAGCGCCTCTTTAATCAAGATAGATTTTAATCAATCATTGCCATGAATAAGAATTCAAAGAACACGTTTATCGCCGTCATCGTGATCGTCGCCATCATCCTCGTCATCTGGTACGCTGCCGGTTCAGGCAAGGGCTCGAATACGCAGCCGCCGCTGGGCGTCGCCACCGGTGACCAGACTGCGCCTGTCGCCGTCTCCGAGACCACCAAAGTCTCCGGCTCGTCATCGCTCTACCAGAACGCCGAGCTCGGCTTCTCCGTAAAATATCCGACTTCGTGGGAAAAGGACGAGGTCAACAGCGGCGTGCAATTCATCATGCCCATCGACCAAGCCCAGGTCTCTACCGTAGCCAAGCTCGAATCCGACGTCACTGTCTCGGGCGGCAAGTGCTCGTTCCCGCCGGTCACAACGATCAAGGATCGCGGCACGCTCGCCGCGGGAGATTCGACGCTCGACATGATCTCGATGTCCAACACCGTCCAAGGCCGCGCTTATTTCGATCGCATGTACTCGCTCCAGAGCGGCGACACCTGCTATCTCTTCCACTTCTCGTATATCGCCCTCGATCCCGCGACCAAAGGCTTGACCGGTTCCAACATCACCCAAGCACAGAACAACAACAAAGCCATCCAATCGACGGCTGACACGGCCTTCACGAACATGGTCAAGAGCTTCGCCTTCGTCGCGTCGGCGACCGGAGAGAGCGAGACGCAGGCGTCGCCGGCCAAGTAAACAATTGAAGATCGAAGATTACGATTGAAGATTGAAAGAATAGGGACTAGAAGAACCAAATAATATCCAAAATTTCTTCTGTCATTCCGGCGAAAGCCGGAATCCAGAGTCGAAACACTGACCAAAATCTTTAAACCCTGGATCCCCGCCTTCGCGGGGATGACAAAGTAGAAAATGTTTGGAAATTGGGATTTTGGATTTGGAATTTGTTTGGAACTTGGTTCTTGGATCTTGGAACTTCCTTAGTAATTAGGTCAATTAGAAATTAATTACCAAACGCCATGCTCACCGTAATCATAGTCGTCCTCGTGATCCTCGCGCTCTGGGCCGTCCTGGCATTCAACGGATTGGTCGGCAAGCGCAACCGCGCGCAGGAAGCCTGGTCGGACATCGACGTCCAGCTCAAGCGCCGCTACGACCTCATCCCCAATTTGGTCAATACCGTCAAGGGCTATGCCACCCACGAGAGCACGGCTTTCGAGAATGTCACGCGGGCTCGCGCCGCCGCCATGGGCGCGACCAGCTTGGCTGACAAGGGCCAAGCCGAGACCACTTTGGCTGGCGCCCTCAAGTCCGTCTTCGCCATTGCCGAAGCCTATCCCGACCTCAAGGCCAACCAGAATTTCCTGTCGCTCCAGGGCGAATTGACCGATACCGAAGACAAGATCCAAGCCGCCCGCCGCTTCTATAACGGCAACGTGCGCGACTTGAACATCTCCATCCAGGCTTTTCCGGGCAATCTTGTAGCCGGTGCGTTCCATTTCACGCCCATGGAATTTTTCCAGCTCGACGCCGCCGCGGCTGCCAAGGAGCCGGTTAAGGTGCAATTTTGAGTGATTGAATGATTCGTGACAGAAAGATTATCGTTAGATTGGAAATCACCTTTAATAAATTCCAAAATTCAAATCACAAATTCCAGAGAAATCTCAAAATTCAAATCTCAAAAATCCAGGCGCCCTTTGATGATTGAAATTTGGAACTTATCTGGAATTTGATTTTTGGAATTTGGAATTTTTGAAATGGCAACTCTCTACACACTTCAAGGCAAAAATGTCAGAAGGACTTGGCTCTTGATGAGCCTCTTCTTGGCGATCGTAGTCGCGCTTGGTCTGTTCATCGGCTATTACTACGATAATATCGGGATCCTGATCATCGCGGTCGTCTTCGCGCTCGGCATGAATGTCGCGAGCTACTGGTATTCGGATAAGATCTCATTGGCGTTAGCCGCCGCCAAGCCCGCGAACAGGGAAGACAACCTCGAATTATTCAGGGTCGTCGAAAATCTCTCCATCACCGCAGGCCTTCCGATGCCGAGGATCTATATCATCGATGATCCGGCGCCGAACGCTTTCGCCACCGGCCGGAACAAAGACCACGCAGCTGTGGCCGTGACCTCCGGATTGCTCGGCATGATGGACAAGAACGAGCTCTCGGGCGTGCTCGCCCACGAGCTCTCGCATATCGGCAACCGCGATACTCTGCTCATGACGGTCGTGGTCGTGCTGGTCGGCTTCATCGCCATCGTCGCGAATATCTTCACGCGCTCGATGTGGCTTGGCGGCGGCCGCTCCGCCAGCCGGCGGAGCGGCAATAACAACGATGGCGAAGTTGGTCTCATCATCATGATCGCAGGCATCATCTTCACCGTTCTGTCTCCGATCATCGCCCAGCTCATCCAATTAGCGATCTCACGCAAGCGTGAATTCCTGGCCGACGCTGACGGTGCGCTCTTGACGCGCTATCCCGAAGGTTTGGCTTCAGCCTTGGCCAAGATAGAAGCCTACGGACAGCCGATGATCCACGCCAACAACGCCACGGCGCACCTCTTCATCTCGAATCCGTTCGGCGCGGCGGCCGGCAAAGGCATCGCCAAGCTCTTCATGACTCATCCGCCGACTTCAGAGCGGATCGCGGCATTGCGCGGGATGGAGGTTTGAGTCACGGTGATTAAAAGCACTTGACTTTTTAAAAGTCGCTTTGATATAATCTCATCATGCTCGTGGAGCGCAAGCTCTGTTCAACAATGTAGTTGGCAACGAGCATATCAAAGGACCCTGCGTTGCGCGGGGTTTTTTGATGCATGTTCCATTATTGAGTAGAAATGCTTCATGCCATTTCCGATTTGTCGTACTACGACGCGCAGTCTCTTGTTGTCGATCGATTTGTTCAAACCCCAATAACGCACGATTCTTCCATCGGTACGTATATTCTGGCGATATGTCACATCGACATCAGGATCACTGACAATAATCGGTGCATATTTGATTAATTTGAATCTCGAGATCTGTTCAGCGGGCGTGCGTCTTTTCGCTTTGCGTATCAAATGCTTGAAACCGATCGCGTTGAATCTTACTACGGAATTCTCAATTGCCGGGCTCATAGCGTCTTTAATTTTTTTGTATTCAGCCTCTGCTTTTTGAATGAATGCGTCATGATTCATATTTAGAACTTATCCGTCAGCGGCGACCCCAGTCCGGTCACGTAGTCGTATCTCTTGCGCGCCGAACAGTAATAGCCGCAATCGCCGTTGGCTCCGCTCACAATGTCGCGGAAGAAGCCGGTCGAGGCCACGCTGCTCTTGTCGTCGTAGAGGTCTGGCAGGGCGGTCGAGTGGCCCAATGCTTGGATAGCGGCCCATTGCGGAGCGCCGGCCGAAGTCCCGCCGACAACATACCAGCCGTTGGCCGATTTTCCGCCAGCTGGCGGAGCCGATCTCGGTTTGTGATAGACCGAGAAGCCATGATTGGGATCCGCTGCATAAGCCACGTCGGGAATCGCCCGTTTGCCTCCGGCCTTCGGAATCGAATAAGCCGCTTGATAAGCAGGCTCTTTTTCGTAGGCGCTCACCCCGCCGCCGCTGCCGGTCCAAGCTTTCTCTGATTGCAATCTGCCGCCAGCGTTAATGGAAAGAGAAGTCCCGCCGACCGCGATGACATTCACGGACACGGCCGGCCACGATACGCCGGCGCCGTCGTCGCCCGATGAAGCGAAGAATTGCAGAGGATTTCCGGCCGCGCGCGTTCCACCAGCTGGCGGAGATGCCTTGAAATGCGAATCGAGCGCGTCCTCGCCCTTGAATTCGCCGCCGCCCCAGCTCATCGAAACGGCCGTGACATCGGCGCGTCCGCGGGCGTAGTCTACTGATTTCAATAAGTTAGTCCCGCTATCGCTTGACGATTCGACGATCAAGATCTTCGCTTGAGGCGCGATGGCGTGAGCCCATTCAGCGTCGAGAGCCGTCTCCATATCCCAGCCGGAATCGTCTTTCGTGCCGGACTTCATGGAATGGATCTCAAGGCATTTATTCTTGATCGTGCATGCGGGCAGGCCGAACTGCGAATCGAAAGCCGCAAGGTCGCTTTCGATGTCGGGATGATGGAATCCACTGATTATCGCGATCGTCCCTGAGCCGCCGGTTGCCGGCAGGTTATAAACGGCTTTGACTTCGCTCGGAGTCAGACCGCGCGGTAGAGCGCTCGTGCCAGCCATGATGTGTATCGGCGGCCGAGCCTGGAAATAATCCAGATTGGGGATGGTGGGGATGAGCATGGTGGTATTAAAATTCTAATAATGCGCCATCATACTCCCCGGGAGTTAAAGAAACCTATAAGAAAAGTTAAAATAGTCGTGAAGAAAAGTTAAAATATTATTTGGGACATAAAAAATAGTCGGCTGGCAAGAGTGCGGCGTTTCTGGTACTCTATTCGGACGCATGGAGGGTTCGCATAGCGGTCTAGTGCGCACGCTTGGAAAGCGTGTGTGGGGCAACCCACCGAGGGTTCGAATCCCTTACCCTCCGCCGACCATGTTAAACTAGCCTTATGACTCCCAGACGCTCCAACTTGTACGCGAAGATCGCCGTGGCCGTGTTGGTCGTGGCGCTCATCATCCTTTCGATATTCCTGGTGCGGCAATACCGGATCGCGGCGAGACAAGGCATCATCTCCGCCGAAAGGATCCATTTTGCCGGCATCGTCAGCAAACATTCGCTCGGCGCCGCGGATGTCGATTTGATCGCGCCGTGGATGACCTTCGACTATGTCAGCGTCTCATTCAAGGTGCCATCTTCTTATCTCATGGCCTCGCTGGGCATCCCAAGCTCGACCGCCGGATATCCGAACATCACCATCGGCCGTTACGCGCGTTCGATCGCTACCAGTTCGACGGCTTTTACCATTGAAGTTCAGAATGCCATCAAGGTCTATCTTTCACCGCAATAATATGCCATCGCCATGGATTATCTCCTGACCTCGCTGCTGTCGTTCGTCTTGCTCTATAGATATGTCGCGATCGCGCTGGTCGTATTCCTGTCAGGCTTGTTGTTGCCTTTGCCGGAGAACACTCTGCTCATGGCGGCCGGCGCGTTCGCCAGCCAAGGGTACATGAATGCCGCCATCGTCTTCGCAGTGGCGCTCGTCTCGAATGTCCTCGGCGACAGCCTCGGCTGGGCGCTCACGCGATTCTGGGGCACGCGCGTCATCACCTCGGAGCGCCTCAAGCGCTATTCCTCTCTGACCAGAGTCGAAGGATTCGTCCACGAGCATCTCCGCCTGACCATCGTGGCCACGCGCTTCCTCGGCATACCCGGCGTGATCGTCAATTTCCTCTGCGGCCTCTCCGGCGTGCCGTACCGGCGATTCGTGCTCTATGACGCGATCGGCAACGCGCTCGATGTCGCGCTCTTCGTCGCGATCGGCTACGCCCTCGGCGCCTTCAGCGAGGATTTCTCAAGCATCTCCAGCCTGACTGGCTGGATCATCCTGGTGGCTCTGCTCATCTTCGTGGTGATCAAGGCGTTCTGGAAGAGGAAGGCGGCACAGCCGCCTCTAAAGTGATATAGTTGCAGTATCTTCTATGAAATCCCCCTCCTTTGAAGTCGCCGAACCGGCCAAAGATCCTCTGGAGGTGCCGAAAGTTCCCAATCAGACTGGATCTCCGGCTGAAATCGTTGCCAGCGGCATTCCAACTCCTGAAGGCAATGAGGGCCTCGAATCCTACCGCGAGCGCGCGCAGGCTTTCATAGACCGATATTCCAAGACCGGATTTTTCGCCAGTTTCTCCGGCGATACTTCCATCCGATTCAAGCTCGGCGAGGCTTTCTATTTCGATTTCCAGAAAGGCGAGGTCAATCTGGCGACTGACTGGTTCTACCAGAAAGGCTTTTCCGAGAAGCAGATCCTCTGGGCCTGCATGCACGAGATAGGCCACTTCGACGATTTCCGGAATGATCCGGAGCGCTTGATGAAGAACTTCGACTATATCGCCGAGCAGGCAAGAGAGACCGGCGACCTCATGCTCCGCAAATGGGAGGCGGTTCTTGACCAGAATGATCCAGAGCAGAAAGCATTTCTGGATTCGTTGAAACAGACTAAGCCGATCAACCCCGAGCGGCCGGAGATGGGATCATTCAACCAGCTGGCCCGATCGGCCTACGGCATCCATCATCCGTTCTATAATTGTCTAGACGACATCTGGGTCAATAACTCGGTTTCGCGCAAAGCCGCTTCGTTCGAAAGAGGCACCGAAGGCGGCATAGAGATAGAAGCGCTCTACAAGGAGAAATTATTCCCCGGCTTTGATTATTCCAAAGAGACTTCGCGACATCGCCAGTTCATCAACAAGCTCCTGCGGGATGACAACGTGCCAGACGAACAATGTATCGTTTCGCCGGATGTGGAGGAAGCGCTTAGCCGTAAAATTCAGTTCGGCGGCAAATCGTATGCAGCCAAGGAATTGATCACCGCTTTCATAAAACCGCGCGCTGGCAGGGATACCAAGGCTGGCGAGCGCTATGCCATCTTGAGAAGGACCATCGAGCCGATCTTCAAGGAATTGCTGGCCAAGGACATCGCTGATTGGAAGCCTGAATGGAAGCCGCCGGAGGAGCAGCCGAAAGGCGGTCAAGGTGATCAGAGCGGTGATGAATCTTCTGATGATAAAGATTCATCAGAACAGGAAGGACAAGAAACTAAATCCAAAGATTCAACGCAGACAGAAGGATCAAAAGGAGATAATGATCAAAATCAGCCGGATTCGAGTGAACCGGAAGGATCGAATAAATCGCCAGAACAATCGGAATCAAAAGCGGGCGAATTGCCGCCGCCGACTCCTTTTGAGAAGGAGATCAAGGATTCGTCCGAGAACGGCATAGACCAACTGCCGCAGGAGGCCATGAATGAGATATTCAAGAAGTTCAAAGAGGCCAAAGAGCTAAAAGAAGGAGAGGAAAAAAAGGCTGAAGCCGCGAGTGATGAGGAAAAGAAGAAAGCCGAAGCCGAAGATAATAAAACGGCCGGGCAAAAATCGTCCGAGGCGCAACGGAAACAAGATGAGCAATGGGCAGCTAAGAACGTTTCGTCGGAGCATTCAAAAGAACAGTTGCTTGAGAATCTGGAAAGGTTCAGACAAGTCCAAGCCGAGATCGCTCCGTATCTGGACGAGCTGTCGGCGTTGTGGAGGCACATCATCTTTGGCAGCTCGCGAGAGATAGTCCGCGGCATGGAGGGACATTTCAAGACCGGAGACGAGCTCGATGTCCAGAAGACAATCGAAGATTGGGGGAGCATCCAAGAAGGGAAATTCGAACGGGCCAAGATATTCAGGAAGATCGAAGACAGGGAAGTCGTGACCCAGAAACCGGAGCTCATCCGCGTGCGCGTCGCCGGCGACATGTCCGGGTCCATGAATGAGGAAAAATTGAGGGTCTT
Source organism: Candidatus Parcubacteria bacterium (assembly GCA_963766795.1). Taxonomy (GTDB): domain Bacteria; phylum Patescibacteriota; class Minisyncoccia; order Phycocordibacterales; family PALSA-1337; genus C7867-002. The sequence goes on along the minus strand of CAVYBN010000007.1, from coordinate 13,095 downwards.
GCAACAAGCCATGACGCTGATCTTCGCTTCACTGGATGAATTCCAGACATATTTGAATTCCACGCGAGTCGACACCAAATCAAAACTCCAAGTAGAGACAGAGGGCTGGGTCTTCAGCAATTCAGCCGAGAAGATCAAATCATTTGATGATGCGCAAAATCTTGAAATGATCTCGATCTTCAACCATTTACAAGAATCAAACGGCGGCACGTATGATAATACCGTTCTCTCGGATATCTCGGAGTCGATCTCTCCGGATGACGAGGAGAGGATAAGGTCAGGCAAGATCATGGATATCGTCTTTGAGATCACCGACGGTGGATCGAGCGACGAGGATGCCGCAAAGGAAGCAGTGGACAAGCTGATCGAGAAGAAAGTTATCACTCGGGCTTTCCAGATCGGCAGAGTGGGTGCCGGCGAACAGCAGACTTTCAATGCGGTCTGGAATGAAGGTAGAGACAAGGCGCGCGGCGAGCGCGTGGGCGTCGATATCTCGGCGCTCATTCCCGCCATTACAAAAGCATTAAAAGAATATCTTGGGGATGTTTCGATTTGAATAAAAATAGCCCAAAAGAAAAGCCCTCATTTTTGTGAGGGCTGTAGAAGCAAGTGTGCTTTCTCGCGCGGCCGTGGCTAGGCACTGCGGAAAGTTCTAGCGCTAAGTTCTTAGGGTTTGGCTAACCCAGACTTGCGTGTTAACATTGAAGCGGTTTGCTTCGATGTCAAACAAACATAGCGCTCTAAATGCTGACGAACCAGCCTGACTTTGACCGACATTTCATTTCCAAGGAGCTTTTCGTTGAGAAGCTTAATACCTCTCAACCTTTCTGGATATAGTATAGCAAACTACCATTTATTTGTCAATAGTTGAAATGGTTATCAAACAAGAGTTAAAATATAGCCCTGAATGAAGCCATTTTAAGGATATGAAATCACCAGAAAACACGGGAACTCCTGAAGCTCAAGCAAAACATGAATCGGCTGCCGAGTCAGGAGCGATTCCTTGAGAATGTGGTCTTCAAGGAGATCAAAGACAAGAAAAGCGGCAAAGTCGTCGGCTATAAATCCAGCAGTCCTGATAGAAAATCCATTGAGCTTCCGGCTGACGCGGAAATCGAACCCGGCAAGCCGTACAAAGTCCGCGTCACCAAAGATACCAAGCCGGAAGATCCCGCCTCGGGTAAATTGATGGCTGAAGTCGTAAAAGACGGCCTTCCTCTTATCGCAGAAAGATTGGAGTGCAGTGGAAGAAAACGTGAACAAGGCGGAGATCTCGAAGCGCCGATCGATGGCGTTCGGCGGAGGAGATATTGAAGCTGTGCCTGTGCCGGAAAGCGGCGCGACCGACGAGAAGATCTTGTCGGAGCTCGGCATCAAACCGTTGGATGATTCTGACACGGACAGCATTCAAGCCGAGAAGGCCGCGCACGACGAGGCTTATGAAAAAATAATGGGCGGAGAAGATTCTCCGGAGAAATCCCTGGTTTCTTTGAGATGGAAAAATCTATCGCGTGCCATGAAGACCGAAGCCGCCTTGGGACGGGAGCGCGGCCGGGTGGTGGAATATGAGACTGGCGTCATCAAAAAACTGATCGGCAAACAGGATGCCGGAGAGCCCGTATCGGCCGAGCGGACTCTGCTCGCCAAAGCCGCGGAAAAAGAGCATGCTCTCGACGCGGCCGATGAGACGCTCAAGAAGTCGTCTCCTGAAGCCTGGTACGGTCTGAATTTGAAAGAATTGAAGGGATACAAGGAACAGCTCGAATCCGGCAAGATCGTCGAGACCGACTATGTACGCAAGCAGGCCGAGGAAGTCGTCACGCACGCCAGAGCCGGCCAGCCGGTCTTCATCTACGGCCACCTCGGCTCCGGCAAGACCGAATTGGCTTTCCATGTGGCGCGGAAATATATAGGCAAAGAGGCTCTGATCATATCCGGCTCCAAACACACTTCGCCGGCGGAATTATACGGCCACCAAGTTTTGAACATGCGCGAAGTCGATCCGGACGAATCGGAAGATCGCTACAAAGCATTCCTCAAGACGGCCAATGATGAGATGACCAGATGGAAAGGCGAACATTTGCAGGCTACGGAAAAAGAAGTTGACCAACAATTCGACTTGATCAAGTCAGGCTTACAAGAGCGGCTGGCCTATGAATATCGCAGCGGAACGGTCTCCGACTATTTCATGGGCCAGGTCTATCAGGCCATGGCTGAAGGCCGTCCGATCATCCTCGACGAGGTCAATGCCATCCCGCACGACGTTCTCATCAGCCTCAACCATCTTTTGACGCGCAAAGCCGGCGATACGATCAGGATCCAGCAGAACAGCGGCAGTGAAGTGAAGATTCAAGAAGGTTTCTGCTTCATCTTGACTGGCAATATAAACGAAAGTGGCACTGACCGCTATGTCATGCGCCAAGATCTCGATCCGGCTTTCCTATCGCGTCTGCACCTGATGAAGCACGACTATCTGCCGCAGGTCAAAGATGGCACACTGGATGAGGCCGCTATCGGCGACGGCAAGGGCGGCAGAAACGAGCTCTTTGAGCTGATGGTCTCGCGAGTCATGGACAAGAACGGCAATATTGAGATCCCCACTGGCGAGACGCGCAAGCTCTGGAATCTGGCCAAAGCCGCCCGTGCCACCGAAGACAACTTTTCCGGTGGCTCCGTGGCAGACTCGCAGTTCTTCAAGCAAGGCGGCGGCACCAAGGCTTTCGATTATCGGCTCAAAGAAGGCGTCTTGTCCATACGAGGCATAGATCGGATCATCACCGCCTGGCAGAATGACGGCTACAGGAATGAGCTCGATCAGTACGTCTTCACGGAATTCGTCAACCAGCCGACCAAGCTCGCCGACAAGGCCTATCTCTATCAGCTCTTCAAGGATCAGTACAACTTCTTCGGCGGAAAAGGTTGGGAACAGAATCCCGACTACGGCTCGAAAGGCACCGTCTCGGCTTTCAAGGTGCAGGCGCCGAAGAATCCCGCGCCCAAGATTGACATTCACGGGTCCGCGCCAAGTCGTCGATACCGTCTTCGGCAAAGGCCCGGAGCGCGTGAAGTGGCCGGATCATCGCAAGAAAGGCGCCACGGCGGAAGATGTGGTAAGTCCGGAAGTTGCGTTTGCTGAAAAATTGCAAGAGATTGGATTGGTGCAAGACAAATTTGTTGATCAGTTGCTCAAGCTCTATGCGGAGCTTGATAAAATGCCGCACGACGAAATGAGAGACACCTTGAAAAAGAATATGATTCTATCAATGCGTCCGTGGAAGAACTTAACAGCGGTGTTAATCAAGCTACAGAAAGCGGCGATTTCCAAAAAGTCACAGAGATGAGGCAAAAGATAGAAGATCAGTTTAAGGCGCTTGAGGCGCGAATGCCTCACGAAGGCCTTTCAATGAAAGAAGCCAAAGAGATCATGGGCGCGAACTTCTTCGGACCGGAGGAAGTCAAGGCGGCACTAGGACTCCAATTTAAAGAAAAAATTCCAGATATTCATTTTTCGAAAGAAATCATTGAGAAACTGAAAGATACCCATCAATTGATACTGTACGGAGGTAATGAGGTTGAATTGGCGGGTGGTTTTATGGGAAGGTTTTTAGACGTTGAAGGTAAAAGACTTTACGAAATGCTAGGGGATAAGAAAAAAGACGGCACCAAACTTTTAAACGATACTGATTGGTATAAAGCTGAGAAATTCTTCACGCAAGACGCACCCAAGCTCGGTTGGAAGCTCGTCTCCAAGGAATTGATTCCGAATTCCACGAGCAAGAATTATCTCGAACAGACCAGCGTCTTGGCCGATTATGTCCGTGCTATGTACGATGATGACTCGAAGGCGCCAGATGAAGTCAAGGATGCTCTGCTCGAATGGAATCGCCTGAAACATGACCCCCAGAAATTTGCCGAACTTCAGAAAAATACCGTTTCTGCAGAAGAAGCCGAATGGAAATCAGCCGCCAGCACTCTTGAATCATTGAAGCTCACTCAACTGTTCCGGGAATCATTCATCGAATGGTTCTATCGCACGGCATTGAATGAACGCGCCACCGGCGAACGATTATTGCCGAACAAGTATTCATGGACGAAATCGCGCGCCTCCGATGGCCACTTCGTCAACGCCGGTAACTTCGACGATGACGGCGGCTATGTCAACGGGAACAGGCCGGGGCATTCGATCTCGCATGTCGGTTGCGCTTTCTCCGCAGGAAAACTTTGATGCTTTGAATATTGAGACTTTGTCCACAGCCGTTTCCGTACAGGAAACGGCTGTCGCGGTATAATTAACATTGGCTAATGTATCACCACTTACGGGTGGTGGTCGCCATACGATCACTGCTTGCGGGATATTCAATGGGAAATGAGCGCGCGCGACCTCTCCAGTAATGGAACGAAGCGCGTGTGACACGGACGGGCATCCCACATTAGCGCACCTCCGATGGCAACTTCGTCAACGCCGGTAACTTCGACGATGACGGCGGCAATGTCAACAGGAACAGGCCGAGGAATTCGAACTCGAATATCGGTTGCGCTTTCTCCGAAGCGATCTCAAAAGGGAAGCTGTCAGGGCTTCTTTTTTGTCACCTCTAATTTTGAATGGATTTTTGTGCAGACACCGTCACGGGTTTATTTCCTTTGTCTTCATCTCCGTCCACTTTATTTTTCTCGTCCTTAATCCAACCGCCGGTCATCTTGCCCATCTCGATGATTCTCTTCTCAATGTCGATGTAAGAGCTGTCAGACATGGCCTTGACGCGATTGGATAATCTTACCAGTATCTTTTCCAAGACCAGCTCACGGTCTAATTTTTCCAAGATGTTAATTCTCTGCGCGCCGGATTTTTGGCTTGCTAAGATCAGATATTCCAGCATGTTCAGCGCCGTCTGCTCTATGCGTGCGCCGATGCCGTGGCTGTCCCGCTTCGGGAATTGCTTGAGCGCCGCGTGGATGGCGATGTATAATTCGCTCCAACTATGCAACAAGGAAAAATTCTGGTTAGTCCCGAAAATCTCGTCAGTGCCGAAAAATTGGTTGGGGGGGGGGCTTAATAGTCATGTCTTGTTCGACGGAATTATATCACCAGAAAATGTTTTCAGCGCGTGGCGAGAATTCCAGAAAGACAAAAGGAATCGCCCGGATGTTCAGGAATTTGAGACGAACGCTGAAGAGAGCATCTTTGCTTTATGCGAAGATTTGAAATCCGGCAGATATCACCACGGCCCATACAAGGCATTCTGGGTCTGCGATCCAAAGCGCCGTCTGATCCACAAAGCCTGCGTTCGCGACCGCTTGCTTCATCATGCCATCTTCCGCGTGCTCTACCCGATATTCAATAAGCACTGGATATATGATTCATTCTCTTCCAGAGAATCCAAAGGCACACATGCCGCATTGAAACGATTCCGCGATTTTACCTGGAAGGTCTCGAGGAACAATACTCGCGATGTCTGGGTCCTGAAAGCCGACGTCAAGAAATATTTCGATTCGATTGACCACGAGATCCTTAAAAAGCTTCTCATCAGATCATTGTCATACGGAGGAAAATTGTCGGCAGGCATTCTCGGCATTGCTCTGTCAAATGGGGCTTTTCCAAATGAAGATCGTTCACTGAAGAATGACAATCGATTGCTTGATCTGCTTCGGGACAATATCCAAAGCTACTCAACTCTGTCTGGCAAAGGCATTCCGCTTGGCAATCTGACCAGCCAACTGTTCGCCAATATCTATCTGAATCCGTTCGATCAATATGTCAAAAGGCGATTGTCAGTCTCTTATTATCTGCGATATGCCGATGATACCGTCATTGTTTCCGATTCACGCGAATTTCTGGTTGATCTTTTGCCATGTTTACGATCCTTTTTGGCGGATGAGCTTCAATTGACCGTCCATCCAAATAAAGTCTCGATCAGCCGCTGGGACAAAGGCATCGATGTCCTAGGTTTTATCTCGTATCCGACGAAAACGATCATGCGCGCCTCGACGGAACGAAGGATGATGAAGATGCTTGAACGACAATTGGAAACTGCTAACTTCGATATACAACTGAACGCCTTGTATTCAAGGGTGAGATTTGAACGGTTGTAAAACCGTCTTTGAGCTCTATTAAATGTGTTAAAATATAGGCATGAGATTGAAATCATCCCAAAAATCCAAACCGACGATGAGATTCAGACCTACGCTTTTTTGGGATGTCAACCCGAAGAACATAGATCCGCGCAAGAACGCGCCGTACGTCATCGAGCGCATCGCTGATTTTGGCCGTGACAAGGAGGTACGATGGATGTGGAATTTTTACGACAAGGCGCTCATGAAAAAAGTCATTGCAAAATCTCGGTCGATTCGTCCAGAAACTAGAGCCTTGTGGACATTGCTCCTCAAGGATTATTAGAAGCTTATATGGTATAATATAGCCATGAATGATAACAATTTTCCTCAATCAGTCAGATCGTGTCTCTGGTCGTATGATATCGACAAGATGGATGTTCGCAATGACAAGGATATCATCATCTTCCAGGTGCTCAATTATGGCACTACAGAAGCGGTTGGTTGGCTTTTCTCGGCCTATTCAAGGCCAGAGATCCTCGACGCTTTCGTGAAGACGATCGCCTCGTCTTGGTTCAAGAGGTCCCTCGTGTTCTGGGAGACCGTATTCGGTCAAAGTCCCGTCAGAAAGACGAGATTCGCGTAACATACAAGACATGCACTGGGATATTCTCGACGACAAAAGAAAAGCCATCCTCTCAAAGCTCGCTCTCTTGCGCGGCGAGGGATTTTATCTCGCGGGCGGCACCGGCTTGGCGCTCCATCTCGGCCATCGTGACAGCGTGGACTTCGATTTCTTCAAGGAAGGGAGCTTTGACACGGCCGCTTTATTCCAGAAAGCGCGGAAGGTCCTCGGAGAAGATCAAGTGACCATGACCCAGGAAGCCGCGGACACTCTTTCCATCGAAACCGCAGATGGCGTGCGCTTGAGCTTCTTCGCATTCCCGTACAAGCTCGTCGAACCGCCGACGGACACGGAATTCTTTCCGGTCGCTTCCGTCAAGGACATCGCATGCATGAAGCTCGGCGCCATTTCCAGCCGGAGCGAGCTCAAGGACTATGTGGATCTCTATTTTATATTCAAAACCGAATCTCTCGGCGCCGTTCTCGAGGCTCTCAAAGAGAAAATGCCGTCCATGGATCCCTTGCTGGCTTTGAAAGCACTGGTGTACTTCGAGGATATCAAGCCGGTGAAGATCATCTTCAAGAGCCGGCCGGTATCTCTGTCTGAAATCAAGGCTTTCTTTATCAAGACGGTTAAGGAGTATCAGAAATACTAACCCCATGAACCCCCTCGGTTTTGAGAGCCGCGATAAGATCGCCGATCCGCAGGAAGAGCTAGCCCGCTTGCGCGAAGCGGCAGCGGCCGGCGCGGAGCGTGCCAAGGAAAGCGGAGCGGAGATGACGCCGGAACAAGTCGCCGGCCAAGTCGTTAAGCAGTATGCCGCTATCCCGCATACCGAAGTTTTGCATCCAGATTACGCCATCAAAGAGAAAGAGGCTGAAGGCATCACTCTGGAGCTTTCGCCGGAGGAGCATGACCGCCAGATCGAACAGCTCATCGCTGTGATGCAGGAAAAGGGCATCAGGAATGCCCTGCATGTCGTCGAGAAGATGGACGATCCGCACTTGCTCGATGACTTCCACCGATTCCTAGTGCAATTCATCGCCTCCGGCTATCCCATCCCTGATCTCAAAGAGAAAGACGAGCTCTGGAAGCCTCTGCACATGGCGCTCTTCGAAGTCAGCCTGCCGGAGGCCAGCGAGGATGACAAGAAGAAGCAATTGAAGGAATTGATCTCCGGCATGGAGCAGTTCTACTCCGGCATGCTCTCCATCCAAGCCGATCAAAAGAGCCCCGGCTGGTTCACGGTGGAAGTCGCCAATGGGAACGGCAGCGAGGAGTTCATCTTCTATGTCTCGGTGCCGAAGACGCGCAAGGAATTATTCGAAAAGCAGCTGCTGGCGGTTTTTCCCGGGCTCACATTCCACGAGCATAAGGACGACTACAACATCTTCAACGAGAAGGGCGCTTCGGCCGCTTCATCGGCGAAGCTCTCGAAGCATTTCATGTATCCTCTGAAGCCGTACGAGGCTTTCGACATAGATCCATTGAGCGGCATATTGAACAGCTTCTCCAAGATAGACAAGGACGGCGAAGGCGCGGCTATCCAATTCGTTATCGGTCCGCGACAAGACGCTTATGCCAAGTCTGCCGTAAAGTCGCTCGAGAAGATCCGCAAAGGCGAAAAGGTCAAGGACGCGCTCGACGAGATAGATCGCGGCATAGGCATGACCATCGCCAAGGAGATGTTTGGCGCGTTCAAAAAGAAAGAAACTCTCGACAAAGAAAAAGAAGAAAAGGAGAAGCGCGCGCAAGCTCTGGACGCGACCGCCGTCGAGCAATTCACGCGCAAGTTGAAATCACCTTTTGTCTCTGTAGATATCCGCATCGCCGCTTCCGCTGCCACACAATCGGAAGCCGACGGGATTCTGCATGACCTAGAGTCGAGCTTCAATCAGTTCGAGAATGGCCATGGCAATCGCCTTGAATGGAAAAAGCCGAAAAAAGCAAACTCGACGATCTCTTGGAACAGTTCTCTCTAAGGACATTCAATGAGAAAGATTCCATCGTCCTCGACCTCGAAGAAGATCACGACTTGTCTCCACTTCCCGGCCACCAATGTAGGCCGAGCCGCTCCGCAATTGAAGCAGTCCAAGGCTGGCACTTCGCCAGCGCCGCTGGATCTCGCCAAAGCCGGCACTCTTCTTGGTGTGAATATCCATCGTGGCACGGAGAATAAGATATTCATCGCGCCTGAAGATCGCATGCGCCACTTCTATGTCATCGGCCAGACCGGCACAGGCAAAACCGCGCTCTTGAAGAACATGATCGTTCAGGACATCAAGGCCGGACATGGCGCTTGCTTCATCGATCCGCACGGTTCGGATGTCATGGATATCCTGGCCAACATCCCGGCCGACCGCTACGAGGATGTCGTCTATTTCGATCCAGCTTCCATCGAAAGACCGATGGCCTTGAACATGCTCGAATACGATGTTCGTTTCCCGGAGCAGAAGACTTTCGTCGTGAATGAGATGTTCAACATCTTCCAGAAACTCTACGGCGGCGTGCCCGAATCCATGGGCCCGATCTTCGAACAATATTTCCGCAATGCTACCGGTCTGGTCGTCGAAGATCCTGAATCAGGTTGCACGTTGCTCGACGTTTCTCGAGTGATGTCCAACAAAGCTTTCCGCGACCTGAAGATCTCCAAGTGCAAGAATCCCGTGATCGTCCAGTTCTGGAAGGAGATTGCCGAGAAGGCCGGCGGGGAAGCTAGCTTAGCCAACGTCGTGCCATATATCACTTCCAAGTTTGATGTCTTCCTGGCCAATGAGATCATGCGGCCGATCATCGCGCAGGAAAAATCTTCATTTAACATGCGCGATATCATGGATAACAAGAAGATCCTGCTCGTGAATCTTTCGAAAGGACGATTAGGCGACATCAACTCTCATTTGATCGGATTGATTTTGGTCGGCAAGATCTTGATGGCCGCATTATCTCGCGTCGATTCATTTGGTAAGGGCGGCCGCCGCCAATGCCCGGACTTCTATCTTTACTTGGACGAGTTCCAGAACATAACCACGGATTCGATCTCCACTATTTTGAGCGAGGCGCGCAAATATCGTTTGGCATTGTCAGTCGCGCATCAATTCATCGGTCAGCTCGATGAGAAGATCAAGAACGCAGTTTTCGGCAACGTCGGCTCGATGGCCGTCTTCCGCGTCGGCACCGAAGACGCCGAATTCCTCGAGAAGCAATTCACGCCGGTCTTCACGCAGACTGACATAACCAATCTTGGACAATCGCAATGCCTACATGCGCCTTTTGTCCGGCGGTCGTCCGGCCAAGCCTTTCAATATTCGAACTATCGATCAGGAGAAAGGCAATCCCGCCCAAGTCGACAAGCTACGCGAGCTTTCATCCCTCAAATTCGGCCGCCCCCGAGCGGAGGTCGAGGCAGAGATCATGAAGAAATATCAGGGGATGAAGGGGTAGCGTTTAAAGTTCCGTCTCAGAAGGCAAATCCTTTGGCAAACGTATGGCTTTGATCGTGGAACGCTTTTCAACAGAAGCTTTGTAAAGCCGGTGCCTGTCATCGATCACATGATCCGTATGACTTAATAAGATCGGCTTGTCTGAATCAATATCTTGCAAAGACGCAGAATCGACTTCTAAATCAGAGATCTGATCCGATAGATCCGCAATGTCCACATCTTCTAGCGGAAATCTTTCTTTTGCCCAAACGAATAAATTGCCGACGTTATATCGTTTGCCTTCGAACCATCCTGACTCTTTGTGATCGATCAGTTCCGCGTCTGTTGGAGATTTTTCCATGAAGTAATCATAGCACTACCACCGACATTTAAAAGTTGATGCAATGATAAGATTGTAAGTTGTGAGATAATTCAGACCGTGGACGAAGAGCCCGTATTTCTATTCGGTAAAAAATTCCCGCCGCTCGTGACTTTCTTGCCCATGCGCTTATGATAAGTGATCACTTAATCTCCTTCCCCAATTTTAATTCTTCATAATCTTCATTTGAGAGTTGGAACGGCGCTACCTCCCATTTTATCGTTTGGCTTTCTGGAAAAAATATACCAGTCTTTCCATCTTTCTTTACCCTGTATTTTCCATCCATCCAAGGACTTTTTTCTTTTACATATTCCGTGCTTATCAGCTCTTGGATCATCTCGAACTTAACCGGAACCATCAGTTTCTTTTCGGTTAATGAATACACGCCTTGCTTCTTATCTTTCTCGACTTTATAAGCACCCTCGGGATAACAGGGGTAAACATAGTCCCAGTTTTCCCCGCTCTGTTCCCTGACTTGCTTTTGTATGTCCATTTTATTTATAAATTATGTTGATAATTCTACTAATTTGGTAATCGAGCTTTTAGAAAATACCGATCAAGCACGGCTTTGTATCTCTCTATGTTTTTTGGATCTACACATATAGTCTTGATGATTTCGCGAAGCCGGCTCTCGAAAGCGTCCTCATTATCATATAACTCACGCTGATATTCGGTGACTTCATCTGGCCTTATGTCTAAAAACGCACCGTCTTGACCTCTCAAATATCCTACCACATTTACTAGAGAAATTAGTTTGGGTAACGCTTCAATGTTTGCCTGATCAGGGTGTTCTTTGATGACCGTTTCGATCTTGAGCAATTCCGAATCTACAAGCCATGAGTATTTGCTTACCAAATCCTTGTATTCTTCCGCTGTTTTAAGATTAACTAATTTCATGGTATGATTTTACCATAGTATGGAAAAAATGCCCGATACTCAAAAAAATGAAATGGTTCCACAGCCACCAGCTGATTTTCTTGATAATGATTCAAGATATAAAGAGCTTCTTCAAGAAGCCAGTAAAGATAGTATAAGATCTGATACTTCTGGTTATATGGGACGACAAGGTTATTCTTGGAATGAGAAAGGGGGTATTGTAGATAAAGAAGGTCACGATATATCTCCTAGTCGGCTAATAGGGCCTGCGCAAATAGAAGGAGTCACTGACGCCGCAAGGAGAGAATTTTCTGATAGGTATCAAAAAGACTTTGGTGTATACGAAGGAAGAGAAAAAATCAGGGTCTACGAATCACCGTCAAGCGACCCGGCTTACACGGAAACCGAAAGGCAAGTTACAAAAGTCACGAATCAAAAAAGTGATTCCTCATTTGGTTCCATAGACAGTCTAGGAGACAAACGTCGTCTTAGAGATCGTGAGGAAGAATTAGTGAGCATCGCTCATTGGGGAAAGTTTGCATCAGAATATCCGGAAAAAGCTTTAGCTTATGCTTCGAAAAATGAATACATAGCGAAAGCAATCGCTGAGGAAGAAAAAAGAAAACAGTATTGGGAGGGTGTGGAAAAAAATAAACAAAATGAAAAAGACGAGGTTCGCATACAGGAGATTCGCCGTTCGTTGAATGGAGGACCTGCTCTTAAACAGGAAGCGCCTGTTGATGCTTCGGAAACCGGGGAGCCTGTATCTACAGATTCAAGGTGGGATGAATTTCGCGGAAATGATAATAAATCCATTGCTAGAGATGGCGAAGATATCTATAGAAATTTTTGGAACGACGATCCTGAACTTAAGGCTGTTCAAGAGAATATAAAAACGGAGACAGCACAACGATTGGCAGCCGACAAGAACATACGCGAGAATTTTGGAGATCACTATAGCGAAGTTTTTAAAACTGTCAGAAATGAACAATGGCGGGCGTTTGTTACCAAATATCCAGAGAAGGCAAAATCATATCAAGAGTATTACAAAGAGATACGAGATATATTAAATCCATCCGAACCGATGAAACCTGAAGCTGTCGCAGAGAAACCTGTCGCTACAGAGGTAGGTCTAGAATCGCCTGTTATTGAGAAGCCTGTAGAGGCAGAAAAACCAAAAAAAGTTGAGGAATCATTATCACAGGAAGATATCGTTTCAAAGTATCTGGCATATCAGGATATAGATGTCTCCGCGGATGAGAAGCGATCAATGGTGGACTATGTTATGAGCCCCGAAAAATCCGGATTGAAATACGCGGAAGCATTGCAAGAAATCCTAGCTACTAATCCAAAAGAACAGGTCGAAGGGACCGCCTCTCACATGGTCACCGAAGCAAAAGATATTTTGAAGAAGCTGGGTGTGCCGGGAAGCTCTTATTTGGGAAGTAAAACATGGGCAATGTGGGATATTGGAAAGCAATATTATTATTTCACGCATCCGGATGAAGCTGACAAGAAATACAAAATAGCGGATCCGTTCAAATCACCAGAAAAGATCACAGAGATCATCGATCGTCATGTAGGATGGGAAGCATATCGTATGAAAGATAAGAGATTCGCCAAAAAATTCAGTGGGCATCCTTTGTATCGTAAACTACAAGAGTTATTGAATAAAGCGCCAAAAAGTACGAATGGCGACTTAAGTTCAAAGGATTTAGCAGAGCTCGGTGCGTTAATGAGGAAGATTT
>CAVYBN010000006.1:0-63466 GCA_963766795.1 Candidatus Parcubacteria bacterium | reverse complement strand
TGGAGTCCACACCGTCATGGATCTGCGTGGCTCTATTCCAACGTTTTTTCATATCACCGGTGGCAAAACGGGCGATGCCAGATTCCTCGATCTCATATATTTCGAGCCGGGCGCCTACTATGTCATGGACCGCGGTTATTTGGATTTCAAACGGCTCCATGGCATTCAGCGTTCCGGGGCGTTTTTCGTCACGCGAGCGAAGAGCGATACGCGTCTCAAGCGGATATACTCGAAGAAGGTCGATACCAGAAGTGGGATACGGTGCGATCAGACGGTGCGCCTCTCCGGCAGGCATACCAGAGAAAAATATCCGGACGCGTTAAGAAGAGTGAAGCACTACGACAAGACCACCGATACGCGCTATGTCTTTCTCACGAACAATTTTACCGCAAGCGCGGAGACGATCGCCGACCTCTACAAACACCGCTGGCAGATCGAACTCTTCTTCAAGTGGATCAAACAACACCTGAAGATCAAAGCCTTCTGGGGACATTCAGAGAATGCCGTAAAGACGCAGATATGCATTGCGCTGTGCTCCTACCTTCTTGTAGCGATTCTTAAAAAGAAGCTGAAGATCGAACGTGATCTGTACGAAATTCTACAGATTTTGAGCGTGTCGCTACTCGACAAAACTCCACTGGTTGAGCTGTTTTCTGATATTGAAATACAAAATTCTCATGATGATTTCCAAAAGACATTGCCAATGCTAGGTTTTTAACGGGACGCTAGTGCCCTGAAACCCCCCTTCCGCCCCGCCCGCTTCATTGCTGGATTTTTTTGGGATTTTTGTCACAAATGCAAATGGTGCACGAGGCGAAAAAACGAGAGCGCGGTCGCGAACCAGAGGTTTCTCACCGGCTGTTACTTTTTTCATCACAAACACAAATCACATAGTTCGAAGCGGCCCACTTCCGCTTCTACGGAGTTTAGTGGCGCGCCTGCACACACATCCGTATGTCTCCGCGCATTCCCCCAGCCGCTCATCGCGACAGGGGTGCGCTCTCGACATACCGATGTGTGCTTGGCGCGAAGAACAGTTGATGAGGAAGCGGAAGTCGACCGCTTTTCGACGGGGTTCGTGGTTGTACACCATCTATACACTGATTTATTTAAAAAATATTTCTTGACTTCACAAAAATTTGGTAAAATAGATTCATGAGTGATAAAAAATATTTTATTTATACCCGCAAATCTACCGACACCGAGGATCGGCAGGTCAGAAGCCTTGCCGACCAGCTCTCCGAGCTGCGCGAGCTCGCCAGAAAGGAGCAACTTGAGGTTGTAGACACTTTCATAGAGAAGCAGACTGCCAAAGTCCCTGGCAGACCGGTACTTGCAGAGATGTTAGAGCGTATAGAGGCTGGCGAAGCCTCTGGTATTCTCGCATGGCACCCTTTATGTTAACTCCCTGACTGGGGATATCTTTTTTTCTGTATTCCGCCGCGACAAAATCTTCTGATTTTTTAACCAGATTATTTTGCCGAATCAAATTCAATTTTAGTTTACCTTTTTCAGAACTTGAAAAACTTTTTTGGCGACTTGATGTTTCAGACATCGAAGCGCCCAGAGTTTGGTCTTGCCTTCCTTGAGCTTTTTCTTGTAGTACTCCTTTCCTCTCGGATCTCCATTGCAGGCGATCTGTGAGAGTGCGATCGTATGAAGTGCCCTATTCAATCTCCTATTACCAAACGGATTGGTGTGAAGCTTATGCTTTTGCCCACTGGAGTGTTCCGTCGGAGCAACGCCGGCATACATCGAGAGATTGTCTTTCGACTTGAATCGGTTGATGGTAGTGAGTTCGGCCATGATCGAGCAAGCTGTAACCATACCGCATCCGTGAACCTCCTTTGTTAGCATCATAACTTCTTTGGATTTTTTACCGATGACCGTGAGCTCGCTTCCGATGTTCGAGATCTGCTCCTCAAGTAGCACCAATCTCTTTATCCTTCGCACAATGCTCATGGCAAGAATTGGTTTTTCTGTCGCGTCCACAAGATCCTCCATGTAGAAATCTATGGCGTCTTGATTGAACGGTTTCTTAAAATCGTCTCCGTAGTGATCCCCGTAATACTGGTGCAGAAGCGCGTGGAGCTGGTTCTTTAGAGCCGTCTTCTCCTTGACGAGATCGCGTCGTTCCATGAGCAACATATCCAATGATTGCGCTATCCCAAGCTCGTCTTCGTTTGCTATACTTTCTTTGGCGGGTAGCGTGTCCTCATACTTCGTGAGAATGACTTTTCCTACTCGCTTTGCATCTACCGAATCGCTCTTCTGACGTTTGGTAGATTGCCTGCGTTCCCGCTCCGTCAGGATCGCGGGAACGTACCGTATATGGAAAGATTTTTTACGTAATTCCTCAACGATATGCATTCCGTAACTATTCACATCTTCAAGTCCAATGATGATATTGTCTTTTAATCCGAGCGCAAGGAGCCAATCTGTGTAGGTTATGAGATTGTCATTCGTAAAATCAAGCCTTCCTTTTTCCTGGCCGAACGAGTCGAGCGCCACTGCCGTGTGCCCATACTTGTGCACATCGACTCCGACGAATATGGACTCATGATTGAGTGTCGTCATCTGTATGATTTGGTTTTATTTAGTGGTAATCGTCACGCCTCGACCAGAGACGATACATATCCTGTGTATCCCTTTATCTTAAGCCACTCGATTGAGGGCAACATTCTATTGAACCAAGGTTACGTATGTCCCACATATCTGCACCGGGCAGTCTGACCAAGGCCATTCTTTCGAAGGCAGGATGCCATGAGCCACGGTGCAAAAAATGCGTGACCCATAAAATTTAACATAGAATGTCTGATAGGCTCGCTCGCAACTCGGTTGATGGTGGGAAGATTATCTACTTGGTTGATACCGGTATGATTACAGACCTAAAATTCCCCACTTTCTGGTTTGATGCAACGCCGCAGGGTAAATTCATGCTTTCAATTGCTTTTGGTCAAAGCAAATATTATGTAGACAACCTATCGGAAAATGTTAAGCGTGGTTTCAGACAGAAATTGAAAAATGGTATTTGGCCACAGAAAGCTCCCATTGGATATTTGAACGATAAAAAGACGAAACTGATTACCATTGATCCAGAAAAAGCTCCTTTGATTAAGAAAGCTTTCGAGGCTTACGCTACAGGAAACTATACCCTTTCTGGATTACGCAAAGCTATGGGTGAACTTGGCTTGACTGGACATAAAGGCAGAGATCTTTCTATTTCAAATTATCAGTACCTACTCAAAAATCATCTCTACTACGGTCTCATATATTTCCATAGCGAATTTTGGGAGGGAAAGCATGAGCCGATAATCACAAAGAAACTTTATGATCAAGTTCAGGAGGTTATGACGCACAAAAGCAAACCGCAACATGATGGTGGACTCAAACCATATGTATATCGCGGACTATTCAAGTGCGCCGAGTGTGGTTGTTGCATCACGAACGAAACAAAGAAAGGTCATAACTATTTGAGATGCACAAAACGCAAAGGTCCATGCTCGCAAAAATATGTCCGTGAGGAAGCGATGACGACATTGATTCAAGCGGAACTGAAAAAGGTTTCACTTTCTGATGCTGTCGCAAATTGGCTAATTGCCGAGGTCAAAAAAGAAAAAGCGGATGACAATAAAACATCGGGGATTCAGATTCAGAAAGTGAATGATGAGATTGTTTCTGTTGATTCCAAACTCGATAAATTGATGACGGCATATCTCGGCAACGCCTTGACCCTCGAAGAATATCAAGCTACCAAAAACAAGCTGGTGACCGAAAAGCAGATTCTGAAGGACAAACTCGCCTCTTTCGGGCACGTCTCGTCGAGTCGGTTCGAACCAGTAATCAACTTCCTAAATGACTGTAAACAAGCCGCTATTTTGGCGGAGAGCAGTGACGCGACAAAAATCCGCACATTCTTCCAAAAGGTCGGTTCGAACCCACTCGTCCGCGACCGCGCTCTCGTTTTTTCGCCTCGTGCACCATTTGCATTTGTGACAAAAATCCCAAAAAAATCCAGCAATGAAGCGGGCGGGGCGGAAGGAGGGGTTTCAGGGGGGAATTCCGCCCCGCCCTCCACTCGTGGTTTGCGACGATGCGATTTCGGGCGATTCTGCGCTTTCTGCGAAATTGCTGCGGGACTTGGATTCGAACCAAGATGACGACTTTCAGAGAGTCGCATCCTACCATTAGATGATCCCGCAAGGATTCCGGCATTCCGGAAGTACACAGAGGATAGCGCAGAAAAGGCCGTGATTCAAGGTCAGCGGCCGAACAAATTCGAGTGAGTACCTATGTCCGAAAAAGTGACGACATTCACAGATTCATCCTTTTCATAGACTACAAGAAGATCTCCAAAGAGATGGTATTCTCTGTATTTAGCCATCTTCCCTTTGAGTTGATGATCACGGAACACGGCATCCAGGCTTTTTCCTTGGCGTAATGTATCAACGGTCATTTCGAACCTCTCCAGATCAAAAACGCCGGACCGTGCGAAGGTTCGGAGCTTCTTACGGAATTTGCGCGCATATACAATCGTGAACATCTATCACGAAAGCATATCATCGATCATCGCTCTAGCGCTAGTGAACCTCTTGCCATGCTTCTTGGCCCATTCAGTTTCCTTGATAATGCGGCGCTCCTGTGCGTGGGTAAAACCATTCTCGGTACGGATACTAAAGGGAACGGAACTGCTGTATACGACCTGCGTCAGGAACAGCTTGACCGCGGACGACAGATCGAGCCCCAGCTCCTTCAGGACTTTCTGGGCCTTGCTCTTGGTTGACGCGTCGATGCGCAACTGGACTGTGGCGTTCATGCTCATATTGCCTAGTATAGACAATGTATATTATTTGTCAATACACTTAAAAATCCTTCTAATCCGCCGCCTCTGATTCCAACCGATCAGTATCTATCTCCTGCGCATTATTTCCGCTTGTGTTTTCCGTTCCTTTTTCTTCTCTAATATCTAATCTCTTATCTCTAATCTCTTCTTTGTTTTCTTCTTCCTCTCTCCTAGCTCCAAGCTCCCGGCTTCTGCTTTTCGCCGCTTTCATGAACTCCGTGAATAAGGGATGCGGCATGAGCGGGCGCGCCAGGAATTCAGGGTGGAATTGCGTTCCTAGGAAGAACGGGTGAGTATGTTTCGCGCCAGCCGTGCCTTCACGCGGCAATTCGGCGATCTCCATGAGAGTGCCGTCAGGCGATCGCCCCGAGAAGACCAGTCCGGCTTTTTCAAGGCGTTCGATGTACTTCGGGTTGACCTCATAGCGATGGCGGTGGCGCTCCTTGATCATTGTAGTGGCTTTGGGCAGCTTCTTGCCGGCGAATTGAGAGTAGGCTTCCTGCGCGATCGTGCCTTTCATGAGCTTGGCCGGATACTGACCCAGTCGCATCGTGCCGCCGTAGTCGCTTTCAGCCATCTTCTTCTTCTGGTCCGGCATGATGTCTATGACCGGATGCGGCGATTTCGGGTCTATCTCCGAGGTGTTCGCGCCTTTGAGACCGAGGACGTCGCGGGCGTATTCGATGGTCATCAGTTGCATGCCGTAGCATAATCCGAGATACGGTATGCCATTCTCACGCGCGTAGCGAATGACGGCCAGCTTGCCTTCTATTCCTGACGATCCGAAGCCCCCAGGAACGATGATACCATCGAAGGCTTCGAGGGATGCGAAGTCAGAGGTTCCGATAGGTCGAGGACTGTTTGAGCGAGCAGAAATGGCCGGATCGACAGGAGCAATTCGGCTTCGGCCGAGCGACTGGAGAGCCGTGCCATTTCGCGAAGCGAGTCCCGCAGACCTTGAGGAAACTGCTGACTTCGCATCACTCTCAAAGTCTCTCGAATTGATCGTGTGAATCACCGCCTTCACACCCACCGCGTACGCCGAGAATTTGATCGCCTCCAAGACCGAGATGTAGGAATCAGAGAGGATGAAATCGCCCGTATTGAAATACTTCCCCACCACGCCGATATGCACCTCATGCCGGCCGTGATTCTTGATGCCATTGGCCAGCTTCTTCCAGGCCTTGAATGAATCGGAAGTCTTAACCTTCGGTAAGTTCAAGGCCTCAAGAAGCAAGTCGCTCAGATGATCCTTCTCGAAATTCACTGGCACGTCATAAATGCTCGAGATATCCGGAGCCGAGATCACCCGCTCCGGCCTGACATTGCAGATGAGCGAGAGCTTCTCTTTTCTCTTCAGATCTACCTCGTGCGTCGAACGCGCGATGATGAAATCCGCTTGGATGCCGTACGAATTCAAGGTCGACAACGCGTGCTGGGTCGGCTTGGTCTTCATCTCGCCCAATGTCCCCGGGACCGGCAGGTACGAAACCATGATGAAAGTCACGTCGCCCGGATTTGATAGCCTGATCACGCGCGCCGCTTCGATGAAGAGCGCGTTCTGGAAATCGCCGACCGTGCCGCCGATCTCGATGACGGAGATGTCTGACTTGGCAGCCACGGCGGCTTTCTTGAATCGGTCGATGATCTCGTTCCGCACATGCGGCAGAGTCTCGACGCATTTGCCGCCGTAGCCGAGATTGCGCTCGCGGTCGATCACCGACTTATAGACCATGCCTGATGTCATGTAGTCGTCCGGATCCAAGTCGTGGCCCATGAATCGCTCGTAGTTTCCCATATCCTGGTCGGTCTCCAGACCTGAATTCAGCACGAACACTTCGCCATGTTCGGTCGGATTCATGGTGCCGGCGTCCACATTCAGGTAAGGATCCACCTTGACCAAGTTGACCTTGTAGCCTTTGGCGGACAGCAACATGCCGATAGATGAGGTAGCTACGCCCTTTCCCACCCCCGACATCACGCCGCCGACCACGAATATGTATTTGTGGCGGGGTTTCGGGGCCTTTTTTTGATTCCGGACAGGTCTGTGAGATATCTTCTTTGGCATTGAATGAGTATATAATAACCAATAACCAAGATACAATGACCAAACAAATTACAAATCACAATGACCAAACATACAAATATGCAATTTAACCTAGAAAAACGGACCACAGATTTTGCCAAGAGGGTGATTCGCTTGTGCAATGCGTTGCCAAAAAATGCCGTCAATGGGCGTTTATCCGGTCAGGTCGCGGGATCAGCCGGATCAATAGGCGCGAATTACCGAGAAGCGAATGATGCTCTCGGTAAAAAGGATTTCATCCTGCGCCTAAAAATATCTCGTAGAGAATCCAAGGAGTGCCTTCATTGGCTGGAGCTAGTCGCTGAAGCAAATCCGACCCTTAAGAAGAGAATGATGAAGTTGATGCAAGAGGGTGATGAAATCAAAAGGATCCTCTCTACAATCATCCTCAAATCACAATAACCAAGATACAATAACCAAACACGGTCAGCAGAGTTTGGTTATTGGAATACTTGGTTATTGATTATTTCTCTCTGATCATGTGATTATGCAGTCTTGGCCCATTCGATCATTTTTTTATCGCGTAATCTCCGCAACCAAGCGGTATCCAACCATACCCATATGGCGTAAAATTTCCATTTCATGAACGCTCCGGACGCGTTTTCATACAAGAGCTTTTCCGTCGCGGATCAAGACGTACATCATCGTAGGAGAAGCCGTGCCCATATTGACCATCTCCACGTCGTCTCTCTTGAAGATATCCCAAAAACCGTCATGGCGCTTGTCGCGGTCAAAGGTTTGCGTGCTCAAAACCGCGATGTCTACGTCGCTTTTCGGATGCGTCGCTCCGGTCGCCTGCGATCCGAAGAGCACAACCAAAGACAGGCCGTATCTCTCGGCTAATTCTTTGATCTGCGGCTTTAGAGCGTCCATGTTTAGCATAGCGCTTTTATTTTAACATGAAACACGTGAATAACCAAAAATATCGACAGTGGTATATAAGCTTTGTTATTACCAGTTCTTAAATAGATCCAGAAACATGTTCCACACGCTAGCGGTCATGCCAGCTCCATTAAATGCCGGATAACTAACCGCATACCAACCGGCGGCGTTATTCGAGCCGGTATCCGCATCGGAAGTCGTAGGCGCCGTCAGCGTGAAGTCGGTACTGCTATTACTGCTTTGGTAGTTGGTTTGGCCGTTGGTGTTCTGGATGTTGACAGTGTAAACACCCGGCGTCTCTGAGTATGTGGTTGGTAAAGTGAGCGTGAGAGTAGTCCCGTTTGTTGATTGGACGCCGCGTACGATGATGCTATAGTTGCCGTCCAACGACGTGATATAGACGTCATTTCCGTTGCTGCCGGTGCCAGTCGTGAATCCGCTGCCTGTGATGGTCACCGTGGTGCCGAGCGGGCCTGAAGAGGGATTAATCTGGGTGATGGCGAGAGCCGGAGCCGGATCGACGACGAGATTCACTGACTTGCTGATGCCGTTGGCGTTGCTGACGATGATCGGATACGTGCCGGCTGGCAGAGACGGGAGACTGAAGGTGATCATCTGTCCTGATTGGCTGGATGGAAGGCTGCCCACGTTGGCGCCGTTCGCGCCGACGTCGACGCCGTTCACTTTGACGTCATTGCCTGTCGGAGTGAAGTTGGAGCCGTATATAGCCACATTGGACTGTGTCATCAGCGTGGTGTTGGTCTCAAGCGGGCCTTGGGTGATAGTCGGGGTCAGGTTCGCCGGAGCGTCGACGGCGAATGGGAGGCGGTTACTTTGCGCGGACTGGCCGGAGACGATGTCGGCGACGGAGTAATTGCCGGCGCTGACTGAAGGCACCGTGAAGGCTATCCCCCCGGAGCCTTGCGCGGTATTGCTGACCTTGCCGACGAACATCCCCGACGAGTCGTAGATGAAGAGGCTGTGGGAAGCAGAGTTGGGATAGTTGTAGCCGGAGACGGTCAAGGTAACGCCCGGCAGAGCGTGAGTCGGATTTATAGAGGCCAGGGTGGAAGGAGAGGGGAGCTGCGACGTTCGAGGCGGTGACGGCGGGAGGGGCAAGGACGGCGGAAGTCGGGAGCTTGCCGGAAACGAGAGCTGGCACGACATTGCTGATCTTAGTCGATGTCGCAGTATATGTGCAAGTATAGCCAGCGGGACATGAAGATGCGGTCGGCGCTGAATTTCCCGCTACGGTAAAAGGCAAGCTGTTGCTGATCTGGGTAGTCGGGCCGTTGAGCTGGGCGGACGGATTGTAGGCCAGAGCGACGGTAAAATTGCCGGCGGCTACATTCTGCGGCGGATTGAAACGCAGAGTCGAAGAACTCACGAGTGTTACCGGAACCGTCGTCACCTGACGGCCGTTTTGAAAGAAAGCCATGACCACGGGCTTAGAGGTCGGTTGGGTCGGCAAATCGATCCCCGTAACGGTAACGGGAGCATTAGGAGTCGCGAGCGACGGCGACAGAGAACTCAAGTCTGAACCGAGCACGGTGACCGTAATGAAATTGCTCCACGGGCTGTTGAACGCGCCGGTCCGCAACTGATATGTCCCCGCGGGTATCGGATCGTCAGTCGGCATTGTGAATGTAAGCGTCTTGCCGTTAGGAGACGAGATGTCGTTGACTTCGTATGTCTTCGTGCTGTCCGTTACATCCGTGAATTGGACGCTGTTCCCCGTCGGCGTGAAGCCTATGCCGGTGACAGTCGGATCGCCGGGGGTTAATACAATGAACGATTCGTCTTCAGCGTTGGAAGAACCGACATCTTCGTTCATGCCGCCAGACGATATGCCATTGTTGATTATAGGCGCAGGAATCGCCGGTGGTATGTCATCTGAAATAACAGTTCCCTGCTGGGCCATGGCTTTGCACAGCGGCCAATATTGGCCGACATTTTTTGGCGTCAATTGACCGTATGGCACTCCTTGTATACGGGCGACGATGTATCCGCAATCTATGACATTGAACTCGAATGGGGCTTTCAGATTTCCCTCGCCGTCGTCAGCGGTGTTCATGATGCCGGTAACGCTCGGACGATAATAGTTGATGCCTGGAAGACCCAGACTCAGAACGCCCCGATAATACACGTAGAGACACCCGACATCACTGACTGATCCGTAAATCAGGTTATCGACTGGACTGCGGTAATCGCGCTTAGGATTGCTGGTGCAATTCGCCGGTGAAGCATGATTCATCCTCGCAGAGGCATTCCATAGGCTCCCATATTTGTCATCTATGTATTCGTCAAACAGCCCTCCGAACGCATGTCCGGTCTCATGCATCTCGACGATAGGCGACCAATTAAAATAATTCCAATTGATTGTTCCGCCGGTAGAGCCTCCAAAAAAAGAAATGGGTGCGATGTTTATGTATACAAACCCCGGAGTAGGAGCATTCGGCGCATATGCGTATGCTGGACCGCCTGGGTTATTTACGCCATTTGGATCGTTGGCGTAGAATATATATTCAATGGGATCTATGTTGCCGACACAGCTTGAATTTTGCATCAGAGAGCTTGTGACGTTATTGATGTTTACCGTGGCTATCAGTATCGGGAGTTGCCTGCGCATCGAGATAGAAAGCAAACTCGTCAAAATAGTGTTCAAACGGCTGGATCCCGTCAAAACCTTGACTGATGACTCTCTGTGTGTTCGCCAAGAAACCGCCCATGGAGCTCATTTGATTCTTGGTCTGGCTGACGCTCGTGCCTCTCATAAATACGATCTTGTACGGCGCCGTGGCGCTTCCGGCGATAAGCTGACAGTTGGAAACCGAGACGAGATTCGATGGGGCGGTAAAGGAGTTGTCTTTGAGCATCGCAGAGACCTCGTAATTTTCTTGTGGCGTTGACAGAGTGGCGCTATTCCAATCGTCAAAATATGATGCGGATCCGGAAGGAAGCATGGCGATCGCGCTGGGAGGCTTTCCTTCTTGAGAATTTGTCTGCATGACGAAGACATTTGCCGCTTGAGACGCGTTATCGGTCCAATTCAGCTGCACTCCTTGTCGGGTGGAATTCAAAATAACGGTCGCCGTGAGATTGCTCGGAGGGTTATTGACCGGCAAAGCCGTAATCGTGAGACTGACTGAATTGCTTCCTATGCCATTTGCGTTAAATACCGTGAGGTTGTATATGCCGCTTGTCATAGCGCTTGGAAGAACAAATGACAGAGTCGTCCCAGCACTGTTAGCCGTTATGGTAGGCCTTGAGTAAACAGTCGAACCTTCTGCGATCTCCAGTGCATCGGCTGAGTTAAAATTTGAGCCTATAACGGTGATAGTCGCGCCGCTTCCAGAAACAGCTGTAGTCGGTGAAACAGCAGTGATGACCGGCGCAGGATTTGGATTCGTCGTCGCTGAAACAGTGTCTGACTGTATATCAGGATGATTGGCGGCTTCGACCGCGTAGTAATATTGGGTATTAGGATTCAGACCGGTATTGGTGTACGAGGTCGCAGTATTCGCATGGCTCTTGGTGGCATTCGAGACGATAGTGGCAATGAGACCGGAACCCGGGCTGGTATCACAAGGACCGGAGAATGGATTCGTGTCAGAACAAACATAGTATTTGGTGGTATCAGTGTACGGGTCATTCCAAGAAAGCTTAATGGAACTCGTGTTTACGGTCGTGGCGGCGAGAGTGATAGTAGCAGAGACAGAGGTTGGCAACACTAATTGGATGGCGAGGCATGAATCATTGCGTTGGTCCGGATAATTCATGGAAAAAGTTCCCGGACCGGTAAAGGTTTTATAGACATAAGTATTATTTCCCATCGTACAATCTACAACATTGACAGCCGCGCTTGTGTTGAGCTTGATAGAAGTGATCCATGCGTATACGGCCCTCTGATTCATAAGCTGAAGTCCGGGGCTATCGGTGATAGCGGTTGGAGAAGCGCCGTCACTTGGATACATATAACCTATCACGCTGCCGTCGTAGCTTTGAGCGTGGGCTACAATCGGATGGATGATTTGGAAGACAAAAACGAGGAGAAATATGATACCGCATACAGAAACCGCTAATGCCGAATGTACCTTTTTCATGCGCTAATAATAGCTTAAAATCATTGTTCTGGTTGGAAAAGGTGGGGATATCGCGTGAAGGAATAAAAAACAGAGAGGACTTCCTCTCTGTTGTGCAAACCGGTATTGGCCGGTCATTTGAAATCGAAACTGCGAAGTATCGATGCTTGGGCCGGGCAGTTTGTGCCCGTGTGAATGCGGCGCGTGGCGCTTCCGATCCTAGTTTCACTGACCAGACATCCGACTTTCCTGATCCGCGTCGCCGTCAACCGTAACGAAATCTCTCCATCGCCATTACTGGCACAATCGTAGACGACAATGAGATGCGCCCGGCCATAACAAACCAATGTCATTTGTCATTGTCAAAATGACTAGAATTGACCTGATACGGCGTATGATTTTCGAAGAGGATTGAATTCGCGGGATGGCTTGAAACAAGCAGAGCCGTCCCGAGAATTCGCCGGCGCTTTGGCATCCATTTCCACGAAAACAACAAGGCCATTGCGAGACCAATCGCTACGGCTATTAACAAAGAGCTGATTTTCATTCTAAAATCTCCTTTTTACTAAGGTTTGTTTTGAGCCTTAGTTTCGCATATTATGGTACTACACTTGTCTATAAAAGTCAAGCGGTCAAGAAAAGGCGGTGCTACGAAGGTTTTGGGGCATCTAATTCGGCTAACCGCTTACCACCATCACACCCTCAAATACCTCCTAGCCGCGATGTAGCTCGATAATCCACCGAGGACGATGCCGCTGCCCATGATGATCGCGAAGAGCTCTCCGAAATTCTGGTTGAAATAGCTCGAGAAGACGTTGACCGCCAGCGAGAAGTTGGCCGCCACGTCCACGCCCGCCAATCGCAAAATGAGCGTGTCGCTCCAATAGGCCGCGGCTGCCATGACGACGAGCGCGATCACCCCGGAGACGATGCCATACATGATGCCGGAGACCAGCAATGGTCCGCGCACGAAGATATTGTTGGCGCCGACCAGCTTCATCACGGCGATCTCGTCCTTGGCGGTGAAAGTGATGAGCCGGATGGTATTGAAGACGACGACGACGGCCACTAGGCCCAAGATGATCGCGACGACCGTGCCGGCCTCTTCGACTGCCGGGATGATCTTGCCGAGGCGGTCGATGATCAGCTTGTTCTCCTGATAATTGATCTTGTCGATGATCGGCGTGCCGGAAGCATCGACTGGGCTCTTGTTGTTCAAGTAATCGGCGATGCCGCCGTATTCGCCAGGGTCTTTGGCTTTGATGTTGAGCGAGGCCGGGAATGGGTTCGAGCCGAGCTCTTGCAATCCTTGCATGATCAGAGTGTTGTTCTGCCATTTGGCCTGGAAGGCCGTGAGGGCCTGATCGCGCGAGACATAGGCCGTCGAAGCGACTTCCGGCAAGGCGTTGACGCTCTTTTGCAGAGCCAGGATGTCTGATTCTTGGGCAGTCAGAGTGAAATATACGTTGATGTCCACCTGATCCTTGACGTCTGAGATGAGAGCCCGCCCGAAAGCGCCGGCGAAGATGAGCCCGCCCAAGGCCAGGAGCGACAGGGTGATGACCACGATAGCCGCGAACGACAGAAAGCCGTTCCTCCAGAAGTTCACGAAGCCGGTGCGAGTAATACGCTTAAAAGTGGTGAAGACCATACGGTCATTATACTAGGATTCGTCTGATTAATACACCTTTGAAAATTCCAAGCTCCAAATCACAGATCATTGCCTTGTCATCCCCGCGTAAGCGGGGATCCAGGGTTTAACCATTTAGGTTAGTGCTTCAACTCTGGATTCCCGCTTTCGCGGGAATGACACAACTTTACAATATATACTTCCCATTCTTGTCATCCTTGATCACCTTCCCTTTTTCCATGGTGATAATCCTGCCTCCGACGGTATCGACGACGCCTTTATTGTGCGTGGTCAGCAATACAGTCGTGCCCAGCTCGTTGATCTTCTTCAGGATGCGCACGATCTCGTAGGTGTTGGCCGGGTCGAGGTTGCCGGTCGGCTCGTCGGCGATGACCACGTCCGGCTGAGTCACGATTGCCCGCGCGATAGCCGCGCGTTGGCGCTCTCCGCCCGACAATTCACCGGGAAAATTCCAGATCTTATGGCCGAGGTCCACCAATTCGAGGACGTGCGGCACGTCGGCCGCGATCTCGGCGTCCTTGCGGCCGGCCGCTTCCATGGCGAAGGCGATGTTCTCGTAGACGGTCTTCCCGGGGATCAGGCG
Source organism: Candidatus Parcubacteria bacterium (assembly GCA_963766795.1). GTDB lineage: Bacteria > Patescibacteriota > Minisyncoccia > Phycocordibacterales > PALSA-1337 > C7867-002. The sequence continues at coordinate 49,339 of CAVYBN010000006.1, read as the reverse complement.
GTAGTCCTGAAAGACCATGCCGATGCGGCGGCGAAGCTTGCCGATGTCGCGCTTCTTCATGCGGTGGATATCGCTGGATTCGAAGTAGACGGCGCCTCCGGTCGGATAATCCTCGGCTATGAGTAGCTTCACTAGCGTGGTCTTGCCCGCGCCCGACGGCCCCACGATCGTCACGAATTCCTTGGGTTCCACGCCGAAGCTGACGCCTTCCAGAGCCACGGTCTTGTCGGGATAGGTCTTCGAGACTTTGTCGTAATAGATCATAAGATAATCATAGCATAATTGACCTAATTCCTAATTAACCTGATTGGAGTAAAGAAATCTCAAATCCCAAAAATCAAATTCCAGAAAAGCTCCAAAATCCAATGATCAAAACCATGAGCCGGTGCCATTTGAGATTTGAATTTTGAGATTTCTCTGGAATTTGTGATTTGAAATTTGGAATTTTCCTATAAGGACTTCTCCGCCTCGATGAACTCATCCAATTCCCCTTCCAAGACCTTATCCACCTGCGAAGTCTCATGATCAGTGCGGTGATCCTTAACCATTTTGTAAGGATGCAAGACGTATGAGCGAATCTGATTGCCCCACTCGATTGAAGTAGTAGAAGAGACCTGCATCCCCTTCTCCCGGGCGTGTCGCTCGTCTTCCATGCGTTTCCAGAGCTTGGCGCGCAGGATATCCATGGCCTTCTCGCGATTCTGGGCCTGCGAACGCTCCGAGGTCACGTGTATCGAGATGTTGGTCGGCTTGTGGAGGAGGCGCACGGCTGTCTCGCGCTTATTCACATTCTGGCCGCCGGGTCCGCCGGATTTGGCGATCGAGACTTCGACGTCGCTGTCGGGGATGACTAGGTCGGCGGAATTCGTCTTTTCGAATTTCGGCAGGACTTCGACGAGCGAGAATGAGGTGTGGCGCTTCTTATTGGAATCGAACGGCGAGATCCTGACCAATCGATGCACGCCTGTCTCGTTCTTCAGCGTGCCATAGGCTCCCAATGAAGAGCCGCCGGACTTCCCGCTTATCTCAATCGTAATATTCCTATAGCCTCCATGATCATTCCCGCTTTCGTGAATGACCTGCCAACCCCAGCCTTTCGAGTCGCAATATTTCCTGTACATCTTCAGGAGCATCGCCGAGAAGTCTTCAGCATCATCGCCTCCGGCTCCTGACAGAATGCTCAAGATGGCATCGCCCTTGTCGTATTTGCCGATGCCCTCGAGCTCCGACTTCAATTCACCCAATTCCCTGATGGCCGCCTGCGCCTTCCCCTTGTCCGCCCAAAAACCAGCCGCGCTCATGGCGGCTTCAAGCTCGGCGATCTTCTGCTTTATTTTTTCCTTGTCCATTTGGAGCCACCTCTCGGGATCGAACCGAGGACCCCAGCTTTACGAAAGCTGTGCTCTACCAACTGAGCTAAGGTGGCAAAACGAACAGGATCTGATAAAACCCTCTTCGTGAGCCGACGTCCGGGATTGAACCGGAGACCTCGCCATTACCAATGGCGTGCTCTACCAACTGAGCTACATCGGCGGACATCTAAAATGACGCCATTGCGCCATGGTACTAGAAAACCCGAAGCTTTTCAATCTATTGCGCGGTCGACGGGATTTGAACCCGCGATCTTCTCCGTGACAGGGAGACGTGTTGCCAGGCTACACCACGACCGCATTGTCAAATACCGATCAAAGATGATTTTCTTTCTAACCAAGAACAAGTCCCTCTCTGAAGCCAGAATAGGATGATTATACATGAAATCGTATAATTTCAAAGAATCGAGAACGCTGTAGCACAGTCTGTAATAATTGCCTTTTCCTTTAAGAATGAATCCTTTTCTTATTCCAAAGATCCTAAGACGACGTTTGAGCTTCAAAAGAAAGCCCGCAGAACATGACGTAAACACAGATTGAATGGAGAGGTATTTTTTCGGACGATTGAGATGTATATACCCAGTCCAGACATGTCCGTCTCCATCAAAATATCCTCTGACAAAATCTCTAAAATAGGCGGCTGGGACTTCTGGAATTACCAAACTCTTAGTTTTACCTTGGGTGAATCCCAATGACGATAAATCATTGAACATCTCTTTGCTTCCAACCTGTAGGCGATACATCGTTTTATCCTTTCCATTTCTATTCCTTACACCAATCTTATGTCTCGCACCAATTGTTCCCTTGATCTGTTCGAGCAATTCCTTATCGGAAATCTCGATATTCCAAAAATGCGCGCCTCTTTTGTTCAGAGTCATGTATCCGTCTGCGGCAAAGAATCCGAGGATGTACGCCATGTTCGGAGTCCAAACTTTGAAGTACTCTTTGTTGATTTGCTTATGGATCGGCATATTTCAAAAGGCGTACCATAAAAGGACGTGAAGATAATCCTCTAAATCCGACTGTGCCGGCGGCAGGACTTGCACCTGCGACCTAGGGCTTATGAGTCCCTCGCTCTAACTACCTGAGCTACGCCGGCAAAGAAAAATCAAAAATCAAAAGGTAAAAGTCAAAAGTGCGTCGCATGGGCTTTTAACATTTTACATTGTAATTTTAATCTTTGATTTTTAATATTTACATTTTCTGTCACGCTTGCACAACAATACCACATTATGGCATAATGGCAATTCCGCCGCGGGGTAGGGTAACGGTAACCCGTCAGGCTCATAACCTGAAAATTGCTGGTTCGATTCCGGCCCCCGCAACAAGAAAAATATTATATGTAGTAGAACTCCTCGAAGACCCGGCGATATCGCGCGATCGTCTGATTGGCTTCGTGATGGGTCAATTGGAAAGCCGAGCCGTCGTGAGCGATCTGGTTGCGGATCTTATGCGCTTCCCAAGCGTCATCAAGGCTCTTGAAATCGCCCGGCGCCACGCGCTTGAGCTTCTCGCCGATCGATTCGCCTTGATAGCCGAGACCGGTCAGGATGTCGTCGAGCATGGTATCGGCTTCCAGGATGGCTTGCTTCCAGTCGTTCTGATTCTCCGAAGCCAGGAGGTCAGTAGCCTTCTTCCAGCGCACGGACAAGTCATGGTCGCCTTGTCCGGCCGGCTCGTCTTCGAAGGCCGGCTCGACCTTGAGGTCGTGCTTCTCGGCCTCTTTCTCGCGCAGGACTTTCAGACGTTCCACGGAATAGATGATGCCGAAGATGAAGAATATCGAGACTGGAATGGATATGACCACCAACCAATCCGTGAAAACCTTTGCGCCATGCAGGAATGCGGCCCAATAGCCGCCGGCGGAGCTGGCTCCGGGAATATAGGTCGAGATCAGCACATTGAAATACGCGACGATGTTAGGCCAAGCCAAGATGATGAAGCCTATCGCAAGCAAGCCTCCGACCGCCTCGAAGACATTCTCTTCTTTTTTCTTTTTCTTGTCGTCGTCCATGGGTTCATCCGTTAGGATACCCGTTCATTATATCATTCTCCGAGGAATTCTTTGCCTGCTTCGAATAGCGCCTCTTCATCGCCGTGTCTTGCCGTCAATTGCAAACCGATCGGCAAAGAGGTCGGACCTCTGTCCGTTGCTCCGAGGTCCGACCTCGGTTCAACCACCCCGCAAGGTATCGAGATCGCCGGCAATCCCGTCAGATTAGCCGTGACAGTGAATATGTCCTCCAGGTACATGGCCATCGGGTCGCTGGCTTTTTCGCCGATCTTGAAAGCCGGACCCGGCGTCGTCGGCATCGCGATGAGATCGACTCCGCCATCCGCCGACTGGCGGAGCGGATCGAATGCTTTATTGAAATCGTCCGTGATCATGCGGCGCACGGCGTTGGCACGATTGTAATATGCGTCGTAATAGCCGGCTGAAAGCACGTATGTCCCAAGAAGGATGCGACGAATGACTTCCCTGCCAAGCCCAGCCCTGCGCGTTTTGAAATAGTCTTCGATGCCGTCCTTTCCGTCTACATGCAGACCGTAGCGCATGCCGTCATAGCGCGCCATATTGGAAGAGACTTCCGCGAAGTTCAATATGTAATAGACAGGCAGAGCGTATTGATTATTCGGCAGATCGATGTCCTTGATCTCGTACCCCAAAGATTTGAATCTCTTCTCGCTAGCATCAAATGCCGCTTTGACTGCCGGATCTATCCCGCCCATTGAAAGAAACGACCTTGGAATGCCGATCACTGGCTTCTTTGAAGATAGTCTTGGATTTCGGATTTCAGATTTTGTCTCTGCCCCCGAATCTTGAATCCTGAATCTTGAATCTTGAATCTTGAATGGTGGTTCCATCTTTCGCATCTCTCCCTCTAATCACACTGAAAACAATCTCCGCATCTCCGACTGTCTTAGCGATAGGGCCAATTTGATCAAATGAAGAGACCGCCGCCATCAAGCCGTAGCGCGAAACTGCTCCGTATGTCGGCTTCAGGCCCACCACACCGCAGAAGCCGGCTGGCTGGCGGATGGAGCCGCCCGTGTCGGAACCTAGTGCCGCCAGAGCCATGCCGGCTGCCACAGCCGCCGCCGAGCCGCCGGAAGTCCCGCCTGGAACTCGGCTCAAGTCATGCGGATTATGCGTCGGCCCGTACGCCGAATTCTCCGTCGAGCCGCCCATGGCGAACTCATCCATGTTTGTGCGGCCGAGAAAAACTGCTCCTTCTTTGGCCAGCTTCAAGGCCGCGGTCGCATAATAGGTCGCACGGTAATTTTCCAGGATCTTCGAAGCCGAGCTGGCGATATGGCCTTTGATCAAAATATTGTCTTTGATCGCCATCGGTATTCCTGTAAGCATTGGAAACTCTTCATTCTTGTCCGCTCCGCCAGCTGGCGGATGGCGGATTGAATCTTGAATCTTTTTGTCTGCTTTCCTGGCTGCGTCAAGAGCATCATCAAAGACCTCTAGATAAGCGTGAATATCCTTATTCTTAGATTTGATCGCATCCAAATAAGCTTGTGTCAGCTCGACCGCGGTAAAATCGCCTTTCTTCAAGTGCTCGTGGGCTTTGACGATCGTTAGTGTCTTCAAATCGATTTTCATTCTAATCTTGAGCGATGATCTTCTTCACCGCTATAAAATCCCCTTCTCTATCGGGCGCTTCGGCCAATAATCGTTCTCTGTCTTCTTTGGACGTATTTTCGACGACATCCGGCCTTGTGACGTTTTTAACGGCCCCAACGCGTCCTTCGGCATCCATCGGGACGTCGACTTTCTTCAATTGATCCACATAGCCTAAAATCGAATCGAACTCCTTGATGAGCGACCTTTTGTCGGCCTCGGAGAGATTGATGCGCGACAAGGCCGCCAAATGCTCGAGTTCTTTGACGGTTATCATGTGAAATAGTCTAGCAGTTAAGGCGCTAAGTCTCAATCGGCGGATATCAGTACCTCCTTTCCTTGAAAAAACTGAAGGGCCTTTTTTATGTCGTACAATATTTTGAGTTCCAAACGAGCCTTATGCCATCAGCGTTATTACACCATGCTTTTACGGTTTTGACTTAGAATTTTCCGGCATACCCGGATATCCATTCGCTCGAACTGGCGGCTGCGTTATCCGTAACTTATCCGATAATCTTCACAAACTCCTCTTCATTGACGATCTTGACTCCGAGTTTGCGCGCCTTATCGAGCTTCGAGCCGGCGTCACTGCCGGCCACCACGAATGAGGTCTTTTTTGAAACTGAACCCGAAACGTCGCCGCCGTGATCGCGTACCATTTGTTGGGCGGCTTCCCTTTCGAGAGTCGGCAATGTTCCCGTAAAGACGAATGATTGCCCTGCAAGCTTTTGATTGCCGCCAGCCGCGCCAGTCGTTCCTGAATCGCCGGCTTCAATCGTCACCTGCTTCAAAAGCCTTTTAACGAGTGCTTGGTTGTCCTTATCAGCAAACCAGTCAGCCAAAGATTGCGCAACAATAGGACCGACGCCGTAGATAGATTCGAATTCATCTTTTGAAGCTTTTGTGATTGCAGAAATGGCAGAAGAGGGTACAGGGTTCAGGGTGAAGGGTACAGAATGTGATTCAGTTTTGACTTTTGAGTTATGTGTTTTGAGTCCCTCTGTACCCTGTACCCTGTGCCCTGTACCCTGTTGAAAGTGTTTCGCCACGTCATACGCCGTCTCTTCGCCGACTTGAGGGATCGACAATGACGCCAGGAATCGCGGAAGCGTCACATTGCGCGCCTTTTCGATCGCTGCCAATAAGTTGTCGACCGACTTCTCGCCGAAGCGCGGCAAGCTCGAAAGGTCGCCTTTCTTTAGAGTGAAGATATCGTCGAATGAAGCGATCAATTGGTGATCAAACAAGAGGTCGATGATCTTTGGGCCAAGGCCGTCTATGTCAAAGCATTTCTTGGAAGTGAAGTAATAGAAGCGTCGTTTGAGCTGCGCGAAGGAATCTTTGGAGACGCAGCGCCAAGCCGCTTCGCCGGGGACTCTTTCAATGCGGCTATCGCCGCCGCAGGCTGGGATATGCGAGGGCCAGACGAAAGACTTTGAGTCGTCCGGCCGCAATTCCTTGACGACTGAAATGATATCGGGAATGACATCGCCGGCTTTCTTCAAGATGACCGTGTCGCCGAGCCGCAAGTCGAGGCGTTTGATCTCGTCCTCGTTGTGGAGCGTGGCACGCGAAACAGTCGAACCGCCTATTGAAACCGGCTTTAGATTTGCTACTGGCGTTATCACGCCGGTGCGACCGATCTGGAATGTGATATCTTCAAGGACGGTCGTGACTTCCTGGCCCGGGAATTTGAAGGCGATGCCCCAGCGCGGCGCCTTGCCGGTGTAGCCGAGCTTTTCCTGGTGCTTGCGCAAATCCACTTTGACGACCACCCCGTCGGCCCAGTAGTCCTGGCGGGGCATCTTCTTCTGCCACTCATTCCAGTAAGCGATGACTTCCTCGATATCACGGCAATGCCGGTAATGCGAGTTTACCTTGAAGCCAAGCGACCGCAGGAATTCGAGCTCTTCATGCTGGGTCGGAGGAAAGGGTACAGGGTTCAGGGTCCAGGGTTCAGGGTGTTTGTGCTTTTCTGTACCCTGTAACCTGTACCCTGTACCCTGTATTATCTGCGCCAGATCATAGATGAACGAATCCAGATGCCGCGACGCCGTCATCTTCGGATCCAATTGACGGATAGATCCAGCGGCTAGGTTTCGTGGATTTGCGAAGGGCTCCAGACCCTTCTTGGCCTGTTCCTTATTCAAAATAGCCAGCGTGCTCTTGGCCATCCAGACTTCGCCTTCAACGATCAAAAGAGAGGGTACAGGGTTCAGGGTGAAGGGTGCAGTCTTTCCTGTACCCTGTCCCCTGTACCCTGTCCCCTTGAGCTTTAATGGTATCGACTCGATCGTCCGGACATTCATCGTGACATCTTCGCCGATCGTTCCATCGCCGCGCGTGGCCGCTTGTTTCAATAAGCCGTTCTCATAGGAGAGCACGATCTTCAATCCGTCTATCTTATGCTCGCAAGTATATGTCGGCGGATCATTCACGCCAGCTTGGACGAGGAACCGCTTCACCCGCGCGTCGAATTCACGGATCTCCTCCGGCGAAAAAGCGTCGTTGAACGACCATTGCGGTACTTCGTGGCGGACCTTCTTGAATTCCGGCAAGGGCTTCCCCGCCACGCGCTGTGACGGCGAATCCGGGGTCACCAATTCAGGATATTTCGCTTCGATCTCAACGAGCTCGTGCTTCAACGAATCCAGCGCTTCAGGTGAGATACTGGCCTTGTCGAGCACGTGATATTCATAGCGATATTTCTCTATCGCTTCCTTGAGCTTGTCCAAACGGCCTATGGTTTCCCGCGACGCGCTGGTTTTCATGCGTTAAGGATATCACAATCGCCGCGCGGAAAAAGCTCTGGTCAATAGCTGCCGGGCGGCGCCGTCGTATGAGAAAGCTGGAGGGCGCGCTCCACGGTATTGGGATTGGAGGTGTCGGGAACCCAATTCGGCGCGCCTGAAGTTCCGATATTCACGCAGTGGTTGTATCCTCTGGATGTCGTAATATCATGCTCATAACTGTTAGGCTGCGGCGAATAGAACGCCACGATGTCTATGACCGCGCAAGTCGGACTGGAGAACTGCAGATTGAGATCCAGCTCATAGTAATAGCCGTCGTCTTTATAAATACCGTTGGGATCGGAAATCGGGATAACTGTCCAAGTCACCGCGTCATTGCCGCAAGTGAAATTGATCGCCGAGCTGGAAGTCGCGTACAGCTGATCCAGAGCCACGCATTCTATGCCGGAATCGGCGGCGTAGAAAGAATACATGGAATCTCTGGCCGAGGCCGATAGCTCATACTGCTTGGTGCTGATCTCCAGAATGAAAACTGCTACGCCCAAGACCAGAGCGGCCACCAGCACGGCGAAGAGCAGAGTGTAGCCGCGAGATCGGGATTGAAAATTGAAAATTGAAAATTGAAAATTGTTCATATTTATCTCGTCGAATCCGTCAGCTCGCTCGACAGCGATATCTCATAAGGCGTCGTGCCTTCATGCCAATCGACCACCACCGTGACTAGCAATTCTTTGCCGTCGACATTTAGATTCGACACGTAGAAGTAGCGCGTGAAGAGAGTCTGCGTGCCGCCGCTGTTGTGACTGTAATATCCGTTCACCAGATATATCGGGCAGGGTTGCGCGACGCCGTTAAATGGACAGACCTGAAACGACGGACTGTCCACGGCGCTGGCGTCACAGAATCCTCCTATATTGCCGCATTCCGTCAAATGCGTCGGAGAGCCTGAAGTATTGGCCAACACCCAGGAACTCGCGTTGGCAGCTATGTCGTTATCTCTGATGTTCTTGATCGTCTCCATGCTCTCCTGCGCCAGATACGCGGCGATCATCTGGTCTTTCGAAGCCAAAGCGCCGAATAGCCCTTTGCTGGCCACGACCAGCGGCCCGGCGATGGCGATCATGAGGACGGTGATGGCGACTAGGGTCTCGACGAGGGTAAAACCGCGGGAACGCAAGGGTTCAGGGTGCAGGGTGCAGGGTGCAGGGAAAAAAACATGTTTCTTCTTTTCTGTACCCTGTACCCTGTACCCTGTTTGATGATTCATGGCGGTATTCTATGGCGTTCGCGGCGACATGGCGGTCTGGACGCTGAAATAGGTCTTGGTCTGCTCTTTGTTGCCGGCAGTGCCCGAAAGCTCCACGAAGACCAACGGATACGGTTGTGTGTTCTGATCATAGCTGACTCCCAATTGGTATGAGGTCAGGGTGACATTCTGATGGCACGACGGAGGTGTATGAAGCCGGGCCGAATGAGTCACTGGTGCAATCAGCGCTATTTGAGGGCTGTTCGGCTTTTTCGAGTTGCACTGGATTCGTTCCAGTGAAAAGATATGCGTACCAAAGCCGGCAATGCGGAAAGCCGCCGTGCTCGACGCGCGCAGATTGGAAAGAAGATCAGATTCTGTCCGCTACTTGAACCCAGCGGACAATTGCTTGAATTTGCGGGAGAAATCTGCTCGAATCAAACGTTCCGTCTGAATGAAACATACAATGGATGTTCGACCCCGTGCGCAATTCGCGAGACATGGAGTCCAGTGAGAATGACAAGCTGGTCACGGCGGCTTGGATGGTCTGGGCCTTATTATTGGCGTCGATGATCTTGACCAGCGCGGCCAGAGCCACCACGGCCACGATCGAGAATATCATCAGCGAGACGATCATCTCGACGAGGGTAAAACCACGCGAAGACATCGAGCTTAGGGCTGTGTCATTCCCGCGCAAGCGGGAATCCAGTGTTTTGCCATCTGAATCAGATCTAGAGGTTTGACTCTGGACCACCGCTTTCGCGGGGGTGACAGATTCACTTCCGGCTTCTAGCTTCTTGATTTTTGTTAAATGATTCATGTTGTATTATCACTGATTGACTACGATCTGCCCGTTCTGATACACGCCGATGGTGCGCAGACTGCCGTCGCTCGCCTTCAAAGTGATCTGGCCGTACGGATTGTTGCAATTAGACGCTGACGCCGCCGCAGATCGTGGCATCGGGATTGGGACGCAGGAAAGTGATGTCGAGCTGAGTGACATTGTCATTGACGGAAGCGCAAACGACTGATTGCTGATCCGGAAGGCGGCGGCCCGGCGTAGAAACAAGAAACGGTCGCGCCGCGGGTGATGGCGTAGGAAGTGACGCCTGTGTCATTCGAGGTGCATACATTGATCGGAATCGTCGCGTAGTAGGAGGATCAGTATCGGCGAACAGAGTTATATTCGTGGGATTCGACGACACTCCACCCGATGCGCACGAATTGGCGCTTGGAGAGCTGAATGAAATCCACTCCGTAAGCCGTCTGGAAATTGGCGGCGCCTGCCAAGCGCGCCGGCATTCTTGACGCTCAAACCGTAAGACTGCGCGGTGTGGAGCACCAATGCGATGTCATAGGCGGTGTCAGTCAGGAGCGCGCCTTGATTGAAATTGCCGTATTTGGCGACGACCAAAGCCGTCATGATGACGAAGATGGCTATCGAAATGACCAGCTCGATTAGAGTGAAGCCGCGGCTCATGCGCCTATTGTATCAATAAACGGCTGACATTGATATGCGACCGCCCACATGCGTCAAAAAAGGCTCGCCAGCATGCGGAAATCGAGGACTTGGATATGGAAAAACAAGACTAGATAAAGTCCAAGGATCAGATACGGCCCGAATGGGATCTCCAAGCGGGATTTGAATCGGCGATAAGTCGCGAACATCCAGAGCAAGCTTATGATCGCGCCGATCCAGAAGGCCAGAATGACCGCATTGGTACCGGCATTCAAGCCGAGGAGCCAGCCCAGCCCTAAGACCAGTTTGGCGTCGCCAAGGCCCATCCAAGCGCCTTTTGAGCCCAGCCAGAGCAAAGCGAACGGCAAGGCCAGTATCGGACCGGCTAGCAAGGTCCAGAGATGCGGCGCGTGGATCATCGATTGGTCCTCCGACAAATACGCTGATTAAAGCCAGCGTGTCGAATGTGTAGACCAACGAATCGGGGATGATCTTATGTCTGATGTCATAGACGGTGATTACAATTAAAAGGCAGGTTGAAATCAGGTATATCAGTGTGATCGCAATGACAGCCGGTGAAATCGTCGCGTACTTCAAAGTTTGCCAAAATATCAACGCGAACAATGTTCCGGTGGCCAGCTCGACCAACGGGTACTGCCATGAGATCTTGCTCTTACAGCCATGGCACTTCCCTTTTTGGACTAAGAAACTGAAAACCGGCACCAATTCTTTCCAAGTCAGAGTCTTGCCGCAAGACATGCACATCGAGCGGCCATTCAAGCCCTTGCCGGTTTTGAATCGCAGAGACACCACGTTCAAAAAGCTGCCGATGACGCAGCCGAAGATGAAAGCTAGGACAGTGATTAGAGGAATGACCGGAAACATCAGTTAGAAGTCGCGCAATAATCGACAGAACCGCTGGTATTGCTGCATGTATAGCTGGCCGATCCTGACCAACTATAACCGTTTGGCGGAGTCGGCATTCCATTGAGGCTTTTTGCGCCGGCCGCATTAGGCGATTCAAGCGCAGCATGCAAAACATAGTTCACTGCAAGACCGCCGGAAGTGCTCATAACCGCATAATCATAGGCAGATTGACCTGCTCCGGCTGGCGGCGTAGGCACTTGGGATATATAAGTCTGGAATGTGACGCCGGACGGACAATTGCTATCAGTTTGTGTTAAAACTGTGCTGTCTATCTTATTATTATCAGGAGCCGGATAATCTCCGCACCTGTCAAAATACAATTCCAAAGCGCCCTGCAATTGGCTGATATCGGAAACTCTCTGCGCGTCGCGAGCCTTGCCTTTTGAGCCGGCCAGAGCCGGCAGAATCAAGGCGGTCAAGATCGCGATGATGGCGATGACGACGATCAATTCAATCAGAGTGAAGGCGCGACTGCGCGATTGAATATTGAAGATTGAAGATTGAAGATTCATGATGCTATTTTAGCCGGCTGACACGGAAAAGGCAGCAACTGTCTTTTTTGATCTTTTACAGGCAAGTGATGGTAGTCGGCGTCGCTGAAGTGCCGTTCTTCGAATTTCCCGCGGAATCAAGACAGTACCAATTGCCAGTGCTCAAATAGCCCCAAATCGAATAAGCCGTAGGTTTCGTCGTCCAAAGACCGCCGGATGCGACGCCATTTTCAACGACAACAATCTCCGGACCATTTGCCGCGCCAGCAGCCGCAGTGCCGCTGATGACCGTGCCACCCGGACTGATATAAGTGGTCGTGGCGATAGGTCCGTTGATCGATGAATTCGTTTTGGCATCTGAAACGACGGCAGAGTATTGCGTCAAAGTGCCACTGCCAAACCATACGGTCGCGGAAGCAGTGACTATAGTGAAACTGCCCGAATAATCAGTGGGCGTGCGATCATTCTCCATCTGCGTCCTTAATTCGTGGACATCCGAGACGATGCGCGTATCTTTGCCTCTGTTCCTGGCGCCGGCTCAGTGACGCCAGCACGATGGACGCCAGAACGCCGATGATGGCGATGACCACCAACAATTCTATGAGGGTGAAGCCGCGGCTGAGGATACGCATGCTTGGATTATAGCAGATAATCCGGGCGACTTATCAACAGGCTATGCCCGCGCTATGACGAGCAGATTCTTGCCGAAAGGAGGCGGGCAGATGTTGGTTTCTATGAAGTTTTCCAAGGGGAAGATCAGCCGGTCGAACAGCCTGACCGAGCGGGGATCGAAATTCCGGCGTTTGAGTAGGCAGAAATTCAAGTGCCAGGCGAAATAGCCGACGAAGTCGAAATAGCGCATCTTCTCCACGCTGAACCCAGCCTTATGCAATTTCGAGCGCAGGCTGTGCTTGCCGTAGCGACGGTAATGCCCGAAATCGCGATCTTATCGGCGCATACAATTCCGGCCGGGCCGGTACGAAGAGCGCCAAGACACCTTTATTGCCGCGTAATTTCCTCTGATAGGCGGCGAGCTCGGCTTGGTCGTCTTCTATATGCTCGAGGACGTTTATGCTGACTATGGAATGCCAGTCTTCACTCCCCACGTCTCTGATTGTCCCCTGTATAAGCGGATGCCCAGGCAAGGCTCGACGGAATCGCTCACAGAAGGCCGCTTCGGGTTCTACCGATTGCAAGTGCGAGATCCTTGGCAGAGCCCGCAGAGCCGTCGTCATCTGTCCGATGCCTGCGCCGATCTCGATCGTCCGGCCGCTGATCGATACCCCCAGCTCCTTGACCAGCCAGCGCTGGTAATTCACGGCCTCGCGCAAGGCCATGAATTCGAAATCCCCGGAAAGCGTCTCCTGGTTGTATTCCTTGGGTTTTGGCATCAGGGTTTGACGGAGTATACCGAGAATCCGTAGGTGGGATCATACAGCTCGTGCTTGAAATGGGTATTATGGTCCATGATGTAATTGAAGGCCAGATAATCCTTGGAGGTCACGACATAATGGGAATGAAAAGTGTCGATCAGCGAATTCGCGATGGCATTCCCAGTGGTCGTCGCCCACGCTTGCGGATCTCCGCCTCGGCTGAAAGCTTTTTCCGCCACTATCTGGATATCTGGACATTTTTCAGTGGCACAGACATACCCATTGTTGGAGATATGCGTCCATTCCCAATAGGCTTTCGCGTCATAAGTATACGCGAATCTCGGCTCCAGACCTCCGACATAATTGTCTTGCGGGCTGTTGTAATAGAGCTCCGCGAACCAGCTCCAGTTGGCGTTGAATACCACGCTGCCGGGTTTAGTATTGTGGTTCAGCCATGCCCCAACTTGATAGAATTCATTCGTCGATGCGCCATAGGCCAGTCTTTCCTGGAGGAACAGCATGTTGCTCAAGAATAGATAGCCGAGGACGATCGCTAGCCCGCAAGCCACACTGCGCTTGACGAGCCGGCTTCCGGAGATCTTGATGGCAGAACGGATATGATCGAATGACAGTGCGACGTATACCGCCGCGAAGAACGTGAAATAATCTCCAAAACGGGCGCTCGCGACTATAGTTCCTAGGAAGAAGCAGGCTGTCATGACGAGCATGCTGGTCTGCAGATGGCGGCGCTCCGGCAGCAAACCGGCAAAATATTCGTCGGCCGTGGCGCGCTTCCATTTATAGGCGACATAGCTCCAGACATCCACGGATATCGCCGTGACGAACGCGCCGAATACCAGAGCGTTGGTCTGTATGACATTGAAGAAATCCAGAGGATACAGTTCACCGCCTTCTCCGATATTCACCTTCTTGCCAAGAATGGTATCCCAATAGGTGCCGAAGATGATGTCGCGCATATACAGCAGGAATCCCGAAGAGACCAGATACGTCGAAGCCACGGCCAGAGCCGTGCCGCCGAAAGCCGCGATAAGATTCTTATGATCGCCTTTCGAGCCGTAGAATCTTTCAGAGATGTAATAAGCCAGCGCCACGCCGAGCGGCATGAAGAAAGTAGCGCTGTGCCAGAACAGATAGACGATACTGACGATGAAGACGCCCCAGTGGTTCTTCTTATAAAGGAAGACTAATAACAATAGGAGCAATGACGGCGCTAGGGCATACGGACGCGACAGGAAGAATCGCCAGATCGCGCCGGTATTGGTGATCGCCACGAAGAGCAAGGTCCAAATGAAGGGATATTTAACGCCGAACTTCTTGAGGCACCAGTAGAGCAAAGTGAAAGCGAATGATACCGCGAAGACAGCATAGAGCTTGATGGCGAGGAATAGCGGATTGAGGAACGTGAACGGCAGGATGACGATATAGAACAGGAAATTGTAATAGACGAAATAGGCGTTGCCCTGGGCTATCTTGGAGAAATATATGGATTTGAAATCCCAAAATGACTGGAGGAATCCGTGCGAGAACATCTGCTGGGCGAAACGGAAATGGAAAAAGTGATCGTCGCTGGAAGATACCGTGCTGACGGAGAAATAGACGGCGAAGAATACCGCGAAGAATAGAGCGAATGTCAGGAAGAGCTGGAGCTTCTTGCGCGACTCGAAGAAGATCATCACTGAGCGCCTGAAACATCGCCAGCCGTGGCGCCAATTGAGCTTCTTGCCTTCGGTCTTATGCCTGGAAACATAGCTTATCGGCACTTCGACTATGTTCCGTGTCTTCCGAAGCAGGAAGTCCGTCAATTCTATGACATCAAAAACGAAATCATTGGCTGGCAGGCTAGCTGCTTCCAAAGCATACTGCCTTGGGAACACCTTATAGCAAGTGGCGACGTCGGTGATTTTGGTCCCGAAGAGAAGATTGAATATCTTGGTTATCAAGAGGCCGCCGTAGAAATAGATGCGGCTGAACGGCACAGCATTCTTGTTCAGAACGCGCGAGCCGAAGACAACTTCCGACTTCCCCTCGATGATCGGCTGGAGCAGTTTCGAATAATCAGCCGGATCGTATTCTAGGTCAGCATCCTGGATGATGACGTAATCCCCTTTCGCGGCCTTGAATCCCAGCTTCAGCGCCGCGCCTTTGCCTCCATTTTGAGGACTGAATATGACCGTGACCTTTGAAGTCCACGATTGCAATACTTCCTTGGTGCCATCAGTTGAGCCGTCGTCAACAATGATTATTTCCTTGCTCCAACCGGATGGAAGCCCAACCCCAATCACTTTCTTGAGCGTTTCTTCTATGGTCTGGCGCTCGTTATAGACGGGAATGACGACCGACAGCATCCTTATTTTGGCTTGCGATTTGCCTTCAGACATGGATGAGACTATAGCATCCAGCCGGATAAAAACAAAACCTTTAGGCGATCTGCAAGCCGGTCTTCTTTATCTCATACGGCATGGGATTGGAATCGTCGGCCCAATCTTCCGGAGTGAATCCGTGCGGCTCGATGCGCAGATCGATATTCCTGCGAAGTTTCCAAAGTTTGAAACGACCTTCATCATATTTATCATTCAGATACGAAGAGACTACCGCCACATCTATGTCGCTGTCTTTACGAGGTTCTCCTTTGGCGTAGGAACCGAACAAATAAACTGCGTCCGGAATTATCCCGGATTTCTTAAGATATTCCGCATATTTCTTAACTACGGCTATGATTTCGCTGTATTGCATAGTTTTTGGTAGAGATCCTTGATTGCGGGCATGTATTTATCGGTGAATTCCTTGGTGCATTTTTTATAGAACTCGAGCTTACGCTCTGGATATCTGGCTCTGATGTTGAAATCGTTCGCTTCGTCTAAAATATCTGTCTCCGCCTTGGACAATGAAATACCGGCCAATCCTTGTAATTGAACAAGGTCATGCGTAAAAGGCGCGTGCTCTCCAATCTTTTTGACGACCAACGCCTTCAAAACCTTTTCTAGAATGATATGACCAAAGAACAATGAATCTGAATATCTTGCCGTTATCGTACAAAACCTCCATGGTCTCATAATCATGCGCGGCCGTTTTAAGCCAATATTCGACTACTCCTTTCATATTCATGCCGCCACTATACCACTTTTCCGCCCAAAAACAAAACCCCGCGAGGGGTTTTGTTGGGAAGCAAGACAATTACTAGGAATTACTGACAACCGACAACAGCGGCGTTCGTGTTCGGAGTCCCGAAAGGTTCGGACCCATCAGTCTTACCCGTCGAGTCAATGCAGAAATCTCCTTTGTTATTCGAAGACAATTGTCCACGAAGAGTATAACCATTGACTGGCGACCCTGCATTCTCATCGAGATAGATAAAGCCGCCTTGGCTTAGGGCATCATTAGCAAGCGTACTGATATTGTTATTGTCAGGGCCCGCCGGAGCAACACATCCATTAAGAGCCGCGTTAGTGTTCAAAACCGCATTAACGGCATTCGTCGTGCCATTGCAGTTGGCAATTGCGACAAGATCAGAATATCCCGAACCGTTATAACCGGTCTCCAGAGCCGTGCGAATCTCCTGGACATCGGAGATGATGCGGGCATCAGCATCCCTTCTTTCTAGCGCCGTTCAATGACACGAGCACGATGGACGCCAAGATACCGATGATGGCGATGACGACGAGCAATTCGATGAGGGTGAAACCTCGAGTGAACTTTTTCATTTTATGATTTATGAATAAACTGTTAATAAGCTCTTATAAAGGAACTCGTACCATTAGTGTTAATGGCGTGCCATAATTATAGCATTTGCCGGAAAACGCCAATGTGGACATGTGGATAACATTGAACAGATACCGAGATTAAAGCTTGTCTTTTCCTTGTAAAACAAAACCCCACGAGGGGTTTTGTTGAAAGGGTGAGATCTACTGGGATTAACAACCTGGTGCTGCCGTAGCAGATGCTGTCTTTACTGTATCACTTTGAACTGCCTTGCCAGTATTGTCTATACAAAACCAAGTACCAGTAGACGATTGATACCCTTGGATAAGATACCCACCAGTTTGGGAAATTGGAACTGTATTATTGTTGACAATAATACTTATAGCGCTATTGGTACCATTGGGAGTATTGCCCTCTTGGCTACATGCATCATTAACCAGTGCACTAATGGCAACATTCTGACTACCGCCATTATTCCAATAACCAGCATTACAGCCAGAGCTTTGAGTCAGTACGAAACTACTTGTCTGAATATTAGTAACATCCGGATATCCACTACCGTTATAACCAGACTCCAAAGCCGTGCGTATCTCCTGAACATCGGAAATAACGCGCGCATCTGCACCCTTCTTTCTGGCGCCGTTCAGAGACACGAGCACGATGGACGCCAAGACGCCGATGATGGCGATGACGACGAGCAATTCGATGAGGGTGAAACCTCGAGTGAGCTTTTTCATTTTATAAGTTATTTACTGTTAATCACCTGTTAAAGGGACACGACCATTGCGTTAAATGGTTTGGGGTAATTGTAGCATCCCGTTAAAAACGGGGGTATAGGCCTGTGGATAATGTTATCTCAAGCTTTTTACGACCCGCTCGATTGCGCGATCGAGTAGATAGGCACCAGCACGGCCGCGAGGAGGATGCCTACGCCGGCGCCCAGAAGGACGATCATGGCCGGCTCGATCAGGGAGACCAGGGCGTCGACGGCCGTGGAGACTTCGCGGGCGTAGAAATTGGAGAGGGTCTTCAGGATGGGGCCGACTTCGCCGGCTTCTTCGCCGACCTTGGTCATCTGCGTCAAGATGCCGGGGATGGCCTTGGGGTCGACCGAAAGCGCGTCGGAGAGGGAGACGCCGCCTTTGACCGCTTCGATGGCGTCGGAGAGGATCCTCTTGTACACGCCGTTGTTGATGACGGTCGAGGTCAATTCGAGCGCCCGGACCATCGGGATGCCGGAAGAGAGCATGGTATTCATGTTGTCGGCCAGGCGCGAGAGATAGAGCTTGCGGTAGAGCGTCGAGACGTACGGGACGTGCAGCTTGGCGCGGTCGTAGGCGAAGCGGCCGGCCGGAGTGCGGATGAAGCGCACCAGGAAGAACGCGCCCACGATCAGAGCCGCCAAGAGTACCAGGCCGTATTGGACCAGGAAATTGCTGATGCCGATGATGACCTGCGTATAGACGGGAATAGTGGCGCCGGATTGCTCCAGAATGGGAGTGATCTTGGGGATGATCATGGTGAACATGAGTATCATCACGGTGATGAAAGTGACCATCACGAAGGCAGGATATATGAGCGCGCCGCGGACTTTGGAGGAGAGCTCGTAAGTGCGGTCCAGATAATCGGCCAGATATTGGAAGGTGTCGTTGAGCTTGCCGGATTCTTCGCCGGCCTTGACCATGGAGGCATAGAATTCCGAAAAGACTTTCGGATGCTTCTCCAGAGCCGCGGAGATGGAATCGCCGGATTGCAGATCGTCAGCCACGGCTTCCAAGACCACGGCCAGGGGGCGCTTCTCGGTCTCGGAGGCCAAGAGGCGGAAGATGCGCATGGCCGAGACTTGGGCTTCGAACAGGGTCGAGAGCTGGCGGGAGAGGATGACCACGTCCTTGCTCGAGACGCGGTCGAAGAAAGAGACGTTGATCGACAGGAATGAGGCCGGCTTGCCGGCTTCGACGACCGAGGTGATGACCAGACCGCGCCGCTGGAGCGAGGCGATGGCTATGTCTACGTTGACGGCGTCGATCGAGCCGATCTTCTTGGCTCCGGTATTGTCGAGGGCTTCGTAGTTGAAGAGCATGGGTTAAGTATATCAGGGTACAGGGTACAGGGTACAGGGTGTGGTTTTGAGTTTTACTGTACCCTGTTCCCTGACCCCTGTACCCTTTCAAATCATTTTTTCGAGGACTTTCGGATTATGCGAGTTCAAATATGCGCTCTCCACCGTGATCTCCCCCGCTCTGACCAGTTCAGCCAGCGAGCGGTTGAAGTCGATCATGCCTTCCTGCGAGCTGGTCTCTATGACCGTGTTGATCTCGTGTATGCGCTTCTCGCGGATCAGGTTGGAGACGGCGTTGTTGTTGATCAGGAGCTCGTAGGCCGGGATGAGGCCGCCGGAGATCCGCGGGATCAGGCGCTGTGAGAAGATGCCGGTCATCGATCCGGCCAGCTGGACGCGGATCTGGTCCTGCTGATCGGACGGGAACGAGTCGATGATGCGGTCGATGGTCTGGGAAGCGTCGTTGGTGTGCAGGGTCGAGAAGATCAAGTGGCCGGTCTCGGCGGCGGTCACGGCCGTGGATATGGTCATGGCGTCGCGCATCTCGCCGACCATGCAGACGTCTATGTCCTCGCGGAACATCGAGACCAGGGCGTCGCTGAAATCCGGCGTGTCTATGCGGACCTCGCGCTGGTCGATGATGGAGCGCTTCGACTCGAATTGGTATTCGATCGGGATCTTCGATGGTCAGGATGTGCTCGGCCCGGGTCTGGTTGATGATCTCGATCAAAGTGGCCAGAGTAGTGGTCTTGCCCTGCCCGACCGGTCCGACCGTCAGGAAGAATCCCTGCCTGCGGCGGGTGAAGGTCTCCAGGATCGGCGGCAAATTGAGCTCGGCCAGGGTACGGATGACCCGCGGGATGAGGCGTAGCGCTATGGATAACGACCCTTGGCGGTAATAGACGTTGCCGCGGAATCGCGTCTGGACCAGGCTGTACGAGAAATCGGCGGTCTTGTCGCGCTCTAGGATCTCGCGGCCCGGGGCCGAGAGGAAGATGCCCACGAAGCCCTTCATGTCGGCATCCGTGATGACCGGCTTCTTGACCAAAGGAATGAGCCCTCCGGATACTCGGATGATCGGGGTGCGCCCGGCCGACAGATGCAGGTCGGAAGCGTTCTCCTTGATGATCAGGTCGACGAGCTCTTGGATTTCTTTGCGGTAGTCCATTGTAGTTAAATTACAAATTCCAAATTACAATTTCCAGATAAGCTCCAAATTCCAATGATCAAAAGGTTTTTGAGCTTATCTTTGAAATTTGAATTCTGAGATTTTTCTGGAATTTGATTTTTGGAATTTGTTATTTTCATTTCATTTGGAGATTGGTGCTTGGAATTTGGAATTTAATTATTCTTCGTCGCCATCATCTTCTCGACCTCCGACAGGACTTCCGAGGGGATGGTCGTGGCCTTGACGACGAAGCCGTCGATGCCAAGCTTCTTGGACCGGGCGATGTCGTCGGAAGCGCTTTGGTTGGTGAGCATGATGATCGCGGCGTCCGGCGCCAAGCGGGCGGAGCGCACCGAGGAGACCAAGTCCAGGCCGTCAGTGCCTGGCATGACGATGTCTATGAGCATGGCATCCGGCGCGAAGCCGCCCTTGAGGAGAGCCATGGCCGCTTCGGCCGAATCGGCGGTCTTGACCTCGTAGCCGGCTTTGGAGAACTTCAAGGCGTACATGTCGAGCAGGAATTTGTCGTCGTCGACGAAGAGGATCTTCTTCTGATTAGGTTGATCAGCCATGGGTATAGTATATCAGGGTACAGGGTACAGGGTACAGGGTGTAGAAAGTATAAATTAAATGTTGAATTCTGATTTTTTACTGTACCCTGCACCCTGTCCCCTATAGCTTATTCACCTCTTCAATGGGTATCTTGCGCTCGAAGGCCTTGATGATGGCGTCCTCCTTCAAAGTCAGCATGCCTTTGGCGCGCAAGGACTTGACGATCTCGGTCTCGGTCGGATTGTGGAGGATGATGCTCTCGACGTCCTTGTCCATGGTGAACATCTCGAAGACCGCCATGCGCCCGCGGGTGCCGCGCGGCGATTCCGGGGTGACCTTGATCTTGGCCACCTTGTCGCTCCAGGGGATGTTCTTCTTGTATTCGGCCGGCAGGTCGCTGAACTGTCGGTCGATCATGGCCTTGATGCTGCCCTCGACGGGCACCAGCTCTCCCCCGTTGGGCGGCAAGAGGCCGACTAGGCGCTGGGCCACGCCGAGGATGAGGGTCGGCGCGATCAGATACGGGTCGACGCCCATGTCGACCAAGCGCGGAATGATGCCGGCGGCGTTGTTGGTGTGCAAAGTCGAAAAGACCAGGTGGCCGGTCAAGGCCGCCTGGACGGCCAGTTGAGCGGTCTCCTTGTCTCGGATCTCACCCACCATGATGATGTCCGGGTCTTGGCGCAGCGTCGTGCGCAAACCGGAGCTGAAGTCATAGCCGATCTCCGGCCGCACCTGCGACTGGCTGACGCCTTCCATCTGATATTCAACTGGGTCTTCGAGCGAAAGAACATTGTAGCTCTCGCGGTCGACCTCGTTCAGCAGAGAATAGAGCGTCGTCGACTTGCCGGAACCGGTCGGACCGGTGATGAGGATCATGCCGTAGGGACGGTCGATGGCTTGCTTGATCATAGAGAGATTGGCGGGCGTCATTCCCATGTCGTCGAGAGCGTGCAGGCCTTTGGCTTGGTCGAGGATGCGCATTTCGACTTTCTCGCCGTAATAAGCCGGGAATGTGGAGACGCGGAAATCGATGCGCCGGCCGTCGATCCTGGCCGAGAAGCGCCCGTCTTGCGGCTTCCTCTTCTCGTCCAAGCGCATGTTGGAAAGGACTTTGATGCGGCTGACCACCGCCGAATGCACCTGCGGCGGCAGGACCAGGCTGGTCGTGAGCACGCCGTCCACGCGGAAGCGCACGCGGACCTTGTCGCGCATGTGCTCGATGTGGACGTCGGAAGCTTCTCCCTCGACGGCGTAGCGGACGATGGTCGCCACGATCTTGACCACCGGCGCGTCCTCGATGATGATCGTCTCTTCGGCCGGAGCGTTCTTGTCGCCCTTGCCGGGCGCTCCCGGAGCCGGCGATCCCGGTGCTTTCTTGACGGCTTCGGTCTCAACCGAGAGCTCGGACTCGAGCTCGGTCAGGGCGCGCGAGACTTCGCCGGTCAGGCCTTTGTACATCTCGACGACTTTCTGGAAGTCGTCGATGGTGATGAGATACATCTTGTACGGGATGTTCTTCTTGGCCGCCAGGAAATTCAAGGCGTCGCGAGCCTCCATGTTGTCGGGATCGACGACGCCGACCTCGAGCGTGCCTTCTTTGAGGCCGATCGGCACGAAACGGTAATGCTCGGCGGATTCCTGCGGGACGTATTCGAGGACCTCGAACGGCACGGAAGTCTCGGCGATGGCACGGACCGGGATATTCAGAAATTCGCCGCGGGCGGCAGTTATGTCGTCTGGCTTGACGCCTTCCGAGATCAGGGCTTCTTCCAGAGTGGCGCCGGAAGACATCCGCTTGCGCGCTTCGCGGACGTCATCCTTGCTGATCAGCTTCTTTTCGAGCAGGATGTCGAGTACGCTCATGTGTTAATGGCCGGTCGTGCCGGGATTCCCTGCGGCGCCGGCGGAGCCGGAAACGACGACTTCGCCCGGATACGGCGCGAAAGGATTCGGACGGCCAACGGGCTCGGACGGTATGGCCACCGAATAGTCCACCAGGCTCTGGTAGCCGGGATCCTTGAACAATGAGGAATCGACATTCAGCGATTGGATCTGGTTCAAAAGATTGAGTTCGGCGGCTCCGATGCTCTGGTCGCTCGATTGAGACTGGAGCAAGCTGCCGCTCCCGGTAGACGAGCCGCCTTCGTAATAGAAATAGGCTATCACCAAGATCACTACGATGACGATGACGGAGATAGTGCCTTTTGAATGGAAGAGATTCTTCATGTCGTTTGACGGATCCAATACGTGTTGAATTGCAGGCTCCAATCGTAAGTCCCGGTGTCATTGGCCGTCACCGAAAGATGGGTCAGGTCCATGACGCGCAGATCCGCCTCCATGGCCTGCAAGAGGTTGATGAAATCCTGATAGCTCGCGCTTACGCTGAACGAGACCGCGACCGTGTCGAGGACTGGCGCGGAGATCGCCTGGCTAGGCTGGCTCCCCGCGAACCCCCCGCCAATGGGAGCGTTCGGAGCCGTCATCGCCGAACCGGGGGCGCTCCCTCCGGGAGCGGCATGGCCCGGAGCAGCCGCGGGATTCCCGGAAGAGGCCGAGGCGGAAACGCCTTTCAAGGACATGTGATGACTGGCGGCGATGCCGTTCAAGTCTATGATCAGTCGGATATTGTCGACCGTGCCGGGTATCATCTTGTCCAGGCGCGCGCGATCGTTGTCGGAGATGGCGTTGTAATCCTTGAGCACTTGGTCGCGCGTGGCGATCAGGCGGGCGGCGTTCGCGATGGCCGAGACATATTGGTCATTGACGCTCTTGACCTGCCCGGCTTCGGCCATGAACCCTTGGGTGACCGTGACATATATGCCGACGGCGATCACGATCAGGATGAAAGCTGTGAGATTGCGATTCATGGATTTGAAGGCGTGGAAGACGCGGTCGAAGACCCTCCGGAGGAGCCCGATATCCCTTTCTCATAGGACAGGACCGACGGACTGATCTCGGCTGAAAGACTGAAAGCGACCGTTCCGTTCTCGTTCAAGGCCGGATTGGACAGGATCGGATTCTTGACGATGTTCTGCAAGCCGTATTGGCTGAGCGAGCCGAGAACGTCAGACTGGAAGGCCACCGTGGACAGGCTGGCTCCGAATCCCGAAAGAGAGACTTTGGCGTTGGAAGATCCGGACCCCGGCGCGGTGAAATCGAAGGAGGAGAACCTGACGTGCTCCGAGGTCAATGCTCCGATGACGCCGAAGACCTGCGAAGCGGCGACGTGCCTGGCCAGGAGCTGTTTGGCGAGATTGATCTTGACGCTCTGGTTTTGGAGCTGTTGGATCAAGTCGAGGTTGAACTGCTTCTCGCGGGTGAGGAGCTCGGCCTGATAGGAAGCTTGGGCGGAATAGAGATAGCTCTTCCAGAGGTAAGCCCCGCCGGCGGCGAGCAAGCGAGATGACGAACAGAACCACGGCGATGTCCATGAATATACCGCCGAACGAGTGATGTGCCGGCGAATGGGATTGGGACAAGGACGGCCCTGAAGCCGTGACAGGCTTCCTGGGTATGAATGAAGTTTGGAATCTGGTTTCCATGGGTGATGCTGTCGTGCATTATACCAGAAAAGCCAGCTATATTGGCTGTGCATAACATGCTTCGCATGTTGTTCCGTCTTCACTCGCGCATCATGTCTGCCTTCGGCAGCCACGATGCCGCTCGCTAGACGGAATAACGGCACAAGACCGAATAGCGCCGCTCAAACCACCCTTACTCCCGTTCTCAAGATCTCTTCGACGAAAGGCGTCGAGACCGTCTTCAGATCTTCCTCGGAAAAGATATGCGGTTCTATCCGCAGATCGACTTCCCTCCGAATCCTGCCAGCTTCGATTATGAATTGGTCGGTCTCTTTTCTCTTGGAGAAGATGGCCACGTCGATGTCACTCCATTCACGGGCTTCGCCTTTGGCAAATGAGCCGAACAGATACACTCCGGACAACGGTATCTTGCTTTCCTTCAGCTTCTCGACGTATCTCTCGACTATTTTTTTTGTTTTATCTTTTGACATAGTTCTTTGTAGATCTTAGTTATTTTCTGGGAATTTTCTTCGGCATATTCTTTGTCAGTCCAGTATTTGACTTGATCGTCGATGCTTATCATCGGCTTAAATATCGCATGGATTTGGCTGAAATACAAGCAGACCGGCAATTATAAATTTGGATGTCATTCCGTCTCCGACAGCCTGCGCAAGGCCGCGCCGATGGCTACCGCGAATTCCGGGCCGGCCGCGGCGAATTCCTCGGCGAGGAATGCCGGCGTCTCGAGCTTGCCGAACGGATCGGCGCATACCACCTGCGTCTGGAATCCGATCTTGGCCAGATCTATGAGCCCCTTGAGCAAAGCTCCGCCGCCGGTCATGATGATAGAGCCGATGTTCTTGCCGTATTTCTTCTGATAATTCAAGAGGGCCGTATTGGCCTCGTAGAAGACATAGTCGAGGTTGACCGTGATGATCTCAGTCGGTTCCTTGTATTCCGGGCCGCCTTTGAGGCCGCGCGAACGCTTCAAGCTCTCGGCGTCGGCTACTTCGATGGACAGCGCCTTCGACAGAGCCAAGGTGATGTCCTGCCCTCCTTTGTTGATGATATGCGAAGCGCGCAAGAGCCCGCGCTCGACGATGTAGAGCTTGGTCGAGCGGGCGCCCATGTCGATGATCATGACCGTGGAGAGCCCTTGTTCCACGACGGCGCGGATGGAGCTGAAGATCTCGATCTCGTAGAAGCCCGGCTGGAGACCGCTGCCTCCCATGACCGACTGGTATTCGGAGAGATATTCGTTGTGGATGGCCACGACCAGGACTTCTTGCCCTCGCTTCTCTGCCTTGCCAGCTTCGGTGCCTTCGGCGTAGCCTTCTTCAGTCGGGATGACGGAGAAATCCAGGAAGACTTCGGAGAGCGGCACGGGGATGTATTTGCGGGCTTCGAGCGAGACCACGTCGGCCATCTGCTTGTCAGGCACCGGAGGCACGGTAACGAAGGTGATCAGGCTGGAAGACAGCGGCAGTGCCGCGCCGCAATTGACCGTGGTCGTCTTGGCTTCGCGCAGGAGATCCCGGATCGCCTCGGCCAGCTTGTCCGCTGGCAGGCTGACCGCCCGGCCGATCTCGGTGCCGCCGTAAGGGCCCAGCGCCAGCTCGCCGTAAGTCTCCAAGACGGCCCGGCCGCGTTTCTTCTTGATCTGCACGATCTTGATGGCCGACGAGCCGATGTCCACGCCGAGGACGCTGGTCTCTTTCTTGAAGAATGAGAAAAATGCCATGGTGAAAGTATAACATAACAGCAACGCTAGAGCAGGAGAAATATGCCCGTGAAGGACATTGCCAACAAAACGAATACCAGGAATATTGGCGCGGGGGCACCGTCCTGAACGGACATATTTCTCCGGCTCTGCTACCCCTTGAAATTTTTGGTGTTATATTCGCTTCGCTCATATATCCGCTGCGCTCGGATGCCGTGTCAACGAGTTGCCACGCATCCTCGCTTGTGGCTATAATAATGCGTATGCCTCTGACCCGCGCCTTCAGCGCTTTTTTTAATACGGTGGCCGACGCCCTGTTCCCCGTCCATCCGGCGGAGCGAGAGGCTTTGGCTATGGATGAGAGCGGCTTATTCAAGCTCTTGCCGCGCGCCATTGATGCTCCTATTCCAGAGGCGTGCTCCGTCTTTCATTATAAGGACGAGCGGGTCTTTCATCTGGTCTGGAGCATAAAATACAAGAAGTCTTTGAAAGGCGCTTCGCTTGCCGCACACGCGCTATTTCGCATCTTGCGTTCATTCGAATCAGTGATACCAAAAGACATGCGCATTCTAATTATTCCGATGCCGATCACCAAGGCACGCCGCCGCGAGCGCGGCTTCAATCAGTGCGAACTGATCGCCGACGCGATTGCTAGACTCGATTCAGATAAGCATTTTCTTTTTGCGCACGACCTGCTCATTCGCGTGCGCCACACTTCAAGGCAAACTTTGAAGGATCGGCGCGAACGATTGAAGAGCATCCAAGACACTTTCGCCGTGAATCCGAGGTCCGACCTAAATAGGTCCGACCTATTTGTAGTGGTAATCGACGACGTGATTACGACCGGCAGCACTATGAGAGATGCGGTTGGTACGCTAAGAAGATCCGGGTTCAAGAACACCTATGGGCTGTCATTGGCACATTGATTTTGGTGCTATAATTCTTGTGGAGGTACAAAATGAAACTGAATGAAAAAATTAAACTATGGCGCTTTCTTGAACCTTTGAAGAATCCGAAAACCGTACTCGGAATTCTAATTGTTAGCTTAGTGATAGCGTCAATCATGGCCTGTCTCGATATGCACTTTCATCACACACAATGAGGTGCCGCCGGTGAAAATGCCCGCAACAAGAGGTGCCGCCGTCGGCCCTCTTTTTTATCGTCGGGAAGCGATATCTCCCCTGCAGCACTTTGCAAAAGTGTCGAAACTTTCGACACTTTTCAAAAGTGACCAGAGGGATATTCCGCTCCGCAATCACATCTATAAAAAACTTTTTTATGAGATCTTGATCTTTACGAACCTCCTCTTCCCTATCTTGAGAATGGTTCCATTCGCGGGCTTGAAATTCACATCATCGATCTTCATTCCATCAGAAGATTCGCCGGCTCCGCCCATAACCTTAACGGCTCCTTCGCCGATCAATCGTCTCCATTCTGTCTTTGAAGGAACAACTTCGGCTTTTATGAGAGCGTCAACGAGCGATTCATCGCCAGCCAATTTCAATTCAAGCACATCATCCGGCACGCCTCCCCTGGCGAAAGTGTTCTCGAATGATTCTTTGGCTGATTTGGCGGAATCTTCACCGTGGAACCGCTTGACAATGTCGAAGGCAACGGCTGCTTTGGCGTCACGCGGGCCCTTGGCCATCAAAGCGTCTTTTTCCGTTAATGGAATGCGCGTGCAGTTTACAAAAAACGGTTCGATCATTTCATCGGGTTGAGCCATGATTGAACCGAAGAGCTCATCCGCCGACTGATTGAGAAATACGCCAGTGCCTTTGCTTTTCGACATCAATGCGCCAGTTTTCGGATTTTCCATGAGATTCAGAGCGATGACGAATTTATCCTTGTTATTCAATCGCTTTTGAAGGATCCTTCCTGCCAAGGCATTGAAGATCTGGTCAGTGCCGCAGACTTCCGCGTCGACATCCATTGCAACGCTGTCATAACCTTGCATCAATGGATACAGAAACTCGTGAAGATGTATTGGCGTATTATCTTTTAGGCGCTTCTGGAACATATCTCGTTCGAGCATCTGTTGAACTGTGAAATTCGAAGCGAGTTTGACCACATCAGTGAACGTAAGCTTAGAAAGCCATTCGGAATTGTATTTGATCTGAGTAGGGTTATTCGAATCGGTCGTGTTTATCAAAGGCTTGATCTGACTCAACCATCCGGCCACATTTTTCTTTACATCCTCATGAGTAAGCTGCTTCCGTGCGACGCTCTTATCCGTAGGATCGCCGATCTGTGCCGTAAAATCGCCAAATAGGACTATAACCTCATGACCAAGCTGACGAAGCTCTTCTAAAAAGATTAGGATCCTTGCATGCGCCAGATGTAAGGCTCCCGAAGTGGCATCGAGGCCAATATATAACCTCAATGGCTGCCCAGACATCATGCGATGGATCAGCTCTTCCTTGGAAGGAAAAGCTTCGACCACAGTCCCGCGAGCGAAAGCTTCCTCGATCTTTTTTTGGTCAGTGACGGTCTTCATACGCGCTTAATACTAGCGCGCTTTCAGCCGCTCTTCAATCTCCATCAATCGGTTGTATTTGCAGACTCTTTCCTCGCGCGCCAACGAACCGGACTTGATGCATTCACAGGAAAGGCCGACGGCTAGGTCAGCAATAAAGGTGTCATTCGTTTCACCCGAACGATGCGAGACAAACGCGGTCCAACCTTGCTTCTTAGCCAATTGAATCGCTTGGATCGTTTCGGTCAAGGTGCCAATTTGATTAAGTTTTATCAGAACCGAATTAATTGCTTTCTTCTCAATGGCTGTTTGGATCCTCTTGATGTTCGTCACAGTCAAGTCGTCGCCGACGATCTGTATTTTATCTCCGAGCATGTCATTCATGTGCGTGAACCCGTCCCAATCGTCTTCGGCCAGGCCGTCCTCGATGGAGACGATCGGATGCGCGCCGACCAATCTCTTATACCAATCCACCATGGCCCGGCTGCCCATATTCTTATCCTCTCCGTAGATCTTCAGCCGGTACGTGCTTTTGACGTAGAAGCTCGAGGCCGCGGCGTCTATGGCTAATTTGACCTGATTGAAATTGTAACCGGCATCTTTTATGGCCTGCTCTAGTAATTCGAAAGCTTCTTCATTTGAAGACAATTTCGGCGCAAAGCCTCCCTCATCGCCTACGCCGATCGAATAGTTCTTGCTGACCAAGATCTTCTTCAAAGCCGCGATGATCTCGTCAGCCGCTTCGACTTTGCGCTTGAACGAATCGAAGCCGACCGGGACTATGAGGAATTCCTGGATGTCGAGGCCGGAATCGGCATGCTTGCCGCCGTTAATGACGTTGAAATAGGGCTGTGGCAGGTTGAAAGATTGGGAATTTGTCTTGTCATTCCGGCGAAGGCCGGAATCCAGTGTATTATCACCTTCAACGGTTTGACCCTGGATCCCCGCTTTCGCGGGGATGACATAGTCGTTGCCAATCAAACCATTGAGATACTCATATAATTCGAGCTTTTGTTCTGCAGCGCAAGCGCGAGCAAATGACAGTGAGACGGCGAGGATGGCATTGGCTCCTAATCGTGACTTATTTTCAGTTCCATCGAGCTTGATCAAAGCCTCGTCAAGCGATTGCTGATTGAAATCCTTACCTTGAACGAACTGACTGATTTCTTCATTGACATTTCCAACCGCCTTGAGCACGCCGAGGCCGTTATAGCGAGCCTTGTCGCCGTCTCGTAATTCGAGGGCTTCGTGGACTCCGGTCGAGGCTCCGGATGGGACTGATGCGCGGCCAGTGGCACCGCTTAAAAGCGTGCAGTCAGCTTCGACTGTCGGATTTCCACGAGAATCGAGGATCTCACGAGCGACTATGGATTTAATGTTTGTCATGTCTTTATTCCTAAGATTTCATTGAAAGTTAATATTTGTGAATAAAATTCAAATTTCAAATCACAAATTCCAGATAAGTTCCAAACTCCAATGATCAAATGGCGCTATGATATCATTTTTGAGATTTGAATTCTGAGATTTCTCTGGAAATTGAATTCTGAAATTTGAGATTTTTATAATCTTTCAATCCTCAATCATAGCGGATTGATGACCAGCTTCCCTCCCATATGCCTCTCGGCTTCGAGCACGATGCGCTCCATCATGGCCACCGTTTCGACCGGATACTTGCCTTTGGCAGTCTCTTCGGAGAGCATGACCGCGTCGGAGCCTTGGAGGATGGCGTTGGCGACATCGGTGACTTCTGCGCGCGTCGGGATCGGATCGTCCACCATGGTGAGCATCATCTGCGTGGCGGTGATGACCGGCTTTCCGGCGGCTTTGCACTTCTTGATGATCATGTCCTGCGCGAACGGGATGGCTTCGAGCGGGATCTCATTGCCAAGATCGCCGCGAGCCACCATGACCGCGTCGGTGACGGCGATGATCTCGTCTATGCGCTCGAGCGCGACCTTGCGCTCGATCTTGGCGATGACGCGCTGGGTGCCAGAACAAGCTTGGATGGCTTCACGGCAAGCCTGGATATCCTCGGGCCCGCCGACGAACGAAACGGCGATATATTCCACGCCTTGGCTGGCGCCGAACTTGATGAAATCCCTGTCGCGGTCTGTCAGAGCCGAGACGGAAGCGGCCTTACGGTCGTAGGTATGCTCCGCGCCTTCCTGGACGCGCGGTCCCGGCAGATCTTCGATGATGGGTATATGCCGCCCGCATTCTTTTTCCAGCTTCCGAACGAGCGCGATCTGCCTGGTCCTAGTCTCAAGGTCTGCCCATGAGAAATTCAGCCTGACCACGTCGAGCTGGTGCTCGATCATGGCTTTGAGCTTCTCGGGAGAGTCCGAGACAGAGCCGAGGGTCGCGACTATTTGGGCTTTTGAGTGGGTCATAGGATTGTTAATCATTGAAAGATTGGTAATTAATTCACCTTGTACCCCCGCGGAAGCGGGGGTCCAGAGTATTATTACAGTCGAAATTTGCAAGACCCTGGATTCCCGCTTTCGCGGGAATGACAAAACTTTTAACTTGCAATTTTGACTTTTGACTTTTAACCTTTGCATTTGTTTTACGCGTTCACCTTCGACTCAACCTGCCGCACTTCTTTGTGAACCATATGCCCGTCCGCATCGATATCATATATGAATATGCCTCCGAACGGAAATTCCAGCTTGACGATGGCTTCGGCGGAGATGCTCTCGATATATTTGACGATAGCGCGCAGAGAATTGCCGTGAGCCACGACCAAGATGTCCTTGCCGGCCGAGACCAACGGCACGATCGTTTTCAAATAGAATGGGACGGCTCGCTCATAGACCATCTTCAAGGTCTCGCCGTTCGGCACCGGTACATCCCAACCGCGCCGGATGGCTTCGAAAGCTTTCTCGCCGACTTCCTTCTCGACTTGCCACTTGTCCTTGCCGGTGTAATCGCCGTAATCGCGTTCGTTCAAGGCGGCATTCCGGATGATCGGCACGTCTATGCCGTCGTCGTCTTCCATGCACAGGAGCGTTTCCAGCGAGCGGACTTGATCTGAAGCGAAGGCCTGGTCGACGCGGATGCCTTTCAAAAGCCCGCCCATTTTCCTGGACATCTCGAAGCCGTACGGGCTCAAGCCGACATTGGTCACGCCGGTCCATTTCCCGAGCTTGTTCCACTCGGATTCGTGATGGCGAGCGAGGATGAATTTGCCAACTATTGTGAGTCATTTAAGATTGAAAGATTAGACTAGTTTTCAATTAAATCTCAAAATTCAGAATTCAAATTACAGAGAAATCTCAGAATTCAAATTTCAAAATAAGATACGGCGTTTTTTGATCATTGAAATTTGGATTTTATCTGGAATTTGTTATTTGGATTTTGAAATTTTGATAATTAATGCTTAAACTCTTACCCACAATCCTAATCTTAGCAGTTATCAGCCCCGATTGCTTGTTGAATGCTCGTAAATCCGTCTCTTTTGAGCAACCTGACCAAACCCTGATTGATCTCGCCGATGACCTGTGGGCCTTCGAAGATCATGCCGGTGATCAATTGGACGAGCGACGCGCCAAGCCTGATTTTCTTATACGCGTCCTCGGCCGTGAAGACGCCTCCATTGCCGACGAGGATGAACCGCTTCCCTTCTTTCTTGTAAATGTACGCCAGCATGTCGTCGGTCAGATCTTGGACGACTTTGCCGCTCATGCCGCCTTTCGTCGGCACATTCACGTCAAGGATCTTCGGATTATCCCTCTTCTTGGTCAGGTTGGTGGTGATGATGCCTTGAATGCGATGCGAGCGAGCGACATCTAAGACAGCGTCGAGCTCCGCGCGATCCATGTCAGGCGAAAGCTTGATGAAGATCGGCTTCACAGTCGGGATCTTGTCGAGAACGACGAAAAGCTTTTCAAGATTATCGGGCTGAATGAACGGCTGACCGCTCTCGGTGTTGGGACAGCTGATATTCACCGTTACATAATCGCCGTATGGCTCCATGACTTTGAAGGCTTTGGCGAAATCATCGACAGCATTGCTAATTTCAAGATTCGCGCGGCAATTGGTCATCGCCACGCTTACGCCGATCGGGATCGAGGACAATTTCGGTTGGAATCCATTTTGAACCTTTCTTTGAAGATCGTCTTGGAGCTTGTTTTGCAATCCATCTTTGAGTCTGTCTTGCGAATCGTTTTGAAGCTTCTTTTCAAGGTTGTCCTGGATCTTCCTTTCAAGTCTGGCCGAGATCGCCTCGCAACCTTCATTCTTCAATCCATAATAGACGACCAAGCTTTTCGATTTTGGCAATCGCCAGAGGCGCGGCTTGGGATTGCCGGCGCACGGTTCGCCGGTGATGGAACCGACCTCCGCGAAGCCGAAGCCGACGGCCGGCAATATGTCAGTCAATTGCGCGTCCTTATCGAAGCCGGCGGCCAAGCCGACGGGATTCCTGAAATCTATGCCAAGTACATTTTGACGGAGCGCCTCATTCTCGTACTCGAATGATCCAGCCGTTAGAGAGCGTGTCAATGAATAAGCGCCAAGCATCACGCCAACGCGCGTCATGCGCTCGTGAATGGCTTCGGGATCCATGCGGAAAAAGATAGGCTTCAAAACACCCTTGTAAATGCCGTGAATGAATTTACTGCGAAGATTGGTCACGGTTTCGATCCTCCGCCTTC
Organism: Candidatus Parcubacteria bacterium; assembly: GCA_963766795.1. GTDB lineage: Bacteria > Patescibacteriota > Minisyncoccia > Phycocordibacterales > PALSA-1337 > C7867-002. The sequence goes on along the minus strand of CAVYBN010000006.1, from coordinate 16,215 downwards.
AACCTCCTATGCCACTTCTTCACGAAAAATACCAAGTAGACGATCTCGAGGATGCCGGCGGTATTGACGACGAGAATGGCGATGAACCACCACTTTTCGCCGCGCTTAGCCGCGTACCAGAGAGCGTAGCCCTTCAAGGCGATCACCGCTATCAGGAATACGGCCAAGAGCAATATGCCCAAGACCCCGAAGACTCCAAAGCTACCGACCGGCGCCGGACCCCACCACGAATAGCTGCCGTATGAATGCATCATGATGGCGATATTGTAGCACGACAAAGGCTGTGGCTCAAACGGTTGGAATAAGCCACAAGCGGCCTCGAACGGCAGTCATTCGATCTGGTCGGGACCGTTCAAGACCATCTCGGCTTTGCCTTGATACGACTTGATGACGCCGTAGAGCTTGACGGCCCGCTGGTATCTCTTCAGATCTCCGAACGACTTCAGATCAGAAGCGAAGACGACCGCCCCGAACGGGCAAGCATCGAAGCCTTGGCAAAAATCGAAGAAAGTCACTCCGCTCTTCGCGGTGAAGATCTTCTCGACCGTGCCGCGGACAGTAGCGCGCTCGCCGATATGTTTTGGCGCTTCCGAATAATCATATTCCGGCGTGACCCCGGGATCCGCGGCATTTGCAGTCGTTTGATATTGGTTCGAAGAAGACGGAGAGACGTCAGCCGATCCGTCGACGCCTTTCGATTCGCCGTTTGCGTGCGCGAACCAGTAAGCTCCGAGAGCAAGCATGGCAATCGTCACAATTCCAATCGCTATCAACGCGTAGCTTCTGTATTTTAATAGTCCATCTTTGTTTTTAGCGGCAAGATCTTTGCATCTCAATATGAAGTTTTTTGTATTCATGGTTTTCAACGATTAACTTCCAATACTCTCTTGATGATCGCCAGATATTGGTCATGAACGGATTTGTCCGTTCCTATTTCCAAGACCTCGTCGTTGGCTTCCGTAGCGGAATCCGTCCAATTGTAACTGCCGGAAGCGTAGGCTTTGTCGGTGACGACGGCCTTCATGTGCATGATTCCGTCTTGGTGCTTCTGCGTCTCGATGGCGATGCCGGCCTTCCCCAGCAAAGCCAAGACGGCCTTGTTGGCGTCTTGGCTTGCAGCGGCGTCGGTGATGCCTCGCACTTCCAACCCGCGCTGTTTGGCGCGGATCAGAGCGTCGGCGATGTCGGTCTTGGAGAAATAATAGACGGCGAAGTAGACATAGCGGTCGGCTCCGTTGACGAGACGGATGATCTCGCCGTCTACGTCCCTGCGATCCAACGAATAGACGACTCTGAACTGTGAATCATAGCGGGCGATAGCGATCCGGACCGTGACCATGGCCGTGACGAGCACGATCAACGCGACGAGCAGAACGAAAGGCCAAAAAACGCGGCAGATCTGCCGCAAGCGGTTGAACATGGATGATGTGCCCAAGGAGCACTTGGGCGTTTAGGATTAGGTGACCGTTCCTGGGCAGGCCTCTCGTCGTCGCGGACCCGAGAGACAGGAATGGATGCATTTTATCAGCCGAACCCGTTGGTGCGCAAGATTACAGAGCCGAAAAAGTGTTTTGGAATGAGAAGACTTAATCGGGTCAAATGGTGGGAATGACCCGATTAGCTTGGCGTGTAAACGACATCCCTGCCGGCTCCGGAGCGTTTCAATCTTCCTTGTCGTCGATAATGATTCTGAGCTCACTACATCTTAGTTATCAGAGCTCCAATCCTCATATGCCTTATCTGCATTTTTTAAATCGTTAACGATCCCACCCATTAAACTCTTTGTGAGGTAATATTCAGACATGGTTTTGTTATTTACAATGCTCCTTATACTCCGGATAATTCTCCGCGATCAACCTCTTCCACTCCAGAGTCTCATTGTGGCCGCTCAGATCCGTTTTGCCATATACCAAAAGAACAGAGATCGTGTTTGTGTTTTCATGGATCGCTACGATGCATCTATTACCTGAGCCATGACGAGATACAGATGTACCATGAACACGGAATTCGACTTTGCATATTTTGAGACCGGAATCGCGAACGATCGTCTCGGCGATAGATGACTTGAATAGCTCGTCGAAACTTCTGAATTGCGCCAGAATGCCCGTCCATGTGATATCCCAAGCGCCCTTGTACTTTTTTGAGAAACTCTTTATGAAGTGACGCTCGGCAAAGCGTTCAACAATGACGGTATAGCTAGTAGACATCTCCGGGGTTTTCTTGAATTATGAGCTCATAAGGTATCACCTCATTATCTCGAGATATGGTGTATGGCAATTGGTTGTGCGTGAAAGTCACGATATCTTGAGTGTTCTTGTCTTTCCATTTCTCCGCGATCTTCTCCATCAGTTTCTGTTCTTCCCCCGAAATGGTCGTGATCTTTTCATTCTTGTTGCTTTCTGATTCGCTGATCAAGAACACGTCTTTTTCGCCTTCTTTCGTCCTGGCAACATTGATCTTTCCACAATCTTCCAGTTCATCGAGAACGCGGAAGAAGGTGTCCGGTACCGGACCGTATGCGAACTTCTTATATTGCATGCCGCTCATGCTTTCCAGATGATCATAGAACCACGCGAAATCAGCGAGATACAGAAGCTTGGCAAGTTTGGTCTTCGTCACTTTTCCGCCTCTAGAGCTAGAGATGTTCATCCGCAGATATGAAAGTATCATCTGCTTATATTTCTCGACATTCTCAATCGTTCCTGAAATAAGCTCGCCTAGACTGATGCCAAAAAAATTGGCGAGTTTCTGCGCTTCACCGAGATCGAGATCCTGTTTCTTCCCCGCCTCGATGGCGGTATAGGTAGGACGAGATACGCCGATCGCCTGTGCCACTTGCTCTTGAGAAAGACCTCTTTTTAAACGAAACTCTTTGAGTTTTTGTATATACTTGTTGGTCATATCCAACGAGTATATAAAACTGATGTAAAAAAGTCAAGCCATAATGGTTGATAACTTGACATTTGAAAATCGCGGGGATAAAAATCCGCCAGGAGACAAGTCTCTTGGCGGCTACGAAGTCTTGAATCAGGGTTCGAGCGAGGTTACGGCAACAGGACATGACAAGCGTCAATGCTGACCGACATCGGCGTAAGTTCCTTCACCAGGAACAATCCGTATTTGCCGGCACTCGTCATCACAGCGACGATGACCCCCGGTGCCACACCCATGGATGTCCCACATTCCGGGCGTGAGGCCTTGCAAATATTCACAAGCTTCGCTGAATCTCGCCGCGCACAGAGGATGTAAAAATCCTCGATTGCGATGCGGGCAGGGGCAACCCAGACATCGTCGAACTCGGCGCCGGCACGAGCCAACAGACCTGCAGCTTGGATCATTTTGATCGAAGAGACTCGGGCGGGAGTCGCACCACCGAATCCGAAATGCAAGTGAACTTCGCGGCTGAGCTTGGCTGCTTGTGCGAGCTCGCGAGATTTATTTGCCTTGCAATCCAAGAGCGCATAGAGCGGTTTGCCGTCCGTGAAGATAGGCGAGTAGGCATAGAATTTGCCTGGCACTGCGGTGATGATCGCCTCGCTGAGAGGTCCTGGTGTCCCCGTTCGAGCCAGCCGTGGTTGTCCTAACGTAGTTGTCATAATGTGAATCTTTTTTTGAGGAGCGCTAATCAAACCAGCTCATTCGACATGAATAAGTAAATCCCGATTTGATTCCATCTTTATGCTACTTTATCTGGGCCCTTCATGCAACAAAACACTTACCGCTTACTTCATTAACAAATCAGATACCAACGAAAAGTCTTTTCTTTTTACTATCTCCTCTTCATGGTACTTCCCGGCTTTCCAATAGACCTTGTAAGCCTTTGCATTCGGTTTTGAGGTAATGACACGATATGTATCGTCCTCGAACTCGATAGCACAGCAATTATCAATGGCGATAGCGACACCCGAAGTCTTCTGCATTATTTTCTTCAATCCGGGACGCCGATCTTTTTCGACATCATAATGAGGAGAATGTGTGGCGGGAATAAACCCAAGCCCGCTGACTTTTATGAGATCAGCATCAGGATCATTATCTCGTCTAGAATCGGAGGTCCCGGCACGGAACCAGCAAATCGATCCTGCGCTGAGACCCGAGAGGATAATGCCCTTCTTCCAGGCTTTCTTTAATATTGAATCTAATCCGTAGGACTTCCAGATTCGGAGCATCTTCAGGGTATTGCCGCCGCCAACATACACGATGTCAGAAGTCATCACTTTTTGCTCTATTCCTTTATGAGATGGCTTTTCTTTTATCAGCCATAGCACATCTATTCTGCATCCCAATCTTTTTCCAAAATGTTTATGGACAGTCTCATAATATCCTCTGGAGTCAGAGCTTGCTGTTGGAATAAAAAGCAATCTTGGGCTTTTCTTGCCAGTTAGCCGGATGATCTCTTTATCAATTGTGGTGGTTTCTACCGGATACCCAGGACTACCGATTTCGCCACCTCCGATTGCTACGATTTTTTTCATAAAGATTAATCTTTTAAGAGTGCCTGCGGAATCTTTTATTTGCTTAATAAACCTTGGCGGCAGTACATGAACAAAGTTCGAACCTTTTTCGCCGAAAATCCGGAACAATGAGGAGAGGGCGGACGGAGGCCTGGGGGTGTGGGGGAAGGACTCCGTCCGCCCTAGCTATTTGTTTTTTGCCGGCCTGCCCTGCCGTTTTTTTGCGGCGGGCGCGGGGATTAGGATGAAAAGGTGAACTAAGTCAGAGATTGCTTGTGGCTCATTCCCACCAATTGAGCCACGTGTATTCTAGCATGGGAATCGCAGTTGTTCGAAGCGGCCCACTTCCGCTTCAGCGGATGAATGTGGCGCGTCCTTGCGTCAGTCCGTGCGGCTTCATTGCATTTCGCCGCACCGACATTCCGCCGGACGCGAACAACAGTTGATGAGAGAAGCGGAAGTCGACCGCTTCTCGATTGAGTTTATAAATGGGATGAAAAAACCATTTACGATTTAAAAATGGAAAAGGTCATAAGTGAATCGTTGATCAATTTCTTATTTGTAGCCCAGACCTTATCTTTACTCATACCTGTTACAAGGAAAGACTTCCCGTCATTTGTAACAGTTATGAGCTGTAATTGATGAAGTACGCCGTACGGCATTTTGACTTCCATTCTTATCAGATAACAATCTATACCACCGGAAACTATTTTCGCCTTGCTGATTACCGAGAGACCAGGAATTTTTTGTTCCTTATCTAACTCATAGGCGACATACTCATCAAGCTTCAGACTAGTGGATTCTGACTCAATGTTTATGGATGAATTTAGTCTCCACCTTGAATCCTTAAATATAACCAGACCAAATCTTTTGTTTTTATCAGTTGTCCATCCTTGCGGTGGCATGATAGTAAAACCATTATCTTGATCTGTGAACATGAGGGATTTAATTTAGAGAAAAGCTTTGCAGTGAGGCTTTAATCACACTCTCAAAATTTGTCCAGACCGCATCATCGCTCTCGCCTGAGATTACAAATATTGTCCCACTTTTACCTAGCATACTTAGTTGTAGAACGTGGGAAAGGCCACTACCACCGGGTATTTTCTGCTTGTACTCAATTAAATAATATGACATACTGCCCGACACGATTTTATTACTGCCTATAAACGTAATCCCTGGCGTATTTTTTGCTTGTTGCACACCATTAGCAACATACGTGTCAAAGAAAGAAGTCGTGACTTGAGGTTGGTTAATCGTAGTAACAGCCATAATCGCTTGGACGGCTTTCAATCTATCAACAAATTCAACTACAGCTCCATTCGTGGGGCTCTTATCTACCATCCAACCCGATGGTGGAATAATATTAAAACTATATTGTTGATTTGAGTATGCGGATCCTGATGGAAGAGTTACAATATGGTCTGTCATCTGCACACCGGCAATAGATTGAAAAAATATTAATTCAGCTACAAGTGGTATCAAAAGAACCGCACCAATAATACGCCCCGTCTTTTTTGATTTCGGCCAAGGCTCAGTCTTTCTCGAAAATTTCATAGAACCTTTCCAAAGAAAGAAAATTCCGACGATAAATAGTACAGCATCCATATAAATATGTTATTTGTTATTAATGACAATATTATACCACAATGTAATTTCTACGAAGTAAATTTAAGCCTTGGTCTCAAGCTAGATACACTTTTCCAATTTACCCTCCTATCATGGCATAGCCTACCGGCCACGATGCCGGTATCGATACCTTGGTTTTTCGCAAAATCAATAACCCCTTGCTTGGTCAAAGGATTGGCGATAAGTTCAGCATAGGCTTTTGACGGTATCAAACCCTCTTTAGCAAACTCATCTGCTTCCTTCTCTTTATCCTGAACATTAGACAGTGCTTTGTCGTCAAATTCTATGAACCTATCTTTCTTGCCATGCAATACGAGGTGGCCAATTTCATGATATAGATTGAACCAGAAGATATCGGCCCACGGATAGTAAATGCTAAGCTGAATAAGAGGATTGTTCCCAACCCATCTCACGGCCGCGCTGACGCCAGTTCCCGGAAAATGCGGAGTATATGTAAGTCCGACGCCAGCTCCGTGCAACATTTCTGTTACCGCCTTCGAATATTCTTTTGCGTTTTTCGTTGATAGCGTCTTTAGTGTCGGCAAGAGCTCCTTTAGTTTCGTCTCTGAATATTCCGGTAAGGTAATCTTTTTGGCTTCCAATTCTCCGCATCGAAGCCACGAGGCTATATGTTCGCTTTTGACATTCAATCCGCTTTTCTTTCTGTAGGCTATGGGATCCGTATCTTGGACAAAAGCCAACGAATTCACGCCGAAGAATTTCCACAGATTTTCAACTTTCTTTTCGCGGTTGCCGGTTTGTTCGACATAACCTCTTTTTGCCAATTCTTTATATGGAAATTTAGAAACAAGACCAAGCTCATTTACAACCGAAGAACGCCGTTCCAAGCGAGCATTTGTCTCCTGATAATGTTTCTCGAGGTTAATCCAGAAAGAAGCGGTTCCACCAAGGACATTCTCTAAAAGTAGAGCGGTCTCGACCGTGATCGAAGCTTCGCCGTTTATCATTTGGCTGATATGTTTTTCCGTAAGGCCGGTCCTCTCGCTCAAACTCTTTTGAGTCATACCCTCACCATCCAACGCTTTGGCAAGCGCATGTCCCGGATGTATTGCTTTGTTTGGGTTATAACTCATATTTTTATTATTTCTGATGATAATTTTTGAATATTTCCAGTATAATAATTGTTTTTATGCTTTTGGGATTGTCTACCCTGAATTCCGGATCGCCTGCATGGTCTGGTTTGAAGATGACTCTATGCGTCTTGGTTGCGTTAGCTGCAAAGCATCCCTTGTACTCTCCGCTAAGCGGATGGGGATGGTATATGCGTGGTAGATCGAATAATGAATCGGCAACATGTAATGCGTTGATGGTGTCCAGAATCTCCGTGGCGCAGTCGTCGCTCTTCTCGTTATACCGCCGGCAGAGAGCGTCGAAGTCATTGACCAATGCTTCATGCTTTGGATTATCGAAGGATATTTTCATGATAGCATGAGGTGTTAAGTATTGCAATTTTGATTAACCATTTTGGTAAATAAAATATATCAAATTAGCCGCTAGAAATCAAGGGGAAATCATGGTGATATCGATGATCCCTTGGTTATCCACAGTTAGGGCTATCGAAACATTCCGATTCTATCATATTTTGCCCCCGCGCCCGCCCGAAAAAATAGGCGAAGGCGGTGTCGGCAAAAAACAAATAGCGAGGGCGGACGGAGGCCTTCCCCCACACCCAGTATGCGTGAGTCATGTCCCCGGAGGGTGACCAACCGCTATCGGTTCATTGCCGTGCACAGGGGGAAGCCGGTGCAATCCCCCCTTAGTCGTGTCCGCCGAATGGCGGTGACAGGGTGCGGGAACGCTATGCCGGCTTCCGCCTGTGCATTCTAGTACAAAAGCTGTCCGCTCTGGATTCTCTCATACTGGGTCTGGGGAGGAATTCCGCCCCGCCCTCAACTCGGTGATTGCATTTCGCCTTTTTCGGGCGACTCTGCGTTTTTTGCGATTTTTGCGGAGGTTTTTACTTGAAGTTCGAACATTTTTCGCCGAAAATCCGCAAGTGTGATTTTTTCTTGAATGAAATGCGGAGTCGCTTGGCGACGCTATTTTTCTTTTTTCTTGCCTCCGCCGGCACGATCTGCTGATCGGCAATCTCAAAAAAGTTGTGTCGGACGGCACGGCAGGAGGGGTTTGAGGGGAGGAATGCCGTGCCGTCCTCCTTCTGGTTTTTTGGGGCGGCGGTTGTGGCTCAATTCCACCAATTGAGCCACAACTATTTTATCACAATCGCGCGGTTCGAAGCGGCCCACTTCCGCTTCTACAGATGATAATGGGCGCGCCTTTGCACATATCCGAATGGCTCCTGCGCTTCCCTCCGTTGCCGGTCGCAACCGAGGGGCGCGTCCGCCATACAGATATGTGCTTGGCGCGAAAAACGGTTGATGGAAGAAGCGGAAGTCGACCGCTTCTCGACAGATTTCGGTGGTAATCAGAAACTCCTATGGCTCAAATGATGGAATTGAGCCACAAACATATTTCAGCGCAAGAATTGGTATTTGGCGTCGCGCGGGTTCCCCGCGCGAGCAAGGCGACCTTGCTGAACTAACTTCACCAGATATCTGGTTGCTGTAGCACTCGAGACATGCAGAAGCATTTGAATATCCTCATTAGCAACAATTTTCTTCTTCTGAGCAAACAGAATGATCTTATCTAGCTTTTTCTGCTTGTTGAATTGAATTTTGGCTTGAGCTTTAATGAGCAGACTCTTGATGAATCCGGTTTGATCTTGTTGCGCCAGCGATTGAGTCTGTGTAGTAGCCGATGTTTGTGGCGCTGGCGCAGACACAGATTGTACGGGAGTTGCTGAAACCGCTTCAATTTGAGGCTCTTTTGGTGGTTCTGCCGTCTTGCTCTCTGGTCGGAGATCCTGAGGAGTGGCAACGACGAAGGACTCATTTACCCCTCCATTTTGACTTTCCACAGGAACAGGGGGTATATCCACACCTGTCCCACTAAAATAGACCGAAACTAGAAAAACCCGATGAGGTAAGCCATACTATGTCTGTCGGACTTAGTATGAGCTTAATTTCCCTCACGGGGCTTTTCGTATGTATTACTCTAGCACGATTTTCGGGCAACTTTTAGCATTTCTGCCAAAATATGAATTCAGGCGTTTTGTGGGACAGCATAACGCAGACAGATATGTGAAGAAAATGACCGTCTGGAATCAATTGGTATTGCTACTGTACGCGCAAGCAACAGGCAAAGAAAGTCTGCGCGACATCGAGACCGGACTTCGCACCAATCCGGAAGTCTGGCACCATCTCGGCGTTCAATCTGTCGCCCGCTCAACGGTGGCGAGAGCGAACAATACGCGCGACTACAGAATATTCGAGCATTTGTTTTACGCTCTGCTTGCGCAATGTCGAGACATCACGCCGGAAAGGACATTTACATTCGACAATCCCTTGTACGCGCTTGATGCGACTACCATCACCCTCTGCCTCTCGCTCTTTGACTGGGCTCACTACTCGCATGAAAAAGGAGCAATCAAGATACATACGGTCATCAACAACCGCACCACTATGCCAGAAGTACTCACTGTGACCGATGGAAAGGTAGCGGACATCATTGGTGCTAGAAATCTCTTAATCTCTCTACCACGAGGCAGTATCGTGGTTTTTGACCGTGGTTACGTTGACTGCAGCTGGTGGGAGGAGATTGACCTGCTTGATCTTTTCTTCGTTACGCGTCCCAGAGGAAATCAGTTGATCAAGGTACGTGGTGTGCACAGCGAACCCTTGGGACGCGTATTGGCTGATGAGCGCATTTGGGTTGGGCGACTTCATGCGTCAGAATACGGCAAAGAATTACGACGTGTCCGGTATCTCTCCGATACTGGAGATGTTTACGAATATCTGACCAACAATTTTAAACTTTCCGGTGACGAGGTCGCTCTTGTCTACAAAGAACGCTGGCGTATCGAGAACTTCTTCAAATGGATCAAACAGAATCTGCATATCAAATCATTTCTGGGGACTTCAAAGAACGCGGTGCTTTCACAGATCTGGGTGGCCATGATCTACTACCTCCTGCTTGCCTACATCAAGTTTCAGACCAGATTCCCGCGATCACTCCTGGAACTTACCCGCATGGTGCGAGAGACCTTGTTTACGCGACGACCACTCATTGATCTCTTGTCGTTAACATCTTCATCGGTATCGAAGTTGCTCGAGCCAGAAGTCATCCAAATGCACCTCCTTAGAGTTTAATGGGACAGCTCTGGTTAGTGCCTGCGACGATGTCTATATCAGCTTCAACGTCCTGATCGACTAGGTTCAAGATATTACCAACCTTGTTGCGATCTAGCTTGAACTTTAAAATCTTGCCATTATAACGAGCGTGAATATTGGAGTACATAATTCCTTGAAACTCACCCTCGTGGAATTCGAGTAACGCTAATTTTATTGTTTGCATATTTTTGGTTATATAAGAAAATTACCCCATGAACCCCAAAGGGAATTCACCGGATAATTCAGTTTTGTTTATAAACGACCTTTTATGTTGATAGGGAGGCCTAAACTAGCTAGGCTTTGCTCTCAACACTCTAGGTACATTGTATGTCGCACAATATATATTTCTTACCGGAGTTCGATAGACGACATGACTTCACCTACAGATCCATTCCTTTTTCCATAATTAGTCCTATTTTACATTAAAGTCACCATTTGACTTCTATTACTAACTCCCCTAATATTAGTGGTTATGAAGAAAATAAGGGAAAAAGATCCAATTGATCAAATGACTGTAACGCTTGGAAAGTCTCGAAGGTATATTCAAGATTATTTGTATCTCGCTTCTCCACTTGTGCGCCCTAATCAAACAAAGGAACAATTTCTCATGGAAATCTATTCTCCTGCTCCAGGAAGTCGGTCTAAAATGCCGTATCATATAAATATGGCCCTAAACCTTATGTCTAAATTTTGCCCAGTTTGCGGCGATTGTGCTATCGACAGGAGATTTAAAGGGAAAATAACCGGACATTCCCTCTTCACGCGCCGATTTACCGATACCAGTGTCACTCGAGAATGCAGATGCGGACTAAGGTTCAATTTCACATGGAGGACTTTCGTTAATGTAATGAAGAATAAATTGAAAAACGAAAAAGACGAAAGGATGAAATATTGGCTTGGAATTTGGATCACTATGACGGAAAATTATTTTGGATTGAACGAAGAAGACAAACTGGCCAAAATTGAGGCTTTGAAAAAAAGGTCTAGAAAAACTAACCCTCATTGACTTCTACATTGGCAGGAGCTATAATGTAAATATAAGTCAGCAAAAGCATATAACTGACCCGTTAGGTATCTCATCGGTGAATCTTCAAAGATACCATTTCATCTAGGATAGAAAAACTCAAAAGATCATCGCGGACTTGATTGCTTGCATGGTAAGCAGTCGTCCCTAATCAGGAGAGCTTAGTACCAACAGGGTAAAAGCTATAACAGCGACAGTAATAACAAACTGGCGCTTCTTTGTCTGTGAAAAATCAATCTCATCGAATCGCTACGGCATTAAGCCAGGGCAATTCCATGAAGACCATCCTTAACAATTCAATAATGCGTGCTAATAGTATGAAAAACGAACACTACCAGAGTTGTGAAACACCTATCTGCCAGGGTGATCCAAATCCTTGTTATAAAAATGAAGTTTTGTGGTATCCGGGAGAAAAAGTCTGCTTAAAATCGCCGTATAGGAAATTTCAAAGAAAACAACTAGATATTAACAAATGGGTGGCCAAGGGAAAGTTCAAGAATATGGATACTCCCTACACGGCCAATGATCTGGAAAATAAACTCATCTAAACGCCACAATGCCCCTTGTGCCAAAACCGCCGCCAAATTAGCCATATAAAACAAGGGTCCGGAAAGGATCCGCTATGTGCTAGTTGCGAGGTTGGGAAAAGGGCCATAACAAACTAATGAACAATGAGCTAAACGGAAAATTCGAGGAATTCACGCGCGACTGCAAATTCGCTAGGCTTTCCAGACCAGACACGATCCGGGGATATGAGCAAGCGTTCAAATTACTAACACTACTGATTCCCGACATCTCGGTCGAGACAATAAATACAATTACCATGACAAAGTTCTTTGAGAGATTGCAAACACGGATTAGATATATAGGCAAAGCCAGAATCGAGGAAATCGGCGTTAGGAAGTCGACGGTCCGGACCTACTGGTCGAAACTGAACACTTTTTTCCAATGGCTGCTGATTCGCAAGGAGATAGCGGCAAATCCTCTATTGGAGATCAGACATAAGCGCCCTAAAGTAAAATATGACGACGCGAGATCGTTACGAAAAGACGAAATCGATAAGATCATAGCGGCTATATACGCAAACTCACCGGCTCGTTTGCAACTTAAGAGAGATCTGGCAATCGTGCATACGCTTCTGTTTACCGGTATTAGAAGAGGAGAATTGCTCGGTTTGAGACCGGATGACTTGGAATTCGACAGAAATACTGTACGAATACGGGCCGAAACTTCTAAATCAAAGCAAACTCGGCTTATACCGATGAATCTTATTTTGAAGTCGATGCTTGGGGATTATATGGACGAAAGACGCAAGGGTAAATACACGACACCATTTCTTTTCGTTTCCTTGAATAAGGATTCTGGTCTGACTCGTGATGGGATCGTACATTGGACTAAACGCTTGGTCGGGTTGTCCGGTTTCTCATTCCACCTGCATAGATTCCGTCATACGTTCGCGCACAATCTCGCCGCTGCTGGCGTGACTCTGGATAAGATCCAGAAATTGCTCGGCCATACCGACCTCCGGATGACTCAACAATATTTGCGGTCACTTACCGTCGAAGATCTAGCTGAATCTGTTAACAAATTGAGCTTTGATAACTTGGTCTAAATCTGATACTCTCAACCATGGACAGTTCACATTATAAACCTAATTTAATCATTGCAGTCGGCTTCAATGAAGTCCTGAATCAGGGTGATTTTCTGACATTAAACAGGGCGTCAAAACGACATGACTTTAGAGAGGAAAAAGACATTTCCGTCTTCAAAAATATAGATTATTCACGGGAAAAATCTCCGCGGCGTTCATGGGGTGGATGCGGTCCGGGTTCGATTCCCGGCGGCCCGACCAGAATCAGATGCACCCTTAGCTCAGTTGGCTAGAGCGCGCCCTTCACACGGGCGAGGCCGCAAGTTCGAATCTTGCAGGGTGCACACGAAAGAGGCGTTCTTGCGTTAATGCACTATAATGTGTTAGCGTTTTTCTTACATCTATGATGAGCGAATTCTTCAAAGCCATAGGCGATATGTTTGCCGCCGTGATCGGCGTTTTGCCTAAGGTCATACATTTCGTGTTGTGGGTCATCTCGGCGATCATCATCCTGCCATGCGTCTTTGTGGCTGGCAACATCTATCCGGCTTGGGTCAAATGGGGCGAAGAGTTTTAAACGCAAGATATAAAAGTATCAGGGTATACATTTATACTTTTATACCTTTATACCTTATACTTCATCCATGCCAGTATCTCAATCATCGCCTGCCGCTCTTCATCCGACCATATTCGTGATCTTTGGCGTGACCGGCGACTTGGCCGGACGCAAGCTCATCCCGGCCTTGATCGGTCTTTACGCCAAGAAGCTCTTGCCTTTGCGTTTCGCGGTCATCGGCTTCTCGCGCCGCTCCTTCAATCGCAAGGAATTCCGCGAGTTCATCCGCGGACATATCAACGTCCGCCCGGCCGATTCAAGGAAGAGGACATCAAGCATTTCCTCGACCACATGTCATACGAGCAGGGCTTCTTCGACGATGCCGCGGCATCGCGCGGCTTCTGAGCGCCTGAAGGGCATAGACGCGGAGTGGGGCCAGTGCTCGAACAAGCTCTTCCATCTGTCAGTGCCGCCGCATCTCTACGAAGGCATCCTGAACCAACTGTCCGTTTCCGGCCTGACCGTGCCGTGCGCGGACGATACTGGTTGGACGCGCATCCTGATCGAAAAGCCCTTCGGTTCCGACCAGAAGCATGCCCGCCGCCTCGACAAGCTCTTGGGCAAGCTCTTCAAGGAGGAGCAGATCTTCCGCATCGACCATTGCATCGCCAAGGAGACTTTGCAAACATCATGGCATTCCGTTTCGCCAACTCGATATTCGAGCCGATCTGGAGGCGCGAATTCATACAAGATCCACATCAAGCTCTACGAAACTTACGGCATGGAAGGCCGCGGTGCGTTCTACGATTCCCTGGGCGCCTTAAAGGGAGATTGGCCGGAATCACATGCTCTCTATGCTCGCGATCGCGACCATGGACCGGCCGGCGTCTTTCTCGGACCGGCCGTGGCGCATGAGCGCGCGCGGGTTCTCCGCAAGCTCGCCAGGATCAAGCCGCGCCGGATCGCGGAGCAGGTCGTGAAGGGGCAATATGTCGGCTATACCGGCGAGGCCGGCGTCAAGAACGATTCCTCGACCGAGACCTATTTCCGCATCCGGTGCTTCATAGACTCCGCGCGTTGGAGAGGCGTGCCGATCTGGCTCGAGAATGGCAAGGCTTTGAATGAGGCCAAGACGGAGATCGATGTTTATTTCAAAGGAAATTCAAAAGTCAAAAGCTTGCCCTCGACAGCGATCGAGGGTCAAAAGTCAAAAGTTGACGCAGGGACAGAAGAAGGCACTCAATCAAATGGGCAGAACATTTTGACGCTTCGAATTCAGCCGGATGAAGGAATTCGGTTGAAATTCTTCGTCAAACTCCTGGCGCCGAGTTCAAGCTCGAACCTAAGCCGCTAAAATTCAAATACGCCGACTCTCTGCCGCTTTCCGGCGACTCGAACGATTACGAGCGTTTGATCAGCGACGCTTTCGTCGGCGACCAGACCCTGTTTGCTTCGACTGACGAGATCATGGCGTCATGGAGATTCGTCACATCAATCCTGGATAATCGGGGCAAATTACCATTGATAAAATATCCGAAAGGGGCGAAACAAGTCGGATAAGTTTATGGAGCTGCATTGCTTTTTATGCCACTACACTTTGATGTAGTGCCACTACACTCAAATGTAGTGCGTTGCAATAGAACAGGCGAGTTCTTTATCTGCAAAAAAGAGCGGTTTCCCGCTCTGTGAAATGTGCTTATCAAATAGTTCAACAGCCGTCGCTCCAATGTTCGCCCAATTCTTAAGCAGGGCCCTCCTTTGTTTCCTTGTGGCCTCCGGCCATCTGTTAAGCATGTATTTCAATGCTAATTCCGTGGAGATGGTTCCGTCATACCCCCGCCCAAAAACCTCATGGCTCAAATCCGGAAAACCATTACTCATAAGGCGTCGGCGGATTTCCTGGTATGTTCCCATACCAACCCCATCGACCCTAAAACCGAATCCGTCATAATGTACGCCGCCGTTAAGCATATGCTTCAGGAACACTAAACACAGTTCGGTCTTGAAGAACACTCTGGGCTCTTAGTGACCATTCTTTCCCTGGCAGGCTTGTAACTTCCGTCTCCAAATTCACATTTGTTTTCATTGAACGTACTTCCTTTCATTGTTGGGTGCTTGATTTAGTTGAAATTACCATACAATAAGTCAAATGTCATTATCAATAGGAATAGTCGGATTACCCAACGTCGGAAAATCTACGCTTTTCAATGCGCTGATTCGGAAAAGCGTACCAGCCGAAAATTATCCTCTTCACCATTGATCCTTCGGTGGGTGTCGTGGCCGTGCCGGATGACAGGCTTCAAAAGCTCTTGGACTTTTCAAAATCCGCCAAAACCGTTCCGGCCGCGGTCGAGTTCACGGACATCGCCGGCCTGGTCAAGGGCGCATCCGAAGGCGAAGGCCTCGGCAACCAATTCCTCTCTCACATCCGCGAGACCGATGCCATAGCTGAAGTTGTGCGCATCTTCGAGGACGACAATGTCATCCATGTCCACGGCAAGATCGATCCGGTCAAAGATATCGAAGTCATCAACCTTGAATTGGTTTTAGCCGATCTACAAACCGCGACCAAGCGCAAGAATTCGCTTGGCAAAGAAGCCAAGGCTGGCAAGAAAGAGGCAGTCATCGAGATCGGGATTGTTGGAGCGATTGGTATCGGCTTTGGAAGCAGGCAGGCTGGCCTCTACCGTCAACGCGAATGAATTCGAGGCGCCGTT
>CAVYBN010000005.1:0-35437 GCA_963766795.1 Candidatus Parcubacteria bacterium | reverse complement strand
ATGTATATGTCTGTTACTGGTTCCATTACGTATTGCTATCTGCGCATCTTATTCGCCCGCGTCGGCAAACCGCATTGCCTGACTTGCGGCCGGATCATTCACCGGATCTCAAAAGAAGAGATACTCGAGACCGTCTTGACTGGAGTGACTGCTCATTCAGCTCGCGCCAAGAAGGTCTTCGGCGTGGACATAAGCGAAGCCAAAGTCCGCGTCTGGGCTCCGGTCGTGGTCGGACGAAAAGGCGAATACTATCAGATGCTCTACGATATGCTCGGCAAAGGCTACGAGCGCGTGCGCATCGACGGCAAGATCATGAGATTGCGCGACCAGATCATACTTGAAAAGAATAAGAAACATTCCATTGATGTGCTGGTAGATGAGATTTTCGTGAGCGAATTTACCGACAAGAAGCAGATGGATAATGCCCGTGAACGATTATCGGAAGCTCTGGAACGCGCTATCCAGGAGGCGGATGGGCTCATTAGATCGAATATCCAAATCGGAATTCCGCGAAAGCGGAGTCCGAGAACTCGACGTGGTAACGAGGCGCGAGAAAAAAAAGAGCGCTGGAAAAAAGAGGAGAAGAAAAGACCAAGTCCCAACTTCCGAAGAGCATTGATGTCCGTCAAATTCATGTGTCCATACGACGGTTTCTCGTATCCGGAGATCGAGCCGCGGCTGTTCTCGTTCAATTCGCCTTATGGCGCTTGCGCGGCTTGCAATGGCCTTGGCACCGAATCCATCTGGAGCGATAAGCCTTGCCCGGTCTGCAAAGGCGCGCGCCTCCGCGAAGAAGCTCTTCACGTCAAGATCGACGGCAAGAATATCGTCGATGTCGTCTCACAATCAATCGAGAAGGCCGTCATATATTTCAAGGACATCAAACTGACCGAGGCCGAAAAAGAGATCGCCAAAGTCGTCTTGAAGGAGATCGAAGCCCGGCTCTCATTCATGGTCAATGTCGGCATCGAATATCTGACATTAGATCGCCGCGCTCAGACATTGTCCGGCGGCGAAGCACAGCGGATCCGCTTGGCATCTCAATTAGGATCCGGCTTGGTCGGCGCGCTTTATGTTTTAGATGAACCTACCATTGGTCTACATCAGCGCGACAATGACAGGCTCATCAAAACGCTGATTCATTTGCGCGACCTTGGAAATACGATTCTCGTTGTCGAGCATGACGAAGACACGATGTTCGCGTCTGACTACATGGTGGACATCGGTCCTGGCGCCGGCGTTCATGGCGGTCATGTCGTGGTTTCCGGCTGGATGGATGATCTCTGATCTCGGCCAAGAAGAATACATCCGGCTCGCTGACTCTGGCATATCTGCGCGGCGAGATGAAGATCGACATGCCAGTCGAAGCGCCGCGAACCCAAAGGCAAGCTCATGATCCGCAACGGCAACATCTTCAATATCAAAGACATGAACGTGGACGTGCCGCTCGGCTGTTTCAATGCCATCACCGGCGTCTCCGGTTCAGGCAAATCCTCATTGATGTACGAGATCATATACAGGAATCTGGAAGCGCGGCTTGGAAGCGCGATTCCGCACGAACGAGACGGTCAATTGCCGTGAATTCAAAGGCACCGAATATATCGGTCGCGCCATCCTGATCGACCAGAGCCCGATCGGCCGCACGCCGCGCTCCAATCCGGTGACATACACCGGCGCTTGGACGCACATCCGCGACCTGTTCGCCGCTGAGCCGGAAGCGCGCGCCCGCGGCTGGGGAGCGGGCACGATTCTCGTTCAATCGCGCCGGAGGCCGCTGTGAAGCCTGCGAAGGCAACGGTGAGATCGCGGTGGAGATGCATTTCCTGCCGACGGTCTATGTGGCCTGCGACATCTGCAACGGCAAGCGCTTCATGAAAGAGACTTTGGATATCAAGTACCGAAAGAAGAACATCCACGACATTCTGGAAATGACCGTCGAGGAAGGCCTGACATTCTTCGAGGACATTCCGGCCGTTTATGACCGTCTGAAGACTTTGTTCGAAGTCGGCCTCGGATATCTGAAATTGGGCCAAGCGGCGACGACATTGTCCGGCGGCGAAGCCCAGCGCGTGAAGATCTCCTCGGAGCTTTATCGAGCTCATATCCAAAAAACGATTTACTTGCTTGACGAGCCGACTGTCGGCCTGCATTACGAAGACGTGAAGAAATTGATAGACATTCTGCAGAAGTTGGTCGACAAAGGCAATACTGTCGTGGTCATCGAGCATAATCTTGACCTTATCAAGAATGCCGACTATGTCATCGACATCGGACCTGAAGGCGGCGAGCGCGGCGGCACTATCGTCGCCAAAGGAACGCCCGAAGATGTGGCCGCGAATGAGAAGTCGTACACGGGAGCGTATCTGAAGAGGGTTTTGAAGAAGAGCTGATAAAAAATGGCCGGACTTCGCATGATGCGTTGCCCGGCTTGAGAAACTTCGAAGCTGTATAGCTCGTCTTCATCGGCTACCGCCAACATGGGCATTTCCGGATCTCGCCTTGGCGGCGGTATTTGGCCCCAGCTTGCTGATCAATAAACTGAGCAAGCCAGCAAAGGCACATCCAATCGGTATCCATATACATAGATTACAATTCCAATCCATAGCAACTACCTTTTGTTGTGGGCTGGAAGCCCGGGTTATTTGTTTTTCTCTTGCGCTAAATCCATCCAGAGCATACTCTTAGTCAGTGCCAAGGTCAATACGATGAGATATCAACAGCTGTCAAAGCTCAAGCTGCCGGATTCGCCCGGCATATACATCTTCAAGGATGCTCGCAAGCGGCCGCTCTACATCGGCCGCGCCACATCTACTCAAAGACCGCATAAAGAGCTATTTCGGCATTGATTTGATCTCAACTCGTGGGCCACGGATAGTGGATATGGTCACGAAGGCCAAGTCGCTCACATACCAATCGACCGATTCAGTCCTTGAAGCCATCTTGTTGGAAAGCGAGCTGATTAAGAGTTATCAGCCTTATTACAATGTGGACGAGCGCGACGATAAGAGCTCGCAGTACGTCATCATCACCGATGAGGATTGGCCGCGGGTGTTTCTGGCGCGAGCCCGTGATTTCGATCAGTCATTAAAAGACGATCGTTTGAAATATGCCGTGAAGAAGCGCTTCGGGCCATACCCGGAAGGCGGCCTCATCAAAGAAGCCTTGAAAGTCTTGCGCAAGCTTTTCCCGTTCAAGGACAAGAAGTCATTCGATCGTCGCCACGATTCGTTCTATCAAGCTCTCGGCCGTTCGCCTGACGGCAATGACGAGACGGCGCGAAAGGAATATCAAAAGACCATTCAGTGGCTGGCCCTTTTCTTTGAAGGCAAGAAGCGGCGATTGAAGTCAGAGCTGAAGAGACAGATGAACGCAGCCGCCAAAGGATTGAGGTTCGAAGAAGCCGGACGGCTGAAGCGATTGGTCTACGCCCTTGACCATATCAATGACATCGCGCTCATCAAGCGCGCAAATGATTTCAATCGAGGTGTCATCCCGGCGAAGGTTGGGATCCAGAGTCAAACTGCTAACATGGATTCCGGTCTTCGCCGGAATGACAGGAATCATCGTCGTCAATTTCGCATTGAAGCATATGACATTGCTCATTTATCCGGTACCGACGTCGTCGGAGCTATGGCGGTTTCGATCAATGAGGAAGCCGCTCCAGCCGAATACCGTAAGTTCAAGATATCGAAGAATAAGAATGACGATGCGGCCGGATTGACGGAAATGCTCGGACGAAGATTGAATCACTCGGAATGGGCGTTTCCCGATTTGATCGTCGTCGACGGCAACCAAATCCAGATGAATGCCGCCGAAAATGTTCTGAAGGCTCGACGGATCACGATCCCAATCGTCGCTGTGACTAAGGACGAGCGGCACAAAGCAGACAAGCTTATCGGAAATCCAGAGCTGACCAAGCGCTTCAAGCGCGAGATCGTCGCCGTGAATGCCGAGGCCCATCGATTCGCGATCAAGTACCATCGTTTGCGAAGGAGAAAGTCGGCTATTGGAAATAAAAAATGATCGTGGTATGATAAGTTTGGTCGGTTCCCCAGGAAAGACAAAATGCTTCCTATCCTCATTATTAAGATCTTCAGTATTCGCAGTCGAGGATCACAACGAAGCTGCCATAATGCACCGCACCGGTGTCGGGTTTCTTCTACTGCTCTAGCAACTGGAAAATCGTTGCTAGAGCCCTCTTTTTAATTGGCAATTAGGCTATAATACTTCCATGTCATCCAGGATCCGAATCGGTGTCTTGCGCGGCGGGCCGAGCGCCGAATATGATGTCTCGCTCAAGAGCGGCGCAGCTGTTCTTAACGCGCTCCGTGAACATCATGACCATGAATATGATGCTCACGACATATTCATAGACAAACAGGGGATCTGGCACATGGACGGACGCGCCTTTTCGCCCGAAAGCGCGCGAGCTCGATTCGACCTGGCGTGGAACGCGCTTCACGGCGCTTACGGCGAAGACGGCAAAATTCAGGCCATCCTCGAAGCCCACGGTATCCCATTCACCGGCTCCGATTCGCTCTCGTCAGCCGTGGCCATGAATAAGATCCTGACAAAGCAAGCCGTCGCCCAGCATGACATCAAGTCGCCGTACTGGAAAGAGGTCTTATCAAATGATGTCGATGAAGATCCGACGACTGTCGCTTCGGTGCTATTCAAGTCGTTTGTGCTGCCGGCTATTGTGAAACCGGCCAGCAGCGGTTCATCTGTCGGCATTTCAATCGTCCGCAATCATCCGGAGCTTGTCAATGCTTTAATTGAAGCTGCGAAACATGGCCATTCGATTTTGATTGAGGAACTGATTTCCGGCATCGAAGCCACCTGCGGCGTCATAGAAGGATTCAGAGGCGAAGAATTATACGCCTTGCCGCCGATCGAGATAGTTCCACCGAAAGAGTCAGCATTCTACGATTACAATGCAAAATATGTCGCAGATACGAAGCTGGTATGTCCCGGAAATTTCAGCCAAAAGATTAAACAGGAGATTGAGAGACTTTCAAAATCCGTGCATAAGGCGCTCGGTTTACGACACTATTCGCGCTCTGATTTCATCATCCACCCGAGACGAGGCATCTATTTCCTCGAAGTGAATACTCTGCCGGGGCTTACCGAGCATTCAAATATGCCAACCGCACTCCGGGCTGTCGGTTCCAGCCTGCCGGAATTCGTGGGGCATGTGATAGGGTTGGCATCGAACGATTAATGAATGGTGGACCTCGTTAGATGGAATTGGAACCGGATTGTTGTGGAAATACGACGTTTTAAAGGCGAGCTTGTCTCTTGAAACCTACTTGCTCCAAATATAGCAATGTTAAATCAGATAAATATGGCAATTTCTTTATCTGTTCTATTGGTAGAAACACCTGCTGTTTATGCTTCATTGGTTCCAGATTTTCCATTTTTCCGGAATATTTCAGGATTTCGAACAGATGACTGATAACCTTCACATTATTTCCATTTCGTTCATAAAAATAGTCTTTTACAATGATTTCTTCGCACTCTTTTATTTGTAAATTACATTCTTCCAGTATTTCTTGTTTAAGACCATCTATAACATTTTGATCGTCTTTCACCTTACCAACCGGAATAGTCCAGAATCCATATTTAACATGTTCTTGCATTAGTATCTCACCTTTTTGATTTTTTATAATAGCTGCAACTCCGTGATGATCCAATATGTCCTCTTCATTGTAATTAATCTTCAAAGGCAACGGCTTTGGTAGAAATGGCTCAATATCCTCGAATCGTAGTAATCTTGTATCGTCAGAAGCTTTCGTCAGTCCGAATGACTGTCCTTTCACAATGCCGATATAAGTTACCTTTTTATTGAATGATTTGACTTCTTCTACCGCAGGAACCAGATCGGTATCTGAGCTCAATAAATAAGTCGTGTCATATTTATTCTCCCTAGCGAAACGGATCATTTCCACTGCCAATCGTACATCAACACCTTTCTCGTGGATTGATTTATCCGGATGTTGAATCATTTGTCCAAAAGTAATGATGACTTTATGTTGCTGAAGTTTTGCCACAAGTCTCTGTTGATCAGCGTAAACTTTTTCGGATTTTGGGTCATTTCTCTTTCTTTTCAAAGCGCCAATATAATATCTTGCTTCTTGCAGCTCGTCGGGCTTAATCAACCAAGAAAAGAATTTCGTGTAATCAAAATCAAGTAGGCTTATGGGCTCGTCTACATCTTTCGTCAATTCTTTGAGCTTGTGATAGAAATTACTACCATCTATAAATATAAAAACTTTTGACATGGAGCAATTGTAAACAAAACTGCCGTCCCGCGCAAGGCGAGAGGGCAGTGAGGTTAATAGAGATATACTAGCATATTCATTGGTGTCGTCAATGGTCAGTTATAAACAGATAGCGGATAAGGTTTTATTTGCATTAGACAAAATCAAATAAAATTAAAAGCCTTTGTTTATCACGTTTTTACAGGCTTTATTTGTGGTGGACCCGAGCGGACTCTATTGGGACCAAATCGTGGTGGAATTATATGAATGGAGCAGGGTAATCACTCGTTTTGCAGAATTCGCCGTAAAGTGATCATATCCATCCATTTCGCTTCCTTATCCCGTTATGCTCTAAATGTTGTGCGACATACGAACTTGGCGTTTGAGATAAGAAGAAAGGTCTTTATTTATCAATCGTGTTTCGAACCATCTAGGCAAGGTTGGGATGTTCTGATAAAGGGCAGGATGCTTGGCGCTGATGAGACGCCGCGGCATATGGTGGAAAGGCTTGTCGATTCGCTTGTAGGCGTAGAGGATCGTTTCGAAACGGACGAGAAAGAGAAAGCGGCCTTAGCTAATGAGTTCGGCCATATGCTTGACGAAAAGTTAATCGTAATGAGCACCCCGATTGTTACCAATGCCGGTCGGTTCGAAAAGAAGCCCTTGTCTGCTTGTACCGTTCCACCCCTCGACCTAGCGCGTGACGGCTTAGAACGGATTAAAAAAGTGGTGACAGATATGCACGAGGACGGCATGGGGACTGGTTTCAGCCTGAATGATCTCGATGAACCCGTCAGGACTTTGGAACAGCTCAATAATATCGCTTTAGAGAGCTCGGTTTCTGGTAGAGAGGACCGCCCTGTGGGAAATATGGCGACATTACGAGTCGATAGCCCGCGAATCATGGATTTCATCAAAGCGAAGGTTGAAGCCGACCAGCGAGGCGAGATTTGGAAATTCAATATATCCGTCGATTGCAACTCAGATTTCTTTGAAAAGCTCGAGGATGGCGGTGATATAAGGCTGACGGACGGGTCTTACTTGAGCGCGCGCGCAATTTTCGATGCGATCGCTGAAGCTGCTCACATATGCGCGGATCCCGGCCTGATCTTCATTGATAGGATGGAGGCCGACAATCCTACGCCGTGCGTCGGGCACTATGTTACGACTGCGCCATGCGCCGAGGTCGGCCTGACTACAGGCGAGTCATGCCAATTCGGGTATATAAACATCGCTGGATTTCTAAGTGCCGGAGGAGCGGTAGAAGTAGATGCCTTGAGGCGAGTTGCGCGCCTTATGACTCGTATCCTCGATAATGCGCTCGAGATCTCGATCCAAAATTATACGGAGACTGCCAATCGCACAGTCATGTCCCAGAAGCGGAAAATAGGCATCGGGATATGCGGTCTGGCTGATCTGCTTGTGAGGCTACGCATGCCTTATTCCTCCCCAGAAGCCCGTCAGATTGCTTTAGATATAGTCACTCTCATAAACTTCGAGTCTAAGCAGGCTTCGTATGAGCTTGCCAAAACTCGCGGCTCATTCGGCGCAATGTCTGCTCCCCAGGGCAATCGGCATATCGAAGAGCCGTCGTTCATCGAGAGACGCTACGGAAGTTTGGAATCGCGGTATGTGAGCCTAAGAGATTGGATAGAGCTGGCCGAGAGGATCCGGTCGGAGAAGATGCTTCGGAATGCCTCCACGATCTCCCTGCCTCCGACGGGGAGAAGCGCCCTAATCATCGACGCGTCCACCGGCGTAGAGCCGATCTTTTCGAAAGACGCATATCTGATGATTCATCCAGGTCTTTCGCTAGAGGAGCAGATGTATATCCAAACGGCGAAAAGCATCGAACCGATAGACCATCTTCGTATGGCTGCTGTTTTGCAGAAAGGAGTAGACGAGTCCATCTCGAAGACGATAAATATGAGCTCGGAGACCTCTAAAGATGATATCGCTATGATATATAAAGCCGCATGGGATTTCGGCCTCAAAGGAGTATCAGTTTATAGGGAGGAATCGAAGAACGCCCAGCCGGTGAAACTCACTTAGCGCTTAAGTCTAGAATCTTGCCCGTTCGCGCATAAGCAGGTTGGTGATGCTTTTCTTTAAGATCATGCCTTCTGATATGCCGTTGCGCGACAGATAGGAGAGCAAAGTCTTCTTCGCTTTATCCGTACCGGCTTTGGTTGTGATGATTTCCACCTCTATGGCTGGCTGAAAGTCTTCTATATCTTCAAGACAGACGTGGACACTTTCATCTTCGAATGAGTACCGTTTTTTTCTTAGTTCGAAATATTTTTTGAATCCGATGTCATTGAGTATGTGCTCTGTTTCTATGAATGAAGATATTCCGGTTTCGTGCTCCAGCCACGCATTGTGATCTCCCTCCAACTGTATGACCTTAGTGTTCATGCTCGCGGTCTCCTTTGATCCATTCGTTTCGCTACGAAGCCGCAAACTGTAGGAGCCGACATCATCCATCTCTATCTCTTTGAAGGATGCAACAGATTTCAGACAAAAATAAGCATCAATTAGCGACAGTGGTCCGGCGAAGCCGTTGGACACCGATGATCTGCCTTTTGCCAGCAGGGCGTTGAATATCTCTTGAGGAATGAGAGCGCGGAACTCAACTTCGTGTTTTTTTTCCATGATGCAGAATGATACCACTAGTACACTATTTTAAAAAGCGGCCCCGTGTGTACGGAGCCGCTCATCGATCTACTGGACACCCTAGCCGTGATCGAACGATATCGGCGCAGACTCTCGCAAGATCGTCGGGTCCTAAGGCAGTGCCGTCTAGCGCCACGAAGGGGATCTTATGCGATAGGATATGCCGGTAATAAGCCACTGCAATAGACTCATGCTTGCCGACCATCTGGATATCGCGTATGGTCAGTCCTCGTTTTTGCATACGCGCAGTCTGCGTTTCGGCATCAAGTGAGAGCAGAATCGTGAGATCTGGCTCCAGGATGCCGTCGAAGTCAGACCGTTTGACCGGTACGCCGATAATCTCATGATAGATCATCGTTGTAAGCCAGTATCTATCCACGACCACATGAGCTCCCCCTTGGATGAGACGACTGATGTGTGAGGATGCCTCCATGGTTCCGGCCTTGTAGTATCGATATTTCTCGATGGGAGAAGCGTCACGATCGATTCTGTACCTCGAGTTCTTGTAATGGCTGGGCGGAGTCTTGCAAGCGACTCCTCCAATCAATTGAGCGAGCTTAGGGCACAGAGTGGATTTGCCTACGCCGTCCCCGCCTTTTTTCTAAAGAATCATAAAGAAAGGAAGTGGTGTAGGACAGCGCACAGACGCGTTGTTAGCGCGGCTTTAGAGGTAAGGTGGCGATATACATTCATAGCTGTTAAGCTTAACGCCATGAATAAAGCTGTGGACATAGAGATAAACGACGACTTCAGGCAGGCGCTACGCCTGATGAACGACACGAGCGGTAATGTCTTCGTAACTGGCCGTGCTGGCACGGGCAAATCGACCTTGCTCCATCATTTCCGCGAGACTGCGAAAAAGAACATCGTCATCCTAGCTCCGACTGGCGTGGCCGCCGTCAATGTCAAAGGCCAGACCATGCACTCGTTCTTCAAATTCGGCATAGACATCACGCCAGACAAGGTGCGACAGCTTCATCATGACGGCGACGAGGATACGGACATATACAAGAAGCTCGACGCCATCGTCATTGACGAGGTCTCAATGGTACGAGCCGACCTCTTGGACTGCGTTGATAGATTCATGCGGCTAAATGGCACGGACAAGAGAAAACCTTTTGGCGGCGTGCAGATGATATTCGTTGGAGACTTGTATCAATTGCCGCCCGTAGTGAGCGGCGAAGACGAGGAGCTTTTCAGGACCTATTACAAGAGTCCGTATTTCTTCGATTCAAAGGCCTTTACCGCGATCCGCTTTCAATTCGTCGAGCTCTCAAAGATATACCGCCAGACCGACCGCAACTTGATTGAAATCCTGAATGCCGTGCGCTTAGGAAAAATGACGAGCGACCACCTAAAGTTTATCAATGCTCGGCACTGCCCGGAGCTGTCGGACGAACATAACCTCCATGTCAGGCTAGTTACGACCAATGCTATGGCGGATTCGTTCAATGAAGCGAAGCTAGCTGAACTGAAAGGAAAGACCTGTATATTCACTGGCTTCATTACGGGCAAATTCAGAAAGAACCTGCCGACCAACCTCGAACTCAAGCTCAAAAAAGGAGCCCGTGTAATGATGCTCACGAACGAGGACAGATGGATGAATGGCGACTTGGCCGAAGTCGTCGAGGTCAATGACGAGAATAACGAGATAACGGTTAAGCTCGAGGACGGCGGTGCCATATGCAATATTGTCCCGCATAAATGGGAAATGCTCCGATTCTATTACAACAAGTCAAACAAGCGGATCGAGTCAGAGACCATCGGCACCTTTACCCAGTTTCCGGTGCGCTTGGCTTGGGCGCTCACTATTCACAAAGGTCAAGGGCAGACTTACAGCCATGTTATCGTTGATTTCGGACGAGGCACCTTCACTCACGGACAAGCCTATGTGGCTCTAAGCAGGTGCAAAGACCTTGAAGGCTTAGTGCTTAAGAAGCCGCTTGAACGGAATCACATTATTGTCGACGAGCGCATTGTTGCTTTTATGAATGCGTGCAGAGGACAGCATACGAGCTAGGACAATGTAAAGCAACTCATGGCGCTGGTGTGGACCTCGTTAGATGGAATTGGAACCGGATCATCATGAATATACGTAGCTTCTCGTCCGAGTTATCCCCGTAAGCAAGTTGACAATCTAGCGTCTTTGGGTATACTAGCTAGTAAGAAAGTCACCCGCGCCTGCCGTACGGCATTGTGCGGGTTTTTCGTTATGGAGTATAGGAGTATAATGGGTCCCATGGCAGAACGAGTCCAAATATTCATAGACGGAGGCAACTTCTATCACCTGACGCTCAAAAAGCTCGGATTGCAAGATGGCCAATTTGATTTCGATGCTCTCGCGCTATTTCTTGCGAATGGACGCATTATTTCCGATATGGGCAAGCGCTTGTATGTCGGCACGATCTCTGAGCGGGCGGATGATCCAAGAAGCACCTTCGCCATGGCTCGTCAACGAGCGTTGTTCTCGCATCTGAAGTCAGATCATTGGGAGATGAAGACGAGCACGCTGAAGAGCCGGATCGAGGAGCTTGTTATTGACGGCAGGGTCAAGGATTTCAAAAGACTTCTTAAGGCTGGAATACGGAGGATCCAGTTTCAAAGATTCCGCGAGAAGGGCATAGACGTGAAATTGGCGACAGATCTGATAACCGCAGCGATGGACAATCGTTACGACACAGCCATTGTTGTCAGCTCTGACGCCGATCTGATACCGGCTATCGACTGGGTCCGTCATCGGGCAAAGAAAAAAGTCGAATATGTCGGATTTTCCATTCCTGATCCTGATGACGAGCAAAATTCCGTCAAGCCTCTGCTTTCGTTGATCAAGAAGACGGATGCATTAAGAGCCCTTGTCGAAAGTGATCTTCGTAGGTTCACTGTGAAGAAGATGCTCCTCACTTCAGCTGGATTTATCAATCCAGAAACAGCAGAAGTTCTAATGAAAGAGATACCTAAACAAGCCGAATGGTGCAAAGTTCTCATGGTGAGCTACACGCAAAGCAAGACAGAAGAGTCATACGTAGCGGCTTCGAAGAAAGAGCTTGAGGATCTCGGTTTTAAAGATATTAGGGTTATTAATCTACACAAGCCAATAAAACCAGAACCGCCTGATGTGATATATGTCTGCGGAGGCAATACGTTTGCTATCATGCAAAAAATGAAGGAGACTGGGTTAGATAAATTTATTATCGAAGCTGTGAATAATGGTGTTCTGTACATTGGAGTCTCAGCCGGAAGTATCATTGCGGGTAAGACTATTGAGATCGCCGGCTGGGGCTCTGAAGGTGACACAAATGACGTAAACCTCAAGGATCTTTCGGGGTTCGGATTCACTGATGTAGCGGTATTTCCGCATTACAAAGTTATTCAGAAAGATGAAGTGGTCGAATTCAGGAAGAAGGTCACATATCCGATCATGGAGATTACAGACAATCAAGTAGTATTTGTACGAGGAAGTAAAGTTAAAAGAATTGGTAGATTCTAACGTGATAATTTGGTGGACCCGAGCGGACTTGAACCGCTTACCTCCGCTTTGCAAAAGCGGCGCTCTAGCCAGATGAGCTACGGGCCCAAGCGAGGACAGTGAACGATCTTATATGAGGATACACGACTTTGTGCCGCTCTTCAATATAACATGCTATACTGGTTGCCCGGTCGACTTTTATCAGTCGTAATCTCACATTACCAATATGGCCGATACGAAAATCTGTTCCGCATGCACGCACGAGCATAAGAATGCCGATGGCACTTGCACCTGCGGTTGCCCGGTCTCGAAGTAGGGAACATCTATCCGTTCGATCAAGAAATCGCCGCAGGGCGGTTTTTTGTGGACCTAGGGAGAATCGGACTCCCGCCTCGGCAATGCGAATGCCGCGTAATACCACTTTACTATAGGCCCAAGCGAGGACAATGAACGAGCGTTCCTACGCTCGTTAAGTGTCCGAGCGCTGGGCCTACAGGAGCGATCCGCCGGATGGCGGAGACTATAGGCCCTCACAGTAACCAGTAGCCAGCAAGCAGTAATCAGTCAAGAGCGACTGTTTGCTGACTACTGTCTACTGATTACTTTCTTGTCGGGGCGCCGAGAATCGAACTCGGACCTCACGCACCCGAAGCGTGTATACTACCACTATACTACGCCCCGATTTCGATTCGTGAAAGAATCGAGTGGACCTACCGGGAATCGGACCCGGGCTTCGTCCATGCCATGGACGCGTAATACCATTTTACTATAGGCCCGTTTTTTGTTCACGCTCGGACGCATATCAATCTAACATAATTTGAGGAATATTCAAAAATGAAGTAAGCTATCCAAGTCCGGGCTGTAGTATAGTGGTAGTATACATCCATGGGGTGGATGCGGTCCGGGTTCGATTCCCGGCAGCCCGACACTAATAGCGCTTAGAATAAATGTTTTTTGAATATGCGCGAAACGCGAAAAGGGCTCTTGGGACCTACTCCGCCGGTAAACAGGTCGTGGTAAACGGGTCCTCCTCTCCTAAAATTCATGCCGTTTTATGACCAGTCAGCGGATCAAACCGATGGATTTTTTGAGCGCGACTGCCTTGATTACAAATGCATGGACATACAAATTTTGGCGCGGAAGTTCTACGATTACTCGATCTATATCCGGGGCTACTCCAAAGAGACGCTCAGGCGCTACAAGAACATCATCAATTTTTACTGCAAGTTCAATAACCTCACTAAGATCGGAGAGGTGACCGAAGACAACGTTCGCGCGCTTTTTTACAATGGCAGGACCGAAAGAGCATGGAAGCCGAACACCTTCATTGTTTTTCATAAGACATTGGGGGTCTTTTTCCGCTGGTGCATTGAAAACAAATATATGTCGGCTAACCCTACCGAAGACATCGAGATACCCAGGTTGGAGAAAAGATTACCTTCACGATTGACCAAACAGGAGGCTTTAAGATTGCTTGAAGTCGTCTATAACTATCCTTATGAAGACAAATTCTTGCGGTATAGGAATCATGCCATCTATTCCACGTTCATTTTCGCCGGTCTCCGGAAGATGGAGCTGCTTAATCTGAAATATACCGACGTGGATATCGAGAATCTAAGCATTTTCGTCCGTCAAGGAAAAGGAAGCAAAGATAGGATCGTGCCAATGAGCTATACCCTCGCTCAGAGCCTAAAACGCTACGCAGACGAGCGGAAACGTAAGGGTAAGGTATGTCCAGAGTTCTTTGTCGCTCTTTATCAGGATGCGGGTTTTAAAGACACGGGATTGAAGCGGTTGACTGACAAGATACGTAAAGCCTCGAAGATCAATTTTACGATTCACAAACTGCGACATACCTTCGCTACCCTGATGCTTGAAGGAGGGTGCGACATATTCAGCCTATCAAAAATGATGGGGCACAGCGATATAAAGTCCACGACAATCTATCTTAGTGCTAGCATTGAACATCTACGGGCACAGATCACGAAACATCCCTTAAATATTTGAATGGTTTAGGCATCAATTCCGAGAATATTTACATGTTACGAATACCAACCCCTGCGAACCGCTCCTTCGCCAATTAATGAATGATATCGGAAGCGATGGGACCATTCTTGTTTGGCACGAAAGTTTCGAAAAGACCCGGAATATGGAAATGGCAGCCATGTTCCCTAAATACGAATCTTTCTTACTCAATCTGAATGACAGGATGATGGACTTAAAGATCCCGTTTTCCGAAGAATGGTTTGTCGATAAGGACTTCTTTGGTAGCGCTTCCATCAAAGCTGTCCAGCCTGTTTTAGTTCCTGGACGAGGTTATGCGGGTCTTGAAATATCCAACGGAAGTCAAGCGCAACGAATATGGATGGAGACATTCTTATACGACAAGAATAAAGACAAAAAGGATAAGATCATCAAAGATTTATTGGAATATTGTAAAGACGATACCCTAAATATGTATATGATTTTGAAATATCTTTACAAGGTGATTATATGAAGCCATGGACCCCTCCAAAATCCTATAACTGGTCAAAGAGCATTAGATAATGGATCATTCGAGAGACTAAAATGGCATAAAAATAAAATACCATGAAAAAACGAAATAACAAAAAAATAACTATCTCCGATTTGATTCCGGATATGAAAAGAGACATCTACGAAATTCAGAGGAGGCAATCAGAGGTAAGATTTCAGGGCAAGATCCTTGACGACAATCTCGATAATCTATGCAAGTCTAAGGGCATAAAATTCACCGAGGATGAGCAGAGGAAGTTTTATGAAATTGTTGATTATTACAGTCCTAAGTATGCAAATGGTGATATCATCGAATTTCTTCCGTTTGATTTTGCTTGGGAATTATACAAAATTCAGAAAGAGCACAACTTTGACGAAAAGCGTTTTAAGTACAGGTATTTTAATGAGGGGATATTTGAAATAGCAAAAGATAATGATTTGGATCTGGCAGAAGCCGGGGAGCTTCAAGAGTTTATGAAAGATAACGATTACAAAGATCCGTATGAGGCTTATGAGGCTTGGAAGTCGGACGATTAGAAAGACATTGGCTTGTCGAAAAGAGGAGATGAAAGCAATATTTTATTTATCCAAAAGATAACTCTAGTATCCTAACTAGCACAAAAAAAGGCGAAGCCGTAAAGCCTCGCCTCTTAATGTCGACCTATTTAATTGTTACTTCCACGGTGCTAGTAGGAAGTCAGTTATAGCTTCACTGGCATCGTTGAAATTAAAATCTTCGATCTCGATAAGCCGTCTCGACACTTCGTCGGGATTGGAAATGCGCGAATATATCAGCTTTTCTAAGGTCTTCTTCTGCTGATTTGTCATTGGCCTTTCCATGCAGCCCGAATAATCCGGATATGGACGATTCCTCCCCGAACCGTCGAAGCACCCAGTCTTGATTTTGGTTATCATTTTTCGTCTGTTATTTCTGATAATTAGACCCTTGCTCCTGCCGCTAATGCGCCGACATTTCGCATGGGGCTGTGAATGGATTTTGTCTCCTCGTCATTCTCATCGCGCGAAAGCTTCGCGTATCTCGCCTTTGATATCGCCCAATTCGTCGACGACATCCTGCCGGACCGACTCCATCTTGTCCTCGCAGTCCGCTAATCGGCTGTAAATTCTGGACTCCGCGGCGTCGATCCTTTCTTCCAATCTCTCGAAAGATCTGGCGATTGAAACGGCGACATCATCTGAATTCTTGTAAATCACACGCTCTAATAATTCGATATCTTTTTGTTCTAGTGACATGGTATTTTTATGTTAGTTGGATAAATAATAAGTAATCACTTCACGAACTGCTTAATGGCCTGACTCGCCTGAGCGCTTGTTAGGTTGTCAATTTCCGACTCCCAACGATCGCGTTCCAATTCGTTCTTTACGTTGGCGGTTACCAACTTTCTCAAGAAGTCCCTCTGTTTTGCCGTTATGCCCTGGCTCTTACTGACCGGCTTCTCGCTGAAAGACTCCGGCAACTCTAAACCGGTATAGCCGTCTTTAACATGGCGCTGGTCACCGGCGACGATCGCGGGACCTTTGTTGTCCGTTATGTCTACATTCAGGACATCCAGTGCCTTGGTAGACCTTACGACGGCGTCAATTAAGGCGGAATTGAACGCAATCCGGCATGTACGGTCGACATAGCGGTTGACTTTGCTAAGCACGGCCGTGCCTCTTCCTTGGCCTACAACCTCCGTACCTCTCTTGAGGGTGCAGATGAAGGCTATTAGGCCGGGGACATGCTTGAAGAGGGCTATGGTCTGTATGTCCTCCTCGAATACGGCCGTGAATTGATATTCGCCTATACTTTTAGACACCTCGTTCCTGACCGGGTGCCGCGCGTCCTGGACATCGAATGCCTTGTTCTGCATCGTCTGATACTGACTCATTGGCGATAGGACCGGCTTTCTATATGTTGTTGGATTCATACTATTTGTTTAACTTCTTAATGATAATCACACCTCGTCTGTAAAGCACTTCGACAGTGCTTCCTATCGTGAATCCGGCATCCGATAGAAACCTATTCGCGATGCGGATCATGGGCTTGTTGTCTGTACCTGGAGTACGTACGACCAACATTCTTCTCGTCAATGGAGTCATGTGACTTTCTCCACCGGCTCGACTTGTTTTCGATGAAACAAGAAGACATTACGCTTTATCTTCTTCTCGACTTCACCAGCGGCGTTCTTGACCTCGACGAATGTGACACTGCGTAGCGCTTTTTCCCCCTTGCGTACGCGGAAACCATAGGACAGCCAGGACACGAATGGCATCGCGTCTTTTGTAGCGTCGAAGTCATCGGCGACATCATTGCCATACTTTTCTCTCAATTGTTCTTGGACCATTTCGTATGTCTTCTCTGATCCGCGCCACGGGCTCTTTATGATCTCTTTAACCTTGATCATGTTAGATGTTAGTGAATAAATTAAAGTACGCCCGACCTTGCGCGCCTGAAGCGATAAATGCTTCCAACACATAGTTTTGATTGTGATGACGGGGGGCAGTCCTATTCTCTAGGACCCATACCGGCGGGGCCTAGAGGGATAAACATCCATACGCTTCCGGGACTCCAAATACAGTTTTTGACTTCTGCCGTCGAAGTGAATGATGATATATGGGTATGGGGGCTGTCTGGAATGAATTTGTTATACAAAATCAGATCCTGCCAAAATTTCGCAGAAAAAATTTCAACTTTTGTGCACTTTCCTTACAAAGCCAGTAGGTGTATAGTTTGATGACAATTCAATAGTTAGAAGTAGCCTAAACCCTTTACAGGGCATGGTGAAAAATCCCAACGAAGACACTGAACCCCATGTTCAGCACTCTTCGTTGGGTTACACCGGGAAACTGGTGTAGGAGTCGCAAGGCTCCGCTGGCATGGGGCTCAGTGTTTTCAATGAAGAAAATAGGCCTCGTTCCGGAGGCTTTTTGCTTAGCACAAACGAATATGAACGACGAAAACATAGTAAAAATAAAAGTGCCAAACACAAGCTTCTGGATTCTCGGTGAAAAAGGCAGCGGCGGTCTTTGGAATGCCTATTTGATCAATCCGCAGACAAGCTACAAGGAGATTTTAAGAAAGGATATATCGACAAAATCATTTGCATTATTTTCTAATATTATCTTAAAAAGACCCTTTCCGTATGGAAATAAACAAAATGAATAAAATAATCCAATATAAATCTGTTTTGCTAATCGGCATCATATTGCTAGTTCCGCCAACTCTCGCGCGGGCAAACGCCATGACATATCCGGGTTCTCTTATGAATCCTTTGCAAGTACAGATCGTTCCTGGTCTGCCGGACCCTCTACAAATGGATGAACAGAACCAGAGGGATAGCGAGTTGAGATATCAACAACAGATGCAAGATATCCAAAATCAAGCGCTACAGCAACAACAGAGTCTCCAGCAGAATACACTGCTTAATTCAGAACTTAAAGCTCAATACGGCGTTAGTAAGTATTATGCTTGCTACTCTGAAAATCAATCGTATTGCACTGGTAATATGATTGATCCATTTACGGCAGGACAATGCACAAAGCTAATTCAGTCTTGTCTTGAGAAGAAGGCGATGTTTTCTAGTAGCGCTCCCATTCCGACAGTAGCCCCCGCGAAAAACGCTGATCAGATATGCCAGGACAACTTCGGTGCAAATAGCAACTGGAATGGTACCAGAAACGACAAAGGTGGGTATGTCTGCGATTGTAAGTCTGGTTACCAATGGAATGCTGCCGGGACCTCATGCGTAGTAACCCCGCAGGCATTGCAATCGACGAATGATCAACCTATCACGCCAGTTGCCCCTGTTGTTCCAGAAAATCTTAATCAAGACACGACAGTAACTTTCACATATCACGCCAATCGTGCCGTGCCAATCACGGAAAAAGACATGACACTTATATCATCGGCAAATCTAAGAAGCTGCCCAAATGAGACCTGTAAACCGCTTGGAAATTATCCACAAGGCACGACTTTCGCAGTCACACAGAGATATAACGATGTCTTCGGTTGGTATGGAGGCACTACGCCGGATGGAAAAGAGGGGTGGATCTATCCTAGTCTGTTAACCAATAGCGTCTATCGCAACGAAAATGAAACAGCCAGTAGCTCCGCCACTAGTAGCCAGAGCGTACTTTCTGTGCCTGTTCATGTGAATATGCAGGTATCTACCAGTACGAACACACTGCCACAAAAAGGCTTCTGGGAAAGAGTGAGGGGATGGTTTGGTTTTTAAATGAAGCATATGTCACGAACAGCGTTATTTATTCTTGGTATAATATTGGCCTTAGGGGGGATTGCGGTTAGAGATAGAGTTGGCGGTGGAGATGGAATTGAATGGATTTTTTATGTCGCCTCCCTTTTCTGTTGGTATAAAGCTCTGACTATGAAAGACGGAGAATAATCAAAGAAATGTCCCGAAAGTATAAATATTTTCTCTACGTGATCGCCGCGATATTGCTTGCAGAGGGATTGTCCATATACATCAACCGCGACCAGTTCAATTTCGGTTCCTGGGGGGAGATAACATCATCACCGGCTCCAGTAGTAGTTGAAGATGATCCCTATGTCGACCTTATTGATCAAGGAAACGGATATCTGGGCAACGGTGACATGTCTGACGCCGCAAAGTCATTGGATGCCGCTATTGCGCTTAATCCGGACCGTCCGGAGGCTTATACGAGTAAATCGGTTATTGCCAACAGTGCCGGGAATAGCAAGGAAGAGATGCGATTGCTCAATCTCTCTTTGTCGAAAGGATCATACGGCTATGCTTATGAGTTTAGGGCTCACGCGTACAATGAGCAAAAGAAATACAAGCTGGCTCTGATTGACGCCACCAATGCAATAAAAACAGGCGATTTTACTTATCGCGTTTACGATTATCGGGCAGTTGATTATCTCAATCCGGATGGAGACATTACCCAAGATGATTATGTCCATGTGCTTGACGACAGTCAGGAGGCCATTAAATTGGAGCCAGATGACAGCCAGGCGTTCGTAATAGAGGGAGTGGCACTATATGGCCTAGGTATCTGCCAAGGCGCAATTGACGCCTATAATGAGGCGGTGAATTTGAGCAATGGTGGTGAGTTTGAAGTAGATATGAACAATGCCTTCTGGGACAACTTTGACGCTAAAAACTGCGTTGACGATCCGCGAGATTCTGGACAAGACCAGTCAGTGCCTACCACTACGCCTATGAAGGGATCTGATTCTGGAATAGGGGTTTGATGAATACGGATAAATACGGCTCTAAACATGGTTATTAAAGAGAGGCTATTGTGTCTGCCCACAGACAACTAACATATAGGCACGCTCAAGCGCTCGAATGTCGAATATTGTGAGCTCGATTAACGGTAATTGGCGATTATTGGACGATATCGTGAGACGCTGTGTATCCGATCCGGATAAATCGCCATAGGGATCAGAATCTGGCCGCTCTCGAATAAATGCGGGAAGAGATCAGAACCTGGCCGCGGCGTGAGTCAAAATAGAAACTTGCAAGTCACATTGTCGCACAACTGTGGATAACTAATCAAAACATGAATATTTTATAATGTAAATCACAAGTTCAACTTGAAAGCAGCCCATCTATTTATTGAGTAACGAATTTATAACTTTGATCGTGCTCTGGCCG
Organism: Candidatus Parcubacteria bacterium; assembly: GCA_963766795.1. Taxonomy (GTDB): domain Bacteria; phylum Patescibacteriota; class Minisyncoccia; order Phycocordibacterales; family PALSA-1337; genus C7867-002. Next base: position 14,882 of record CAVYBN010000005.1, on the reverse strand, counting down.
AAAAATCCCGTCCCTTGTGAAAGACCTGCTGGTTTGAGAATTTGAGATGCGTAACTGTTCTGAAAACGGATAAGCGCCAACTTCGTGGCTGGTCCAAAGTAATCTGACTCATTGCCAGGAGATCCTGGTCCGGATGAAGCGATAATAAAGCCTTTGCTGTTCAAGAATTTTTGCAGATTGAGAACATCTTGTCCTCGCGAACCAATCGTCAACTGGCGAGTAAACAATGGTAGTGTCAACGGCACAGTGGTGTTACTTGGAGTTGTTAAGCTAACTGGTAATGTAGAGGTGCATATCATTCCGGTCGGACATGATATGACTGTTGAAAGTTTTGTTGCAATACTATTCTTGTATTTCGTAAGCGCTGCGGCGGTAATTGGGCCATAGTAGCCAGTGATATATTGACTGGACATATATCCTTGTCCAGAAAGATATGTTTGTAGAGCTGTGATATCGGCACCCCTCGTTCCAATTACAAATATTGAAGTGTAATATGGGTATGACGAAGTCGCCATGCCAACCGCACTACTGACATTTCCTCCTGATATTGTTGCCGACGATTGTTGTGATGCCACTACTGCCGCTATGTATTTTTTCACCGCCGCCGCCGTCAAATTACCATAATAGTTTGACTCATTACCCGGAGAGCCGGGACCGGATACGGCAACCCGTATACCATGATTATTCAAGAATTTCTGCAGTTCAAGCACTAGCTGACCGGTAGATCCTACGGTAAGACTGGCATATTCGAATGGTATGGGTGGATATGTTGCACTGACTGCCGGTACCGAAGATGAATTTGGAGTGCATATCAGTCCAATGGGACATACGACTGGCGTTAGTTGGATATTAACCGGTGCAACTGTGGAAGTACCGAGAGAAAAATCTGCGTTTACTGATATGTTGGTGGATAACGTGATATTGCAAGTAGATCCGGAAAGAGACGAGCATCCACTCCATGAGGTCAAATACGATCCAGTTTGTGGTATAGCAGTCAAAACCACATTTGCATTGGCGGTGAAGGAATAGGAACAAGTGTATCCACAGTTTATCCCTACAGGAATGGACGTAATTGTCCCTATGCCGGTTCCGCTTCTCAATATATTCAAGACATATGAGGATACTGAGCTTCCACCACCACCACCACCACCACCACCACCTCCACCGCCGCCACCACCACCAGTTGACGGAGCTGTAGGGGTGACTGAGTTAGAAGCACTCGACGCGCTTCCAGTACCTACGCTGTTGGTGGCAGTCACTGTAAATGTGTAGGCAGTACCGTTGGTTAAACCCGTAACAGTGATCGGTGAAGCACTGCCTGTTCCGGTATGACTGCCTGAATTTGAAGTGACGGTGTAGCTTGTGATAGTTGAACCTCCGTTTGAAGCTGGGGCGGTGAAAGAGACGGTCGCCTGTGCATTACCAGCCGTAGCGGTACCGATAGTCGGAGCACCCGGCACCACCGCATTTGCCGTATACGAGAGATTGGCAGGATTGGAGAGCGATTGGTTGTTAGTCGGCGTCAAGGTGATCGATCCAGACACGGTTGGAGTGATGGTAAAAGTCTGAGCGGTGCTTGAGTTCGAGAAAATGAGAGTAGTTGCTGAAAGACCGTTACTACCTCCTGCTCCGCTTGGAGTTAAGGTAATTGTTCCTGTATATGCGGCATTCGGCGTTACTGTGAAGTTTGATGAAGCACTGCCCACATTGCCGCTTGACGGCCCGGTGAAAGTGTAGGTGGCGGCGGAAGCTGTAAGTGTGACTGAAACATCATTGGAAAGCGTCGACGGATTCACAATTGGACCTCCATAAGGTCCATCTCCGGATTTCAAAGCAAAGTAATACAATGTTCCAGTATTGAGATTATAAACATTGTATGTCTCCGCAGTCCCGGAGACTTTTGGCGTAGGTTGAGGGACTACTGCGGTGGCGCTTGACCAGTTTGAATCATTGATAGGAGAAGTGGAATATCTGATATCGTAGGAAGTGGAAGTTCCATATACCCCATCATTTCCGGGAGCGGTCCATGTTAGAAGCACTGAAGTGCTGTCTATCGGACTACCTCGCAAGATCGGTAACAGTTGACGGCGGCGTCAGATCAATATTTTCGATGCAGGTGTTTATATCTCCGCCGCATGTACTGTCATCATATATCATCTTATAGAGTCCATTTGCGCCTACTGCATAGGCGACCGACAAAGAAGATGGATCAGTTTTTACTTCCTTGATGTTCAGATCAGATAGACCTATATTTATCGGTAACCATTCCGGTATTTGAGGATCAGCATTGGCTATGGCTTCATTCGTGGTGCGATACACGCCGCTTCCGGGTATGGCGGCATAGGCGATATTTTGATCCAGATAGTCGGTTGCAATGCTCTTCACGGCGCTTGCCGGTAAACCAATACTAGTGGATGCCCAGTTTGCATCAGCATCATCGCTCTTATAGATACCCTTGTCTGTGGCAAGCCAATCGGTGTTGCCAAGGACATTTGATATTTGAATATCGCTGGTAGTCGTTCCATTAGCATCGAAAATCGGCGACCAGCTTTCCGGGACAGTCGAGATTGAATACAGGTCACTGGAATATACCTTATTACCGTCAGTCAGAGCGTAAATCTTGCCATTAGTAAAAGCTGTAACTAACTTTTTTGGCTGACCCGAAAGACCGGAATTGTCTAGTTGCCAACGCGATCCCGTTGTCGTGCTTATAAACACGCCGCTTGGCGTCGCCGCATAAAGGTTTGTAAAGCTTCCTTGTTGCGTGACTTGAGACTGATCAATCTTCAGATCCAATACATCGAGATCGGTTAGCCCAGTGCTTGTGGCTGTCCATGATGTGTCGCCGATCGTACTTACGAAGACGCCTGCGTCGGAAGTACCGGCGAAAACATAAGAGGATGAATTTACTTCATAAATATTCGTGCCAGTATTATATATCCATCCGATAGCGATAGATGTAACATTATGCGTTGCCAAACCCGTATCTGGAAAAGTTGTTCCGCCATTTGAGCTTTTGTATACGCCATGATTAGTGCCCAGATATACATAATTACCAATCGCTGCGCTTGTATTGAAAGTATATCCTGAAGTTCCAGAAGGAGTTATGGTGTTCCATTGATTGGTAGCAGCGTGGGCGCTATTGCCAGAGCCGAGCAAAATAACAATCGCCGTTACCGATAAGATCAATAATTTTTTAATACAGTTTGATCCGATAATATAACCCATAATAATTTAGTAACATTGTAGCATACCCGAGATTAAAAAAAGGCTCAACGCTACATGTGAATTTGTCACAGGTAAAGTTGAGCGTGAATAGGTTGACACCTTACGGTTGATGGCATACCACTTCGTTAAGAAGTAACCCTGTATCCCATTAGCATCAGATGCGATGACCGCATAATAATAAATGGTACCCCATGCAAGTCCTGTGACTGTGCCTAAAGTAACATTGCCAACGAGATTCGTGCTCACGTCGTATGTGCCTGATGCAGTACCGACATATATGTTGTAATTTGTCATGGTAGCGTCAGGAGATGGATCCCATGCTAATGTAACGGTGTATGTAGAACCTCCCGTCGAGACCATGGCGAGATTGGACATAGTTGACCAAGATCCCGCGGAATCTTGAACCTTGATGGCAAAATAATATGTCGTATTCGGCGTGAGACTAGTTACTACAGCCATCTGTACCGTTCCTGGTGTGCCAGGATCAGTGAGCCAAACAACTCGGGTTTTGCTTGACCAATTCAAAGTATTGATAGGGTGATGTATCATATCTCACATCAATACTTGATAGTGTAGTTACTCCCGAAGGCGTTGGTGCCGTCCATGCGAGGACAGTACCGCCATTCGTCGAGCTAGCTGATAGATCCATGACGCGAGACGGCCCCGCCATTGTTATCAAGGGGACGAATAGCCAGCCAAAAGTGGCATACATTTTTATTTTCATAGAACCTCCAATATGTCAAATTGTTTATTTTTTGTTCGTTGCGCGGGGCGCAACCATCTAATCTGATTATCATGATACCATACACTCTAAAAATTTTCATAAAAGATATCAACATCCGCCTCAAAGCATATTATACAAAGATATAGTATACTTTGACCAGATTAGCTTTCATTGACATAAACACTTAACTTCAACAAGAGGAAAAATATGAGAAATAAATTCTGGTTGGCAGTAGCCGGCTTTTGCTTCATCGTTTCTCCTCTTCGGGGAAGCGATATGGCGCCATCATCTCTACCTATGGGAAATAATTTGCTTGATTGGGTCGTTGCTAACAGTCCGTGTTCGGTTACGATAATCCTGCAAAGTACCAATAACACAGGAGGTTTGAATACTTGTGGCATGTTCACGAATGGCATATCGTTCAGCTCTTACACTGACTTTCAGTCATATGTGGCAGTCAACGGATTGCGGCTATTCATCTTCTTGGGTAGCCAGAACGGATCTGATGTGCATTTCCGAGTCAACACAACCTATACAGGTTTGAATTCTCAAGGAATACAAGCCTCATGTATCGGATTGAGCATGGATACGAGTCTTGATTCGACAGCGAATATCACGGCTAACTCGTTCTATGCCACGCCAACAATGCAACCTGTAGCCTTGCCTGTAAGCGGTGTAACCAGTGCTAGTGTTCAATTCGGCACCAATTCATACACTCCCTTGTTACTCGTTGGCACTAACGGGATCGTCTTGGACAGTTCGTTCGTGACCAATGGCGGTCGCTCTCGGATGTCGTTGACTTTTAGCGACGGAGAAACAGTCATTTACACTCAAGGTGGTAATCCAATATTGCCGCCTACCATATCAATGGTCTGGATACCAGCTCCATCTGCTTATCCATACTATGGAGATGATCCGTGGTATTGGTACGGATACGGAGGTCCGAGCTTCAACTCGTACAATCTGTTTGTCAGCGGTTCAGCTGGTGCCGACACAGTTGTCGAAAGCACCATGGATTTTATTTCATGGACGCCTATCGGAAGTATGTCGTGGAATTCGTGGATGACTTCTACAATCATACCGATCTCAACGACAAATTATCCAATGCAGTTCTTTAGGGTGAGGTCGTATTGAAAAATCGTCTTAACCCAATCTCACAACACTTGATTCTTCCGCGATATCATTCGCCTAGGATCAAGTGTTTTCTAATAAAAAAAGAGACCATGAAAGCAAAAGTTTTCACGGTCTTTGAAAGGAACACTACGCTACATTCCCGCTTTTATATTGACGATACGCAGAGATCCTGGCGGCGCACGTTTCTTGAGAACAGGTTGAAGAGCTTGAAGCGTTGAGATGTACAAAGCCTGACCATCAGAAACATGAGCTCCGTTCCCATACATTGAGAGCATATACGATACTTGCAACTGGTTCGCGTCCGCCCAGTAACTTCCTCCTGCTAGGATGTTACCTATCTGCCCATTGACCGTAGCTACATCTCCGGTAGAACCATTGAGAGCCATGAGATTTGCCACAGAATCGGGAGAATTGGTAAATATGGAAGCGTAGAACGCCTGCTGGTTGTTGAAGGTGATTTTCAACTTTTTGTATGAATTGGTACTCGTTGTCATCACTCGACCCAGGATTTGAGAACTCCAAGCCGCCTGTAAACTGGTGCGTTCATCCGCCGTGAAAACATTCGTGATTGCGCCAATCCCATGACCCAAATCAGTAACGATTCTGATATATTCATTACCGTACAAACCTGGTGTAAGTACATTGTCAGCGATTTGAATTAGTTGGGTGGAAGAAGAAACATACCCGCTAAAATAAAATCCGAAGAGGACGTTATATGGCGTGTTTGTCGTGCTCCTTCCAAAGAAAAACTTTGCATAATTTATCCCGCCGAAGCTGTTGCTATATGTTATGTCATGCAACCCGCAGGAGAAAGTGTCCGCGAGCGGCGATGTCAAAACAAAACCACCAAGTGCGATCAATCCAGTTTGTATTGTCGCCTGATCGCCTACAGCATTGTTTGTGTAGACGATATTTTCCGTGTTAGTCGTGTTCGGGGCGAATAATAGAGGAACTCCAATATTTTTTCCGGGGAAATACTGGAATGCCCCTATATCCCACCCTTCGCCGGGATAATCAAGCTCTCCTATGCTATAACCGCTATCGTCCAATCTGGTAGTGCCAGGAAGAGGATCCATCTGAGATTGAGCCGTGCACATTGTTGCGCAAACGAGCCAAGCCAAGAGGCCACACTGCATTTCTATTTCTTTCATAGTAATCTCTCTTTTTTATTGTTAGTGAACTGATTCGTAGTAATTTACCACGAATTACAAAACTCTATTAATACATTACCACAAAACCATATTTTTCTCACGTGTTACATTCGTCACACAATAAATCACCCCAACTATTACACCAAACTATTTTATTGACTATTTCAACCATTGCCTATACTCTATAATAGGATTAGCTGTTTAAAAACTTTTCATACTATTCTGACAACTTCAACTTAAACAAAGAAAGGAAACTATATGGACTTTACTACAGGTCTGGATCAAGAGATGAGCCTTTCCGCTTTTCAGCTTCTTGTCGGTTGCCCTGATCCGGCGATGAGACAGGTTGTGAAATTGGTGGAAATGGCCACCCATAGCAGGTCGGCAATGATTACCGGAGAGACCGGTGCAGGAAAAGAAATCGTCGCCAAGGCAATACACGAAAAAGGACAAAATAGCAGAAACAATTTTGTTGTCGTGAATTGTGGAAATCAAAATATTGGTGTAATGGGAAGCGAACTATTCGGCCATGAAAGAGGATCTTTCACGGGAGCCCACGATCGTCACATCGGATTATGCGAGACCGCAAATGGAGGCACGTTGTTTCTCGATGAAATCGGGGATCTTCCTCTTGATCTTCAGACTAGGCTCTTGCGAATGTTGGAGGACTACTCCTTCACTCGCGTCGGTGGTACGGAGGTGATCAGGTCAAAATTCATGGTCATCTCCGCTACAAACCGTGACCTTCGCGGAATGATAGATGCCGGAAACTTCAGACAAGATTTATTCTATCGTCTGAATGTGTTTCCGATAAGAGTCCTGCCTCTTAGAGAGCGACCCAGCGATGTCAGCTACTTCGGGAAGTTCTTCGCCAGACAATATTCTTCCGGACAAATAGTATTGTCGGACGAGGCCACAAAATGCCTCGAAAGCTACCGTTGGCCGGGGAATGTACGGGAATTGCGAAACTCTATAGAGAGAGCCGTGATCCTGGTCAATGGTAATGAAGACAGAAGAATTCACCCGTGTCATCTGGAACTTGATCATAGTGCCGCTCAGACAAAAATTGCAGGCGAAAATGCTCAGCCAGTATCTAAACCAAAAGCGGCGTCTGAAATTGCACCTGACCGGCCAGAAGCTGTGCCAGAAGCAATATCGGAACCCCCACCTAGCCAACTTGAACCTGCCCCGGAAACGGCAAGGGCGAGCGACATCGATATATTAAGTACGGGAAGCCGAGTGATTCCTCGGCCTCAGACTCCTCTCCAGTACGAGTATGGCAGTATTAGGGCGGCGCCTTTTTATCACGATTGGGTGCGTGATCCGAGAGATCTTGAGCCGGAAATATCGGCCATGAAATTAGCTGGCCTCGCGTACGAACACACCTTAGAAGAGATGCTGAGTAGTATTAAAAACCGTGGTGAAAAACCAAAGGAGTTTCGTTCCAAGCATTGGGCGCTCTATGTTGCTATCTACATCATGGTCAAAGATCTTAAACTGGAGAGAAAAAGGATTGCATCCTTTCTTTCCGTCATTTCCGGAGAAGAATCTGATCTGACTTATCTCATTGGTAGTGCATTGTGCAAGTTCAACAAAAAATCAAGGTTTGACCTGGCTGTTGCTCGGGACATAAATGAGATCCGAGCGCATTTCAGGAAAGCCTTCATGGGACTTTCATCCTGAAAAGAAGATTATAAAAAAACAAACCACCAGAATCGGAATTCCGATTACTGGTGGTCTTTTGTTGTAATGTTGCTTGGCTACTTTTTGGTTTTAGCCTTGTTTTGAGTTCTGGTAATACTCTCCTTGAGGTGAATCAATTCCCCACAGATAGATTCCAGTTTTTCGATCAATTCCTCCCTGTCACGCCATTTAATCTTGTCCATTTCCACTTGAAACTGTTTGTCAGCCATCGATGACCATTTGCCAACAAGTAGCTGTGTTTTTTTAACGAAACCAAGAATCTCCTCTGGAATGCTTGAGGGACTGGTGGCAGGAAGAGAGTGTTCGCTCGCACCTTGTTCCGCGGTTATCTTGGCAATCAAACGCTTCACCTCCCCTACAGAAAGCTCATATTCGCTTATTGTCTTTCCATAACTGATTTGCTGATCTTCTGGAAGTCCAACCAGCAGTTCGGCATGTCTAAGTGAAAGCCGCTTCTTTTCTGGAATATCTGGTCCGGCAAGAGCCAGAACTTTGGGAGACAGTTTCAGCAGATTGAGATACCTATCTGTCCATGATGCTGATTTCTTGCCAAATTGTTCAGCGATTTCTTGGCGGCTCAATGCCCAAGAATCCAATTTCTGAATTGAATAGGCTATTTCAAGCCATGTCAGCTCATTTGTCTGAAATTGGCTGACCAGAGGAATCAGCAACTGTTCGATCTGATCCTTTACTGAAACTATTCTGGCATCCATCGTGTCGATTTTGGCCCAAATATGCGCTCGCCATCTTATTTCCCCATGCACAAGCTCGTAATCGAAACCATTGACAGACGGGCTTAATCGCTTGACCAAGATCGAATCTCTTTGACCGCCGCCATTTTTTAGGCTTTGGCCTAATTCTTCGATCGCTTCCGGTGGAATATACATCCTCGGCTGGACTGTGGATGGACATATCTTATTTACCGGGACTTTTATCACCTTATCACTTTCAAAGTTCATATCTATTTCCTTTCTTTTTGTGAGCTGTTTATTTCTGAAATGACACTACAACAATTTGCATACAGAAGTCAACTTTACAAATAAGTTAATTAGTGCTATGCATAAATGAGATTTCATCAGTATTAATAGCTTTTTGAAAGTAAAATAGTAAAAATTCAACAAAGAAAGGAGCGTGTTATATGTTACATGCTACTCTGGACGAATATCAGCGCGTAGCCTTTGAAGCTTCGCTAGATTCGTTTGATAAAACTGGCAAGGCCCTAGTTGATATGGCAATGGGTCTAGGCAAGACTCGCGTGGCCGCTTATGTGGCCAGAAAATATCTAAAGTACGGCAAGTGCCTATTTCTTTGCCATAGAAATCATGGCCTCGAACAATCAATGAAGGAATTCAGAAAAGTGCTGGGAGATACGGTAAAAATGGGATTATTCCACGGCGAGAAAAAATGTTGGGAGGACGTTGATATCCTATTCGCTTCATTCCAGACATTCGCGAAATGGAAACATTTCTTTTCAAAAGACAAATTTTTTCTTGTCATCGTAGACGAAGCTCATTATGGACAAGCTCCAACATTCAAAGGAGTAATCTCGTACTTCAAGTCAGAAGCCCTGATTGGTTTAACTGGAACCCCGGATCGCATGGATCAAAAAAACATCAGTGAGATTTTTGGTCCTGCAGTGATCAGCGTATCAGTCGAAAAAGCAGTTGCGCAAGGTCTTCTGGCGGAAGTTGAGTATCATCTCATCACGGATAACTTGCATCATGACAAGTTCCAGAAAATAGTTCGTCAAGTGTTGGAGCAGGGAAAAAGAATTTCCCTGCGTCAGCTCAACGAGACAGTCTTTGTGGAGGCGCGAGATGAAAAGGTAGCTGAAATAATACTTGGCTATGGGAAGAAAAAAACTATTGTTTTTTGCGAGGGCATTAGACACGCGAACAACTTCCAAAAATATCTTTCAGGATCACGGCTCTATCACTCAAAATTAAGCGCCATTGAGAACCAAGAGGCACTTGACAAATTCCGCTCGGGTGAATGTCAATGTGTCATCACTGTCGACAAGATGAATGAGTGTATCGACGTGCCAGACGTGGAACTGATCATCTTTCTTCGGTGTACGGATTCAATGAGGATTTTCCTGCAACAGTTTGGTCGAGGACTTCGAAAAACCGCGAGTAAAAGCAGGGTGACAATTCTGGACTTCGTGGCTAACGCAAAACGAGTCATGATGGTCCGAGAGATTGCGGAAAAAATCAAAACCTCGGTATCTACCCTCGCGAAACTTGAAAAAGCCCCTTTTTACATCAAAGGTTTTTTCAACTTCATCTTCACTGATGAACAGATTGATCTGTTTAGGGTCTTAAAACGGCTTGAACATAGATTTGTGTCAGACATACAAGAACTCGCTCACGAATATTCTGACAGAAATCCCGAACCGGCAGACCGAGTTCTCGCTGGTACTCATCAAAAAGTTTGGTGGAGGTGCCATAAAAAAGAGTGCGAACATGAGTGGTTGGCATCAGGGAATAATCGTCTAAACGGCAGTGGTTGTCCGGCGTGTGCTCACCAAGTGGTGACTGCTCGAAACAATCTTGCGGTCACTCATCCGGAATTAGCCAAAGAATATTCCGGCAGGAATCCGCTTTCGGCGACCAAAGTAATCGCGGGAGGTGCTCGTAAATTCTGGTGGAAGTGCTCCAAGTCATTGTGCGGATTCGAATGGCGAGCAACTGGACAAAGCCGTGTAAGTGCCGCAAAAGGTAATGGTTGTCCAGCTTGCGCTCATCGCATAGTTACCGGTCAAAACAACCTTGCGGCCACTCATCCTGAACTAGCTAAGGAGTATTCTAACAAGAATCCGCTTCCCGCTGACAAAGTAGTTGCTGGGACTGGCATGAAACTCTGGTGGAGGTGTGCCAATGGACATGAGTGGCAAGCAAAGGGTGCCGATCGTGTCAACGGTCATGGCTGTCCCGGTTGTTGGAATGAAAGAAGAAAAAATGGATAGTTCACCCCGCAGAGTTTCATCGACTTTGCGGGTTTTTATTACACGCAGTAACTCGCAACCAGTTAAATAATTGCGAGTTACTGTCTATAAGACGCTCTAGGCAGGAGGCGAGGATTTGACGAGGGTCTGGGGTCGGAGAGCCCAGCATTCGCAGTACCGAAATGTCCATTTTTTGATTACTCGTATAGTCACCTCGCAAGATCGTCCCGTGGACAAGCACACCACTCGTCCCGGCCCAACTTTAAGTGTGATAAGCGTTTACTATTCCGCCACTCCTGCACGGAGCATCTTATGAAAGAACAAAGTCAGATATACTTCTGCGCGTTCGCTAGCATCTCATTCTTGTCGTAATTGAGATAGATCAAGGCAGAGTAGGGACTAACGTGACCAAGCATCATCTGGATATCCTTTAGATCCGCACCTCGAGCTTTCATTCGGTGAGCCTTGGCATGTCGGAACATGTGCGGATGTATGCGTTTGGTTATGCCGGCCTTGGCTGCTATCTCGCGTACCCAGCGTTCTATAGTTCGAGGTGTTAGGCGTTCTCGGCCGGGCTTATCAAGAGATAAAAACAGACTAGGCTTTTGGTTTATGCAGATACGACTACCGCATATAACTGACCCGTTAGGTATCTCATCGGTGAATCTTCAAAGATACCATTTCATCTAGGATAGAAAAACTCAAAAGATCATCGCGGACTTGATTGCTTGCATGGTAAGCAGTCGTCCCTAATCAGGAGAGCTTAGTACCAACAGGGTAAAAGCTATAACAGCGACAGTAATAACAAACTGGCGCTTCTTTGTCTGTGAAAAATCAATCTCATCGAATCGCTACGGCATTAAGCCAGGGCAATTCCATGAAGACCATCCTTAACAATTCAATAATGCGTGCTAATAGTATGAAAAACGAACACTACCAGAGTTGTGAAACACCTATCTGCCAGGGTGATCCAAATCCTTGTTATAAAAATGAAGTTTTGTGGTATCCGGGAGAAAAAGTCTGCTTAAAATCGCCGTATAGGAAATTTCAAAGAAAACAACTAGATATTAACAAATGGGTGGCCAAGGGAAAGTTCAAGAATATGGATACTCCCTACACGGCCAATGATCTGGAAAATAAACTCATCTAAACGCCACAATGCCCCTTGTGCCAAAACCGCCGCCAAATTAGCCATATAAAACAAGGGTCCGGAAAGGATCCGCTATGTGCTAGTTGCGAGGTTGGGAAAAGGGCCATAACAAACTAATGAACAATGAGCTAAACGGAAAATTCGAGGAATTCACGCGCGACTGCAAATTCGCTAGGCTTTCCAGACCAGACACGATCCGGGGATATGAGCAAGCGTTCAAATTACTAACACTACTGATTCCCGACATCTCGGTCGAGACAATAAATACAATTACCATGACAAAGTTCTTTGAGAGATTGCAAACGCGGATTAGATACATAGGCAAAGCCAGAATCGAGGAAATCGGCGTTAGGAAGTCGACGGTCCGGACCTACTGGTCGAAACTGAACACTTTTTTCCAATGGCTGCTGATTCGCAAGGAGATAGCGGCAAATCCTCTATTGGAGATCAGACATAAGCGCCCTAAAGTAAAATATGACGACGCGAGATCGTTACGAATAAGACAAAATCGATAAGATCATAGCGGCTATATACGCAAACTCACCGGCTCGTTTGCAACTTAAGAGAGATCTGGCAATCGTGCATACGCTTCTGTTTACCGGTATTAGAAGAGGAGAATTGCTCGGTTTGAGACCGGATGACTTGGAATTCGACAGAAATACTGTACGAATACGGGCCGAAACTTCGAAATCAAAGCAAACTCGGCTTATACCGATGAATCTTATTTTGAAGTCGATGCTTGGGGATTATATGGACGAAAGACGCAAGGGTAAATACACGACACCATTTCTTTTCGTTTCCTTGAATAAGGATTCTGGTCTGACTCGTGATGGGATCGTACATTGGACTAAACGCTTGGTCGGGTTGTCCGGTTTCTCATTCCACCTGCATAGATTCCGTCATACGTTCGCGCACAATCTCGCCGCTGCTGGCGTGACTCTCGATAAGATCCAGAAATTGCTCGGCCATACCGACCTCCGGATGACCCAACAATATTTGCGGTCACTTACCGTCGAAGATCTAGCTGAATCTGTTAACAAATTGAGCTTTGATAACTTGGTCTAAATCTGATACTCTCAACCATGGACAGTTCACATTATAAACCTAATTTAGTCATTGCAGTCGGCTTCAATGAAGTCCTGAATCAGGGTGATTTTCTGACATTAAACAGGGCGTCAAAACGACATGACTTTAGAGAGGAAAAAGACATTTCCGTCTTCAAAAATATAGATTATTCACGGGAAAAATCTCCGCGGCGTTCATGGGGTGGATGCGGTCCGGGTTCGATTCCCGGCAGCCCGACCAGAATCAGATGCACCCTTAGCTCAGTTGGCTAGAGCGCGCCCTTCACACGGGCGAGGCCGCAGTTCGAATCTTGCAGGGTGTACACGAAAGAGGCGTTCTTGCGTTAATGCACTATAATGTGTTATCGTTTTTCTTACATCTATGATGAGCGAATTCTTCAAAGCCATAGGCGATATGTTTGCCGCCGTGATCGGCGTTTTGCCTAAGGTGATACATTTCGTGTTGTGGGTCATCTCGGCGATCATCATCCTGCCATGCGTCTTTGTGGCTGGGAACATCTATCCGGCTTGGGTCAAATGGGACGAAGAATTTTAACGGAAGATATAAAAGTATTAGGGTATACATTTATACTTTTATACCTTTATACCTTATACTTCATCCATGCCAGATCTCAATCATCGCCTGCCGCTCTTCATCCGACCATATTCGTGATCTTCGGCGTGACCGGCGACTTGGCCGGACGCAAGCTCATCCCGGCCTTGATCGGTCTTTACGCCAAGAAGCTCTTGCCTTCGCGTTTCGCGGTCATCGGCTTTTCCGCCGCCCCTTCAACCGCGAGGAATTCCGCGAGTTCATCCGCGGACATATCAATGTCCGCCCCGGCCGATTCAAGGAAGAGGACATCAAGCATTTCCTCGACCACATGTCATACGAGCAGGGCTTCTTCGACGAGCCGCGGCATACGCGCGGCTGTCGGAGCGCTGAAGGGCATAGACGCGGAGTGGGGCCAGTGCTCGAACAAGCTCTTCCATCTGTCAGTGCCGCCGCATCTCTATGAAGGCATCCTGAACCAACTGTCCGTTTCCGGCCTGACCGTGCCGTGCGCGGACGATACTGGCTGGACGCGCATCCTGATCGAAAAGCCCTTCGGTTCCGACCAGAAGCATGCCCGCCGCCTCGACAAGCTCTTGGGCAAGCTCTTCAAGGAGGAGCAGATCTTCCGCATCGACCATTACATCGCCAAGGAGACTCTGCAGAATATCATGGCTTTCCGTTTCGCCAATTCGATATTCGAGCCGATCTGGAGGCGGGAATTCATAGACAAGATCCACATCAAGCTCTACGAGACCTACGGCATGGAAGGCCGTGGTGCGTTCTACGACCCCCTGGGCGCCTTGAAGGACTCGGCGAGAATCACATGCTCTCGATGCTCGCGATCGTGACCATGGACCGGCCGGCGGCTTTCTCGGACCGGCCGTGGCGCAGAGCGCGCGAGGGTTCTCCGCAAGCTCGCCAAGATCAAGCCGGCCGGATCGCGGATCAGGTCGTGAAAGGGCAATATGTCGGCTATACCGGCGAGGCCGGCGTCAAGAACGATTTCGCGACCGAGACCTATTCCCGATCCGGTGCTTCATAGATTCGCGCGCTGGAGAGGCGTACCGATATGGCTCGAGAATGGCAAGGCTTTGAATGAGGCCAAGACGGAGATCGATGTTTATTTCAAAGGAAATTCAAAAGTCAAAAGCTTGCCCTCGACAGCGATCGAGGGTCAAAAGTCAAAAGTTGACGCAGGGACAGAAGAAGGCACTCAATCAAATGGGC
>CAVYBN010000004.1:0-80602 GCA_963766795.1 Candidatus Parcubacteria bacterium | reverse complement strand
TACCGCGATTAGGATGAGTATCTTCCCAAGAGCCCCACAACCGCGTTTCCCTCGGCTTAACTCCGCCAAGGAATACCTCATCCACTTCTACTAGCCCACTCAACAATTCACGTCCGGTACGAACCATCCCCATACGGATGATGCGTAGCAGGTTCCATCCGGTCTTCTGATTCTTAATGCCCCGAGACTTGGAAAGACCGAGGGCGCTGACGCCGTTCTTTTTGAGATACAACCAACCAGATCGCCTGGAACCAAATTCGTAATGACAGGTGCCTATTATGAAAAACAGTTCCAGAGTGGCAACTGAAACATCACCGGTGACATTGTTTACATTTCAATATTCCACGGGTAAGTTTCCATGACGCGGTATTCGAGCACTTGGGGCATTTGGATAGGTCGGCCCAGCGTATGTCTGACAAGTACTGTCTACAGGCGTCTGGGGTCGCTACAGCTTCATGCATGATCTGGACGTAGTTCAGGATACCTTGTTTCCATCCATAAATCATATCTTATGGGGTTAGTGGTGACAACTGCCTACCCCAGATAAATTAAGTGTTTTTTCACGAATTTAGGCGTGTGATTGACGCATGAGGCATGCCCTTTTAGATGACGAAAAATGAAAATGGATGTTTTGATAATAAGTCGCGCATATTTCACGAAAGTGAGCCGTGGAATCTAGATTCTTAATCGACTTATTATCAAATATTCCAGTTTTATAAATCGTAGATTATCGGAGATGTGATCGATACCACGAGACTTCTTTTGAGGTTCACCTTTCTGAGCATCAAAAAAGCCGCGTTGCTGGCGCGGCCGTGTCGGAAGGATTAAGGTCGTCAGATCATATGTGATCCAGAATCTTGAACGGATTCATCCTGTGACATGCGCAGAATGCTGCGAAGGCGAGAGCCGATGGACCCAAGAGAAAAAGGATCGCGACTCCTAATGGTTGTCCCTTGCTAGCGCACACCGCCAGGAATATCGAACCGAGCATAGTTATCGCGACGATCGCGATGGGGATGCAAATGACGATCACCGCAATCCAGATCGGGAAATCAGGGATCGGCCTGATGACCTCGCGTTCTTTGGGAGACGGCATCTCATCGATCACTGTGAAATAGTACGTCTCGATGAATATCCACATCATGATCGGTATGACAACAAGAACGACTGTGCGTGGGTGCAATATCGCAGTTGAAGCGATGTAATTGGCCAAATCAGAAATATCGTGTATCTCGTTCATAACAAGCTTTAATTTTGTTGTTCAATTTCCACCTTATCCTGGCATGTAGAAGAATCGGTGTCAATTACCACATTTTTTTCTTTATGGTAATGTTCACATATGACTTTCAAGGAACGCAAAGAACAGCTGCTTCGGGCGCTTCTCGAACGACATCGGCATCGATCTTGGAACCGCGAACACCCTCGTCTACGTGCGCGGCAAGGGCATCGTGGTCAACGAGCCGTCAGTCGTAGCCGTGAATGAGAAGACCGGACAAGTCGTGGCCGTGGGCACCACTGCCAAAGAGATGCTCGGACGAACGCCGACTCACATCACCGCTGTCAGGCCTCTGGTCGACGGCGTCATCTCGGATTTCGAAGTCACCGAAGAGATGCTCTCGTATCTGATGAAGCGCGCCGGCGAATACATGCCTAAGAAATTCCTCGGTCCGCGCGTGGTCGTAGGCGTGCCCTCCGGCGTGACCAACGTCGAAGTCAGAGCCGTGCGCGACGCTACGCGCAATGCCGGCGCCCGCGAGGTCTACATCGTCGAACAGCCCATGGCCGGCGCCATCGGCATCCGCTTGCCGATCCACGATCCGGTCGGCTCGATGATCATCGACATCGGCGGAGGCACCACCGACATCGCGGTGATCTCCCTCGGCGGCATCGTCCGTTCCAAGAACCTCAAGATTGCCGGCGACAAGTTCAACAACGACATCGTCTCTTACATCAGGAACGAGTTCAAGATCCTGATCGGAGAGACGACCGCCGAGCAGGTCAAGATCAGCGTCGGCTCGGTCATGCCGGGCGACCCTCTGGAGACTACCATCCGCGGCCGCGACCTCATCACCGGACTGCCGCGCGAAGTCGTCATCACCGATTCGGACATCCGCGAGGCCATGGGGCAATCCGTGGAGATCCTGGTCGAAGCCTCGAAGGAAGTCCTGGAGACGACTCCGCCGGAGATCCTCTCCGACGTGATGCGCCGCGGCGTCCACATGGTCGGAGGCGGTGCCCTCATCAAAGGCCTCGGCGTCCTTCTGTCCGAGACCTTGAAGATCCCGGTCTCGATCGCCGAAGAGCCGCTTTCGGCCGTGGCTCGCGGTGCTGGCATCATCCTGGAAGACCTCGATCGTTACCGATCTGTCTTGCTCGAAAGCGAAGATGACCTACCTTCTTCCTCATAAGACCGCGGCTTCGCGGCGTTTGCGATTGGCGGCCATCTCTGCCGGCGCGGCTGTCATCATAGTCGCGCTCATCCTCTCTCTGGCGCCGTCATTCTTCTCGGGGCTCTTCATGTCCATGGCGCGTCCGTTCTGGCGCGCGGAATTCTCCATACAAAGCGGCGCTCTCGAATCGCCCGGCCAGCTCCTTTCCGAGAATGAATCCTTGAAGCTTGAGCTCTCCGATCTGCGGCTTTCGATCGCCAGCTCTTCCGTTTCGGCGATCCTCCAAGAGAACGAGGATCTGAAAGCCCTGCTCGGCCGAGCTTCGACTACGCCCACCGTGCTCGCGGCCGTGCTATCGCGTCCGCCGTACATGCCCTATGACGAGCTCATCGTCGATCGCGGCGCGGATGACGGAATCGGGAGCGGTACCCTTGTTTACAGCCCTGAAAAGGTGCTGATTGGAAAGGTTTCCGCCCTTTATCCGGAGACTTCGGCAGTCATCTTGTTCACGTCTTCCGGGCAGAAGTATAATGTCCTCATAGGCTCTTCTCGCGTGCCGGCAGTGGCCGTCGGTCGCGGCGGCGGACAATACGAAGCCCAAGTCCCTCACGGCTCTGCCGTCCAAGCCGCCGATATCGCAAGCGACGCGTCCTTGAACGATCTCGAATTTGGCATCGTCGTTTCCGTGAATGCCGACGCGTCGGATCCGTTCGACCAAGTGCTCTTCGCGCCGCCCGTGAACATATACCAGCTCCGTTGGGTGCTTCTAGACAAAGCTTCGGAGTCGAAGGCCAAGGCACCAGCCAAGAAATGATTGAAGATTACAATTGAAGATTACAGATTCATCCACCAGAGAACATGAACCGCCAGAATTATCAATCGTAATCTTCAATCATCAATCATATTTATGCATACAGATCCTACACTTCGCATAATTCTTGATATAGCGATAGTTGGTTGTATCATCCTCGGCTGGTGGTACATCGCCCTGCCGGTGGCGGTCATGTGCGCCTGGATGCTCCCGCTTTATCTGGAACTCCCGATCGAAGGTCTTATCTACGACTCTCTCTATGGCATCGGTCGCGATCTGGGGATATTCGGCTTCCTAGGCATCATCGTTTCTCTCATCTTGGGCGTCATCATTATCCTGCTCAAAGCCATCGTGAAGCTATGATTCTTCTTACTGATCAATGTATTTGTTCGTATCTTAAAGGCGTCGCACTAATGGCGTTGCGATTGGCAATCTCCAAGCAAAAGCTTATACTGCGGTCAAATGATGTTGGTTACGCAAAGATCCTAAAGACTTCAAAGACATGAAGAAAGGCCATGAGATAGATCCGGACGAGATCCTGCTCGATTCGAGCAACATCCCGCGCTACGATACGCGGCAGTTCGAAGGCCGGCTGGAGAAGCCGATCTCGCGCGGAGTCCTTTATGCCATCCTTGGCTCATTCGCGCTCTGCGCCACGGTCTTTCTCGTCCAAGCCTGGAATCTTGAAGTCGCCAAAGGAGGCCAGTACCTATCCCAAAGCCAGAACAATCTCTTGCGACCGGTGCCGATCTTCGCGTCCCGCGGCGCCATATTCGACCGGAACGGCGTGCCTTTGGCTTGGAACATCCCGTCCGCGTCCTCGACCGAGGATGCCGTGTCTCAAAGGGAATACTCGACGACCACCGGCCTCTCGCATGTGCTCGGCTATGTGCAATATCCGTCAAAGGACAATAACGGCTTCTATTATCAGGATGATTTCACCGGCGTGGCCGGCGTGGAAAAATATTATAACCAGCAATTGACCGGGGAGAACGGCTCTAGGCTGGTCGAAGCCGATGCCAGAGGGAATATCGTCTCGCAGAATGTCATAGAGCCTCCGCAAGCAGGCGATACGGTCACGCTTTCCATAGACAGTCGCGTGCAGTCGGCCTTATACGAGAGCCTCAAGGGCATCGCCAGCCAGTACGGCTTCAACGGCGGAGCCGGAGCCATCATGGACGTCAAGACCGGCGGATTGTTGGCTCTGACCAGCTATCCGGAATACAGCCCGCAAGTCATGTCCGACAAGACCGACCAGGCCGCGCTCAAGTCCGAGCTCAACGATCCGGCTCTGCCGTTCCTCGACCGCGCCGTGGCCGGCCTGTATACGCCGGGCTCGATCGTCAAGCCTTATATCGGCATGGGAGTCTTGAACGAGCATGTCATCGATCCCGCTGCGACCATAGACGATACCGGATCCATCTCCATACCGAATCCGTATGATCCGACGCAGACGACCGTCTTCAAGGACTGGAAGGCTTTGGGAATCTTGGATTTCCGCCACGCCATCGCCCTGTCTTCCGACGTCTATTTCTATACCGTGGGCGGCGGCTATCAAGGCCAGAAAGGCTTGGGCATCGCCAATATCGACAAATATCTAGGGCTGTTCGGCTTAGGTGAAGCCGTTCCAGATTCATTCGCGAGCGGACCGGCCGGCTTGGTCTCATCACCGGCCTGGAAGCGGGCGACTTTCAACGAATCCTGGTATCTTGGTGATACCTATCACACGGCTATCGGACAATACGGCACGCAAGTCACGCCGGTCCAGATCGTCAGGGCCATGGGAGCCATCGCCAACGAGGGAACATTGCTCGTGCCGACCATCGAGAAAGGCGACGGTCCGCATGTCGAGCGCGCCATAGATCTGCCTAAGGCTGATTTCGACATCGTGCACCAAGGTATGCGATTAGGCGTCGAGATCGGTACTAGCGTGGCTTTGAACGTGCCGTTCGTGGATATGGCGGGGAAGTCCGGCACCGCCGAGCTTGGCGCTTCCAAGGCCAACGTCAATTCATGGATCACCGGTTTCTGGCCATACGAGAACCCGCATTATGCTTTCGCCGTGATGCTCGAGCACGGCTCGGTCCACAACCTGATCGGCGCCGCCGCCGCCATGCGCAACACCATCTTGTGGATGGGTCAGAACACGCCGGAGTACTTCAAATAAAAATCCAAAATCCAAATGTCAAATACCAAAGAAAATCCAAATTCCAGTAATCAAAGAACGCATGAATTTTTGAGATTTGGATTCTGAGTTTTTTCTGGAATTTGTAATTTGTCATTTGAATTTTGGAATTCCAGTTTCTTGCCAGTTGAATTGCCGTCAATTATTTGTTATGATAAAAGCCTATTACTATTGGTCTTCTTTCTAATCACCCCCATGTCCACCGACATCCAGTATCTGACCGCCCAGAAGTTTGCCGAGCTCGAAAAAGAGCTCAATTATCTGAAGTCCGAGCGCCGCAAAGAAGTGGCCGAGCATCTCGAGTACGCCAAGAAGCTCGGTGACCTTTCCGAGAACGCCGAATACCACCAGGCCCGTGAGGAGCAAGCCGAGGTCGAGGACCGCATCGAGCGCTTGGAAGGCCTCCTTAAGAACGCCAAGCTCATCAGCTCCGGAGGCACCGAGACGGTCACCATCGGCTCGACTGTCAGGCTCGAGAAGAGCGGCGACAACAAGTCCATGCTCTTCACCATCGTCGGCTCCGAAGAGGCCGATATGTCCCACGGCAAAGTCTCCAATCTTTCGCCGATCGGCTCGTCCGTGCTCAGCCACAAGAAAGGCGATTCTATCGTCGTAGCCACGCCCAAAGGCCCGGTCACTTACGTCATCGCGGCGATAAAATAATCCTATGTTCTGGGCTGACGGCATAGTCCAAGAGATCAAGGAGCGCTACGCGGGAAAGATAAAGAAAGGGGAGCCGATCATCATCCGCGACGAGAAGACGGCTTCCGGCAGGGTCCACGTGAGGCTCTCTGCGCGGAGTGGTCATACACGGGATCATCTTGGAGATACTGACAGAGCAGGGTATCGCAAATAGATACCTTTTTGAGGTCAACGACTTCGACCCGATGGACGGTATTCCCGTCTATCTGGATCAGGATGCCTATCGCCAGCATCTGGGAAAGCCTCTCTGTACTGTGCCTTCACCGGACGGTAAGGCTAAGAATTTCGCCGAATATTACGCGGAAGAATTCATCGGCGTGATACGCGAGCTTCGCTTTGAGCCGGAATTCTACCGTTCAAGCGATAAATACAGATCCGGCGCATACGATGAAGCCATCCGCGTCGCCTTGGAGAATCCCGCCAAAATTCGTGACATATACAAGTGCGTCTCCGGATCGGAGCGCGGCGAGGAATGGAATCCTGTCCAGATCGTCTGTGAGAATTGCGGCAAGGTCAGCACGACCAAGATATCCTCCTTCGACGGCAAGCTCGCAACTTATTCATGCAATGACATCGAGCTTACCAATGGTTGCGGTCATACGGGATCGGTATCCCCGTTCGGCGGCAATGCCAAACTGCCTTGGAAGGTCGAATGGGCCGCTAAATTCAAGATCATCGGCGTCGATGTCGAAGGAGGAGGAAAGGATCATTCAACTGAGGCGGATCGAGGGAGGTCGCCGATGCTATATCAAAGGAAATGTTTGACCACGAGCCTCCGCTCAATATCCCTTATGAATTCTTCAATGTGAACGGCAAAAAGATGTCGTCTTCCAAAGGTGCCGGATCGTCTTCGCGCGAGATAGCCGATCTGCTTCCGCCGCATATCCTCCGATTGCTCTTGATACAGAAATTGCCACAGCGGGTTATAGATTTCATCCCTGACGGAGACACTGTCCCGACCTTATACGATACTTATGACAAGCTGGCAGGCGATTATTTTGCGCATGCGGAAGGCGATGGAAGCAGATTATTCAAGCTCATACATTTTCCGGTGATATCAAGCCTGCTCAAGGAGAGATTCCTCCCGAGATTTTCGCAGATGGCATATCTTGTGCAGATGCCGCACATAGACATCAAAGCTGAAGCCGCGAAAGAAAAAGGCGCTGATCTCGTCGAAGCGGACGTCGCTGAGATCGACCTTAGGAGCAAATATGCTCGCCGATGGCTCGACCAATATGCTCCGGAAGACTACAAGTTCGAGATCCAAACATCGCTGCCGAAAGTTGCTGAAGCCTTGTCGTCGGTGCAAAAAGAAGCATTGAATAAAGTGCTCGAGTATGTCAGATCAGTTTCCATTTTGAACGGCCAGGATCTGCATACGAAGCTTCATGAGATCAGAAAAAATATGACTATCGAACCAAAAGATTTCTTCGAGGCTTTGTATCTTTCATTTCTCGGCAAATCCAGCGGTCCCAAAGCCGGTTGGTTCTTTAGCGTTCTCGATAAAAAGTTCGTGGAAAAACGTTTGGAGGAAGCTTCACAGTGACTCTTATTGATGAGACCGAAGTAATCTTTGAACCGTTGACGGCTTGACATACTATATAAGATATGCTAGTTTTTCATCGGATTTTGCTGTAGCAGAGTACGGCCTTCTGCCTATCTCGATTGAAAGGCGACTGGTAGGTTTCTGTTGCAGCATTTTGATTTGGCTGAAAGGCCACGGAGAAGCGAGAAGGCCTGCTCTTGATTGAACGCGAGCTTTAATCGAGCTTGTGGTTGCTTGCTTCTCCAGATCTTTGAATTTGCGCGAGGCGAATGAGTCGTTGGGATTCAATTTAAACGAATCGCGTAAAAAGCCGTTCCTCGCGCTTCATTTTCTCGGCTAGCGTGAGATGGAGTGCTCTTCATGAGCGTTACTTACGATTGCTTGTCGAGAATTCCTTTGCCAGCCGATTTCGATCGGTTGGCCGTGGTGTGCAGATGTTGATGCTCGATACGAGCGGTCTACTTGCTACACCACGAAATTTTGTCGAATGCACCTTGGAGAAAATTTGACAGTTGCTCTTCATTGTCGCGTCCTGTGCAGGTACTTCTCCACAATTTCCGTCGAAAGACGGATGGTATTAAGCGAACGATTTGCTTCTTCTTTATTGAAGCGAAGAGAAGCTTGCTTAATACTTAATTTTTCCGCTTCGTCCGCCTTTGCGAAAGCTACGGCGGACGAGGCGGAAGAGTGAGCGTAAAGAGACCTATTTGCGTACCGCAAAAGCCGATCAACTTGCTCACCCCCTCTTCAAGAAATGTGATTGAGAGATCTATTGATTGCAATCAATGATTCCAATCGTCTTCCTTGAAGAGGGTCAGAAATGATTCCTCTCTGTGGCGATATTCCCGATTTCTCTTTTGAGAAGAAATGGGATTTGCCACAGCGCTCTTTTACAATTTCCAGCTAACATGGCTCGACCGTGTCTGGATGGGGAGGAGATTTCGATGGTTCGAATATGAATTCGAGAAAATAGACTTTCCTCCCCGACCTTTCCGCGCAAGCGGATGGTATCAAGCGATAAAGCCTCTGCTTCTTTATTGAAGCGATATCGTGATTGCTTGGTACCTAAATTTCCGCGCAAGCGGATGGCAGGCGTAATTTTGGTTGCTCTAATTGAATTGAGCGTGAAATGGTGTGCCTGCCAAAATTTCCGTCGTGAGACGGGTGGTATTAAGCGATCGTGACGCTGCTTTTTAATTAAAGCGTTGGTTACGCTGCTTAATACCAGACTTTCCGTCGAAAGACGGAGACGGGGCGATGGTGTGCCTTTCTCTTAATTGAGAAGTGAGCCAACATGCCCCGAAAATTTGCCTATCAAAGCTCGCGTGTGCGGGCGATGAAAGGCGATGTAGAAAACAAACCCAACCATGGCCGACGGGCCTAAAACGAGAAAGGTTAGTAATGAAAACAGAAACGACAGTGAAGACGGAAATGCAGTCAGCCCAGTCTCTGGATACAAGCGTCGAATGGGCGGAAGCAATGGATGCAATGAACACCAGCGTCGCAACGGCGCAGGCGGCGAGCATTGAAGTCAAGCCGCCGACTGGCCGCGTGATCGGCATCACGCATCGAGTGAAAATGCGCAAAGATCAAGAGCCTCGGCCGACATTGGTATCGATTCTCGACTTCAAGTCAGGCCAAGGAGCCATGCCGCCATTCCAGAGCTTCGAGCTCGAGACCGAACAGGATGAATTGGATTTCCTGAACGGCATCTGCCCGGTCAAATGGCGCGTTTGCCGGTTGACCGAAGATGTTTCGGGGATTCCTGAGCATCAGATCCGGTTCCGGCTAGCCAAAGACGAGGACACCCTCGCTCTGCCGCATCCGTCACAGTGCCGTTATGAGACCAAGAAGGGCAAGAAGGGCGCACCGGACACCTTCGCCTTAATGGAAATCGCCGACAAGGTTCCGACCCAATGGATCGGTATCCAGCACGGCGACACGCTGGCCATGACTCTGGGCGGTTCCGGCGATTACTTCGCCTACGCCTTGAGCCGCAAGCTCGAGGAGATGGGCGGAGCGGTCATCCGCATACCGCCATTCAAGCTCAAGGAGCATCGCGGCGATGCCTCGAAAGACGACGACGCTCAGCTCTTGGCGACACTGGCTTCCGGTCCGCACTGGAATGAGTTCTATGAGACGCAGACCCGCGATCGCAAGATCATCAGCCTGCGAAATGCTTACCAGTACTGGATGGATACCATGAAAGCTCGGATGGCCTGCGAACAGCGCTTGGCCCGCCGGACTATCGGGGATCTGTTCTGCACTGAAGCCGGGAAGTTCCCGGAAGGCAGTCTCATCAAGGAAGCCGAGGCTCGGAAGGCCACGGACAAGATCCTCGTGCCGCTCCTGGCCGAAGAAAACGAGGCCTTGAAGAAGCTCGAGACCTCCGTCGAAGATCTGGATGTCTGGCAGGGAGTCTTTAACGAGATTCCCGGCGTCGGTCCGCGGATCGCGGCACGGCTCATCAATGCCATCATCGACATCCGGCGCTTCAAGACGGCTCCGCAGTTGGTCAAGTTCCTCGGCGTGCATGTGCTCGCTGACGGGCGCTTCCCGCGCCGCCGCAACGGCGAGCTTGCCAATTGGCATCCCGATGGTCGTCAAGCCCTGTATCTTCTCGGAGATCAGTTCGTCCGCCAGTCCGACAAGACGGAATGGGGCCGGTACCTCATCGCCCGCAAGGCCGCGCTTCGCGTGAAGCATCCGGTCGAAGTCGTCAAGGCGAGAACGGCAAGAAGAAGTACACCAAAGGGCACATCCATAAGATGGCCATTTGGAGGACTTTGACCAGGTTCGTTGAGTCGCTCCACCGCGAGTGGTGGAAGCTGGAAAGATCTGCCAAGGCGAGCTCGCAAGAGTGAGCTACGGCAAAAAGTGTGGCGTGAGTCCATTGCTTTTTAATGAAGCGTAGGCGTCCACTGCCACGCGGGCGTTCCGATGCAAATCGGAACGCCCCCTCTTCCCGGAATTGAACGATTGAATTACTTCAATGCCGAGAAGAGGGGAAGCGAATATTTCAATTTCTTGGATGATTCCAAGAAGAATGGTTGCTTACATCCCCTCTGCGATTTTGTTCTTTGAGATTTGGTGCGGAGCGAATATGAATTCTTCTCGGTCATTTATTTAATCGAGAGAGTAGGCATTGTTACTCCGTACCTCTTAACTTTCTCGGCAGGCGTGAAGACGAGTATTCTGTATTGATCAGAATGTCGGTCAGGCTGCCTGCCGAGAATCCCTTTACCAGCTGATTAAAATCGGCTGGTCGTGGTGCGAGAAGCGTTCTGCTTAATTATAAGCGTACTCGGGCGAGTGCACCACGAAAATTTCAGCATACAGGTCGGACCTGTGTATTGGGATTTGGTCGAAAGACGGAAACTATCAAGCGATAGAAAGGTTGCCTCATAATTGAGGCGATCATAACACTGCTTGATATAGGCGAGAGCTTCAAACCTCTCGCCTTTTTTCTTATCCCCAAGTTATCCACATACCTCATATATAGAGTTGTGCATAAAAACCCAAAGTGGAGTAAAATACCCATCAAGTGGGATGAAGTGGTAAAGAAGAAAATCTTTTGACGCGTCAAAACATTTTCTCTTTCACCTCTTAAGTTTCCCGCGCGAAAAAGGCCATGCTCATCGGGACTTATTCTCACACTATCGATGACAAGAATCGCCTCTCGCTTCCGGCCAAATTCCGCAAGGAAATGGGGAAGAAGGTGGTGATCACGCCAGGCCTCGATTCCTGTCTTTTCGTCTTCACGGCGAAGGAATGGGAAAAGATGTCCGAGCGCTTGTCGGGAAGAGAGTCCTCGATGCTGCAGGCTGACAATCGCAGCCTCAATCGCTACCTCCTAGGCATGGCGGTCGAGGTCGAGGTCGACGCCGCCGGTCGCATGCTCTTGCCGGAACATCTCCGGGAGCGCGCGAGATTGAAGAGCAAGGTCGCTTTCATCGGCGTGCGCGATCGGGTCGAGATCTGGGACGAAGCCGCTTGGCATGCCTATGCCGCGGACGTCGAGGGCAAAGCCGGCGCTCTGGCCGACAAGCTCTCGCAGGCAGGCATGATCTAGCATGGCAAATTCCCCAGAAGACAGCATTCACGTACCGGTTCTTTTACATGAGACAGTCGGAGGGCTCTTGAAAGCGAAGGGCCTAGAACTTTCGAAAGACCGAAGCCTGTCTGAGCGAGCAGAGATCGCGAGAGGCGACGGAGCAAATTCTGCGCCAGCAGATGCGACCGAGCCTCCGCGATCTCGCGAAGCGAGTTCTGCAGGGCTTGAGAAAGTTGCTAGGCCCGAAGCGAAAGAGCCCATCTGGTACCTTGACGGAACCCTAGGTGGCGCAGGACACGCGCTTGCGATCATCCAGGCATTCAAAGGCAAGGTGAATGTGATCGGCCTAGATCGTGATTCACAGGCGATTGAACTCGCCAAAGAGAGATTCAGGATTCATGATTCAGGATTCATGATTCAAGAAGGGAAGGCAGCGATCGGGATTGAAGGCCAGATAATTCTTGAATGCGAGAGCTTCAGGAATCTCGACAAAGTCCTCGATAAGCACGCGATTCAATCGGTGGATCTGATCCTCTTCGATCTCGGCATCTCATCCGACGAATTGGAAGGCTCCGGCAGGGGATTCTCATTCATGAAAGACGAGCCTCTTCTCATGACCATGGGCGATTCGGCGAGCTATCCATTCACGGCCAAAGACATCGTGAACGGCTGGAAGGAGGAAGACATCGCCAATGTCATCTTCGCCTACGGCGAGGAACGATTCGCTCGAAGGATCGCCAAAGCTATCATCGCGTACCGCGAGAAGAAGCCTATTGAGACGACGCTTGAGCTCGCGGAGATAGTGAAGACGTCTGTCCCAGGCTTCGCACGACACGGAAAGATCCATCCAGCCACCAAGACTTTCCAGGCTTTGAGGATCGCCGTGAATGACGAACTCGCGGCATTGAAAGAAGGGATTTCAAAAGGCTTCGAACGGTTGAGCTCCGGCGGACGCATGGCAGTCATATCGTTCCACAGCCTCGAAGATCGCATCGTCAAGGATTTTTTCAAAGGAAAAGCGGCGGAAGGCATCGCGATGGTGCTAACCAAAAGGCCGATCACCGCTTCACCTCAAGAGATCGCCGAAAATCCCCGTTCACGCAGCGCCAAATTGAGGATTATTGAAAAAAATATCTAATAGCACCAAATCACGATCACGAACTGACTTTAGAATTTTGACTTTCAATTTTGACTTTTGATTTTTAACTTTTAAATTTATCTATGACAATTTATCTATGACCAAGATCATCGCACAAACATACAATGTCACCAATCCTTTCAGGGCCTATTTTACCGCCGCCCTGTGCGCCGGTTGCCTCATGGCCGCCTTTTTGTACGCATTAAGTTTGTATCACGTCATCTCGCGGACGGTGGCTTTGCAGAAGATCAACAGCCAAAGCGCCGTTCTGACCGGCCAAATCGAAAGCTTGGACAGCCGGTATCTGGAGTTGAGCGACACTGCCAGCGTGGATGCCTTAGCTTCATACGGACTTGAGCAGGGCCAAGTCAGCGCCTACATCCCGCGCACGGCTTCGACCGCTTACGCGGCTCCATTTGGAACGCTGGCCGCCGGCGGACATGAATTCTAAACAACGCCTTCGAGCTAGATTGACCCTCATCGCCGTCGGCATTGTTGCCGCGGTCCTTGTCGCATCTCTCTATTCCACGGAAATCATCCGTGGCGGTTCCTATGCGGCCAAGGCCAGAGCGCAATACGTAAAACCAGCCGCGGTCTTATTCGATCGCGGCACGATATATTTTTCCGGCAAGGACGGCATACAGACCGCCGCCGCCACGGTCGGAAGCGGCTACCTGGTCTACATGGATCCGGAGCAAGTCGCCGATGCCTCCAGCGCTTATGAAGCCTTGTCGCACTATCTCCCGTCGATCAGCCGCGCCTCATTCACTGCCAAGGCCGGAAAGGCGAACGACTCCTATGAAGAGCTGGCGGATCATATCGATGCCGCTTCTGCCGTCGGCATCCAAGGCCTCGGTCTTCCCGGCATATACGCCGCGCCGGAAACATGGCGCTCATACCCGGGCGGTTCTCTGGCATCGCATGAATTGGGGTTGATCGGAGAGAATGCCAGCTCCTCGGCCATCGTCGGCAGATACGGCCTGGAACGCTCATATGACTCCACGCTCTCGCGTCCGGGCACCGGTCCGTCCGTGAATGTCTTCGCCGAGCTCTTCTCCGGCCTCAAGGATTCGGTCTTCGGCTCGAGCGGCGCGCAGTTCGGCGACATTGTCACGACCATCGAACCCGTCGTCGAGGCATATCTCGACAGGATCCTGGCTTCGACCAGCGCTTCCTGGCATCCCGACGAGATCGGCGGCATCGTCATGGACCCGGCGACCGGCGAGATAGTGGCCATGTCCTCTCTGCCGACTTTCGATCCGAACGACACCTCGGATGTCAAGAATGCCAGCGCCTTCTCGGATCCGCTGGTCGAGCACGTCTACGAGATGGGCTCGATCATGAAGCCCTTGACCATGTCCGCGGCTCTCGACAGCGGCGCCGAGACCCCGGATTCCACTTACAATGACACCGGTTGCATGACCGAGAATGGCAAGAAGATCTGCAACTTCGACGGCAAGGCCCGCGGCGTCATACCCATGCAGCAGATCCTCTCGCAATCGCTCAACGTCGGCGCAGCCACGATCGCTCTCCAGACGGGTTCGACGACGTTCGAGAGATATTTCGACAGTTTTGGCATCGCTTCTAAGTCTGGCATAGATCTGCCGAACGAGGCCACGCCGCTCGCCTCAAACCTGAAAGGCGGCACTGACATCGACATCGCCACGGCGGCTTACGGCCAAGGCATAGCTGTTTCTCCAGTCGGCATGGCCAGAGCGCTGTCGGTCATCGGGAATGGCGGCTATGTGGTGACGCCGCACTTGGTCAAGGAGATAGACTACGCCGACGGTTCAGTGAAGAAGATCGATGCTCCCAAGACCGGGCCGGTCTTGAAACCGCAGACGATTCAGGAAGTAAAAGACATGCTGGTCAAAGTCGTCGACATCTCGCTCGCCAACGGCACCATCAAGAAGGATCATTACACCATGGCGGCCAAGACCGGCACGGCCGAGATCGCCGATCCAAAGAACGGCGGCTATTACGCCGACCGCTATCTGCACTCATTCTTCGGATTTTTCCCGGCCTACAACCCGCGATTCATCGTCTTTCTCTATCAGGTCTATCCCAAAGGAGCGCAATACGCTTCGGAGACGCTTACCAAGCCGTACGATAATCTGGCGACTTTTCTGATTAACTACTATAATATTCAACCAGACAGATAAGAAGTTTTGCGCTATAACTGTGTCGCAGAGATTCCATTTCTCTAAAAAAACTGAAAGGCCTTTTTAACGTCGTACAATATTTTGCGTTCCAAACGAGCCTTATGCCGCCTATGTTACTAGACCATGCTTTTGCGGTTTTGACTTAGAATTTTTAAACGAAAGGGAAGATATATGATGAAAGCCGTTCCAAGTATAATTAATTGTTGAATTGAAGTTTGGCGATATGAAACTTAAGATGTAAGATGCGTATATGTCTTTCTTTAAGAAAATCGTCATCTGGTTGCTGACACTCGAATCTCGGCTTATTTTGAATAAGTATCGACCTTTCATCGTGGCGGTGACCGGCAGTGTCGGCAAGACTTCGACTAAAGATGCTATATATGACGTGCTCAAAGGAGACGGCGTCTGCGAAGGTCAGAAGATCTGCTTTGTCAGGAAAAGCCAGAAGAGCTTGAACAGCGACATTGGCTTGCCGTTGACTGTGATTGGCGTTCCGAACGCCTGGCACAGCTTTGGCGGTTGGCTGGATAATCTTTCCGCTGGTGCGCGGCTTATCTTCAAGAGATCTGAATATCCGGATTGTCTTGTCCTCGAAGTAGGAGCTGATCATCCCGGCGACATCAGAAAGATCGCCCGTTGGTTGCGTCCGGACATCGCGGTCATCGCCAAGATCAGCCGCACCCCCGTTCACGTCGAATTCTTCAAGTCTCCGGAAGCGGTTTTCGAAGAGAAAGCGTCTCTGGCTGAAGCCGTAAAGCCCGGCGGCACGCTCATCCTGTTCGCCGACGATGAAAAGGTCGCCAATCTGGCAGAGCGCGTGAAAAGCCGCAATGTTTCGGTGATTTCATTCGGCCTGAATGAAAAGGCTGACGTCAAAGCCGAAGATATCAAGGTTTTGTATGACGAGCCGCCGGTCAAGGAATGGAAAGTCGAGAGCGCCGGAGGCTTGTCGACCAATGAATTCAAATTCGCGCCGAAGACGGTTAGCGCACCGATTGGCATGTCATTCAAGTTGATCATCGATTGCAATGCTCAAATAAGGTCAGGTTCAAATGATTCAGCTAAAGATCAGCCTCAACCGATTGCAGTTCAATTACAACCGATTGCCGACCAATCGCAATCGGCCGTTGTTCAATCACAATTAGTTTCTGTCAAAGGCATCCTCGGAAAAACTTATTTGTATCCGTTGCTGGCGGCTGCGGCGGTCGGAAAGGCTAGGAGTATCGCGCTACAATCGATCGCCCATTCACTCTCTGCCTATGACGCGCCCAAAGGCCGCATGCGGATCATTCAAGGTATCAATGGTTCGACATTAATAGATGACGCATACAATTCATCGCCTGACGCGGCATCCGCCGCTCTGGAGGCATTGAAAGGTCTCGAATGTGCCGGAGCCAAGATCGCCCTTCTCGGAGACATGATGGAGCTCGGCAAGTATTCGGCTGAAGAGCACCGCCGGATCGGCAGGGAAGCGGCCGGCGTCGTCGATCGATTGATCACGGTCGGACAGCGCTCGCGTCTCACTGTCGAAGAATCATTGAAGTCTGGCATGTCAGCTGATGTCGTGCGCGGATTTGGTTCAGCCGCTGAAGCAGCTCGCTTCATTGTTCCGCTGGTCAAGACCGGCGACATCATCCTCGTAAAGGGTTCTCAATCGATGCGCATGGAGCGCGTCACTGCGGCATTGCTCCGCGATCCGGATCAAGCGGGCAAGCTTCTAGTGAGACAGGAAAAGGAGTGGCTGGATAAGAAGTGAAATATGTGTTATTTTGAGGTGCGATTCATTTTGCCTTTTGATTTTTGCATTTTGATTTCGCGAAGCGCGGCCCTATCGTCTAGCCTGGTCTAGGACACGGGATTCTCATTCCCGGAACTCGGGTTCAAATCCCGATGGGGTCACATTTAAAATGACGCCGTTCGGTCTCCTAAACAGACTTGATGTTGAAAGTTGTGATACAATCGGCTGGCCAATACGGTATTATATTCCGTATCATCGCTAGTGAGCAATACAGTTAGTTTCTCTCTATACATATTTTGGGATCTCATAAAAGCATCGCCAGTTGTCTTGCCTTCAACCAGAGCCGTCACAGCTTCGTAGGCTGGTTCAAGAAAAAAACTAACGATAGGATCCGCAAGTTGGTCTCTCTGGGATTTTTTATCCAGGTGAACAAGATTGAACTTTTCCTTGTATCCTATGAAGGACCTAGTCCCTATGGTGATACATCTTTGCCCAAGTTTCTTTGCCGATTCACATGCCATTGAGTGGACAATTCTTCGAGTTCTTTTCTATTAGCCTTTTCTTTTCTCAATTCAAATAATATCGTATCCGGCCGTTTCTTGACTAAATCAACGATTTTACTGAACCAAGATTCCGAATACTCCGTAGGAGCATCATGTGATGCATTGGATACTAGGATAGTTCTTGACATAATTATTTTGTAGCTAGATTATTCATCAAGGAACCATCTTTGAATGCTCTCAGAAACTCTAGCTCAACTTTTATAAAATCCTTACCGACTGCGGTGTTTCCATTTATTTGTTCTATCATTTCGTCTCTAGAGAAATTATCACTATCTGTCCCAACGGAAAAATGCAGTTCGGGTGATAGAACCTCAAGTCTCGCTAGTACCAATTCTTTTTCTCTTTGCGGTATATCCATTTGTTTGCGTCAGATCAATTTGAGACCTCTCAATTCCCTGAGAATGCCGGTGCTGACATTTGTGTTGGCTTTTATCTCTAAATAAGCGACATTCCACGTAAGCGGTTTGCCTTCAAAAACCAAGATGATCTCATCCCTCAAATTGAGAGGAATGTTCGCATAAACCTTTAGAAATTGTTCTCTTGAAGGTTCCATATGTATGAATTATATCCTATTCAAATTATAAAACAAGCGATACGCTAAAATAATCCGATATTTATCGACAGCTTTTCAACAAAATTATCGCTATTTCGAATGTTCTATAACTTGAATAGCTCGTCCAACTCAACGCCGAGCGCTTTCGCGATCCTCTCTCATATTTTTAAGACCGACATTTTCTCACCGCGCTCTATACCGCCGATGTAGGTGCGATCCAATCCAGTCTTAAAAGACATTTTCATCTGGGAGCTGATGCCTTTTTGAGTACGGAGATTCCTAACTCTGTTACCAAACCTCTTTAGGATGTCGTTTCCCTTAACCATGCTCAAAGCATAGGTCGGATGATGACCATGAAGCGACCGACTATGAGTACCACGGTCTATGTGGCAGATTATTGCCTATAGAGGCAGTCAAAACGATTCTTGTATTCACAACTTATCAACAGTCAGGATATTCTTGTCACACTTGATACTGATAGTCATCATGTGGTATAGTGCGCTTCTGTAACTACCCAGTTGCCAGGGGCGTTGTGGATGGATGGAAATATCCATATATAAAGCCACAATTTTCCTGATATTGAGTTAGGGTTATTTATTAAGGATCGTTTATTACAATTACAATAATATGGCTACCAAACTTGCCCGGGTTATGTTCGTCCCCATCCTTGCCATCGCTTTTGCGGTCGGCACAGGTTTTATAAGCACACAAAGCGCTCACGCTCAAACTTCTCCTGTCTTGAGCGTAACCGGGATTACCCCGATCGCTAACTCAAGCGGCACGGTCGGATATGCCACGGCTGACGGCTCTTTCGACAACGGATGGCGCTGGGTCTTTTATGTGACCGTACCGGCGAACGAGACGGTCCTGAATATGAAGTTCGACGACTGGACCAGCGGTTCAAATACCATTCCTCTATCCAAAGGCAATATCGCTTTTTACTCCGCGCAATCGCAGAACGCTTCCTCTCCAGCCTCGGCCATCACGATCAATAGTTCCGGCACATACAGCGCTCCGATGTACCTCAATCCAAATGTCACTCTTGGTACTCCTCCAGCAGGAGAGAAATATGTTCAGGTGACGGTTGAAGCGTCTGTGCCTTCCGGTTCGGCTGGCGGCTCATATTCGACGAGCTACGGCATACAGACGAATCCCAATGCCACAGCCCCGGTCATTACCTTACTCGGCAATTCTACGGTTACCGTCCCTGCCGGTTCGACCTACACGGACGCTGGTGCTACGGCTTATGACAACGCTGACGGTAATATCACCGCGAATATAAAGCTTACCGGTACCGTTGTTACCTCCACTCTCGGCGCACAGACTCTTACATATAATGTCTCCGATCCTTCTAGCAGTCTTGCGGCTATTCCAGTTATCAGAACGGTCACTGTCACTCCTTCAGATGTCTCTCTTTTGACCGCAGCCCAATCTTCAGCTCAATCATTGATCACCGCTAACGCAGCCGAATCAACGATTCCGGGCCAGCATGTCGCCGGCTCACTAGCAACACTTTCTACAGCTCTTACCGCCGCCAACGCGACCGATGCTTCCGCTCAATCAGTGGTTGACGGTCAAGTGTCCACATTGAATGACGCCATCACCGCTTACAACGCGGCTATCGTTGGACATTCTGATGTCTCTCTTTTGACCGCAGCTCAATCTTCAGCTCAAGCATTGATCACCGCCAACGCGACCGAATCAACGACTCCGGGTGATCACATAATCGGCTCGCTCGCCACGCTTTCTTCAGCTCTTGCCGCCGCCAACGCGACCGATGCTTCCGCTCAATCAGTGGTTGACGGTCAAGTGTCCACATTGAATGACGCCATCACCGCTTACAACGCGGCTATCGTTGGACATTCTGATGTCTCTCCTTTTGACCGCAGCTCAATCTTCAGCTCAAGCATTGATCACCGCCAACGCGACCGAATCAACGACTCCGGGTGATCACATAATCGGCTCGCTCGCCACGCTTTCTTCAGCTCTTGCCGCCGCCAACGCGACCGATGCTTCCGCTCAATCAGTGGTTGACGGTCAAGTGTCCACATTGAATGACGCCATCACCGCTTACAACGCGGCTATTGTTGGACATTCTGATGTCTCTCTTTTGACCGCAGCTCAATCTTCAGCTCAAGCATTGATCACCGCCAACGCGACCGAATCAACGACTCCGGGTGATCACATAATCGGCTCGCTCGCCACGCTTTCTTCAGCTCTTGCCGCCGCCAACGCGACCGATGCTTCCGCTCAATCAGTGGTTGACGGTCAAGTGTCCACATTGAATGACGCCATCACCGCTTACAACGCGGCTATCGTCCCCTCCTTCCAGTCTCACGGCATTAAATACTGAAATCTTAGCAGCACAGAATGCTCAAGTTGGCATTACCATCGGCGTAGTTCCCGGTGACTATACCCAAACTTCCGTTGATGCTTTGAACGCCGCTATCACCACTGCTCAAGCTATTACTAGCGCTCAGGCGCAATCCGATGTTGATACCGCAGTTGCTACTCTTACCAGCGCCGTCGGTGCGTTTAAACCAATTGGACTTTCTGATCTCTCGGCTCTTGCTGCAGAGATTGGCATTGCACAAGCCGCAGTCACTACCGCCACGGTTGGAAATGTTCCGGGTAATTATACGCAGACTTCCGTTGATACCCTGAACACAGCTATCACCACCGCCCAAGCCGTGAAAGACACTCAAGCGCAGTCAGATGTTGATACCGCAGTCACTACGCTAACCAGTGCCGTTTCCGCTTTCACAAAAGTTCCTCTATCTGACCTCACTAATCTTAATGGCGAGATTACCACAGCTCAAGGTGATGTCGCTGCCGCCACAATCGGCACAGTTCCCGGCAATTATACCCAAGCTTCCGTTGACACTCTGAATGCGGCTATTACCACTGCTCAAGCCATTACCGATGCCCAGGCGCAATCCGATGTTGATGCCGCGGTCACCACGCTGACAAGCGCCGTTTCCACTTTCCAGCCGATTCCGCCGGTTACGCTCTCCAGCATCGCCATCACCACTCCCGCCTCGAAGCTCGCTTATATCGTCGGTCAACCGCTTGATCTCACCGGCTTGGTTGTTACCGGCACCAACAGCGCATAGTCACCAGAAGTCGAAACAGTCGATGCCTCAAATGTCACCGGCTTCGACAGCTTCCGCTCCGGCGAGAAGCCAGACCCTGACCATCACCGTTGACGGCAAGACGACCACATATGATGGTGTCTATTGCTGCCCCCGCGCCGGTTACGCTCTCCAGCATCGCCATCACCACTCCCGCCTCGAAGCTCGCTTATATCGTCGGTCAACCGCCTGATCTCACCGGCTTGGTTGTTACCGGCACCAACAGCGACAGCACCACGCAAGTCGAAACAGTCGATGCCTCAAATGTCACCGGCTTCGACAGCTCCGCTCCCGGCGACAAGCCAGACCCTGACCATCACCGTTGACGGCAAGACGACCACATATGATGTGTCTATTGCTGCCCCCGCGCCGGTTACGCTCTCCAGCATCGCCATCACCACTCCCGCCTCGAAGCTCGCTTATATCGTCGGTCAACCGCTTGATCTCACCGGCTTGGTTGTTACCGGCACCAACAGCGACAGCACCACGCAAGTCGAAACAGTCGATGCCTCAAATGTCACCGGCTTCGACAGCTCCGCTCCGGCGATACAAGCCAGACCCTGACCATCACCGTTGACGGCAAGACGACCACATATGATGTGTCTATTGCTGCCCCCGCGCCGGTTACGCTCTCCAGCATCGCCATCACCACTCCCGCCTCGAAGCTCGCTTATATCGTCGGTCAACCGCTTGATCTCACCGGCTTGGTCGTTACCGGCACCAACAGCGACAGCACCACGCAAGTCGAAACAGTCGATGCCTCAAATGTCACCGGCTTCGACAGCTCCGCTCCGGCGACAAG
Source organism: Candidatus Parcubacteria bacterium (assembly GCA_963766795.1). GTDB lineage: Bacteria > Patescibacteriota > Minisyncoccia > Phycocordibacterales > PALSA-1337 > C7867-002. The sequence goes on along the minus strand of CAVYBN010000004.1, from coordinate 58,827 downwards.
CCAGACCCTGACCATCACCGTTGACGGCAAGACGACCACATATGATGTGTCTATTGCTGCCCCCGCGCCGGTTACGCTCTCCAGCATCGCCATCACCACTCCCGCCTCGAAGCTCGCTTATATCGTCGGTCAACCGCTTGATCTCACCGGCTTGGTTGTTACCGGCACCAACAGCGACAGCACCACGCAAGTCGAAACAGTCGATGCCTCAAATGTCACCGGCTTCGACAGCTCCGCTCCGGCGATAAGCCAGACCCTGACCATCACCGTTGACGGCAAGACGACCACATATGATGTGTCTATTGCTGCCCCCGCGCCGGTTACGCTCTCCAGCATCGCCATCACCACTCCCGCCTCGAAGCTCGCTTATATCGTCGGTCAACCGCTTGATCTCACCGGCTTGGTTGTTACCGGCACCAACAGCGACAGCACCACGCAAGTCGAAACAGTCGATGCCTCAAATGTCACCGGCTTCGACAGCTCCGCTCCGGCGACAAGCCAGACCCTGACCATCACCGTTGACGGCAAGACGACCACATATGATGTGTCTATTGCTGCCCCCGCGCCGGTTACGCTCTCCAGCATCGCCATCACCACTCCCGCCTCGAAGCTCGCTTATATCGTCGGTCAACCGCTTGATCTCACCGGCTTGGTTGTTACCGGCACCAACAGCGACAGCACCACGCAAGTCGAAACAGTCGATGCCTCAAATGTCACCGGCTTCGACAGCTCCGCTCCGGCGACAAGCCAGACCCTGACCATCACCGTTGACGGCAAGACGACCACATATGATGTGTCTATTGAATAGAGCCAATCAGAATATCATTATGAAAAATAAATCAAAGTTAATAGTTGCGGTCATGGCTATCTTGCCGATATTGGCTTGTGGTATTGGCATTGGCAGATCAAGTGACCGGCACCCTGACTACGGGCATAAGTGCCACGAACGGCAATCCTATGAATGGCATCGTTATCACACCGCCTATCGCCAGTCCTGCTGCTGGTAGTTATTCTTCCGCGCAAAGTGTGACTCTGACCGCCGCTGGCGCAACCAGTATCAACTACACCACGGACGGCACGACCGCGACCTGCTCAACGGGTAATACCTATTCCGGTCCTATTGCGGTTAATTCATCTATGACGATCGAAGCTATCTCCTGCTACCGACTAGCGTGTCTTCGACCGCCGTCTCGTATCTCTACACGATCAACATTCCCGTGCCGCATTTCGAGCGTATCAAGCAGGCGGAGGCAATATCGGTTCATTCGCGGAGGTGGTGGAGGCAGTTATACTCCTACCACCGCTACGGTAGGCATCTCAAATTTCGTGTCTTTGATGGCTAATTGGGGTAAGCCTGGAGTCAGGTATTCCGGCCGATTTCACCGGAGATGGCTATCGTCGGCATTCAGGACTTCGTGTGGTTAATGGCTAATTGGACAAGCTAATTATAAGACGAATAAATACCATGAAAAAAATCACTTCTAACAGTCATTGCGGCAGCTCTCGGAACGGTGTTATTCGCCTTACCGGCCTTTGCCGCGACAACGGCTTCATTGACCCCTGCAAGCCTCAAAATCGCGTCAGGACAGCAATTTAATGTGGTTGTCGCAGTTAATCCACAAGGTTTCATCAACGATGTCGAGAAGGTAGAGGTGGATTATCCGTCCAACCTGTTGCAAGTAAGCTCATTCACGCTGGGAAGTAACTGGATGGCCCTGACGGAACCCGGCTATGACTTGACCGACAATATGAACGGAATCCTGATCAAGACGGCCGGATACCCAAAAGGGATCTCCGCTCAGACCGTGTTCGGCACGATCTCATTCACGGCCAGAAAAGCCGGAAGCGGAACGATTACCATCGGCAGCCAGTCATTGGCCTTTGATACTAACGGCCAAAGCGCCATTACCGGAAGCGGAACGGAGTTCACCGTGTCTGCCGCCGCTGTTGCTCCGACACAGACGACTGAACAGGCAACGCCCGCGGTTCAAACACAGCCGGTGGTTCAAGAAGCCACGCAATACCGCGCCAGTTGCTGTACAGCCCGCACAGAATACGCAAGTAGCAGCCGCAGCCACGGCAAGTTCTACAAGCTACACATGGTTATCGGATTCTGCTTATCGTCGTGGTGCTCGCTGTAGTTGGCTACTGGCTGTATAGCCGAAAGTCAGAGCCGAAGCAATAATCTCTAAGCTATAAGAAATGCTAAATGCTCAATGCGATAAGTGTTGAGCATTTTGCTTTATGTGTCTGACATACCCATTTTGAAAAGTCGCAGTATCGTTAGGCCGATCTATGGTGAAGGGAAAACAAAACCCCAAACGATAGCAGGTCATTTCTCTGTTTTTCACGCCCTGTGTGGCCCTCTGTGGCCCTTTGTGGCGCGAGTTTTGACTGAAGACTATCTCCACCGATAGTGGTTCGTTATCCTCGTAATTATCGGCGCGTATCTGATGATTAAGAGAAAGAAGAAACTCTATTGATAGTGAGAGCGGACCTGCTATACTGGCTCCATCAGACTTGAACGGCATCCTATATGGGTACCGTTCGTCGTTTACACCTTTGTTGACAACTTGACTTTCTTTACCCGCTTCAGATATACTATGGGTACAAATGGCTTCGGCCTCGCCCCGCTTCACGGCGGGGCAAAATCGTTTCTACGCCTTTCTTTTACCAAACAGGGTATCTTTTAGAGCCTCACAGACTTTCTCAAATAAGGGCTCATCAAGTGTGCCCATTTTGTGTACCAAGCGCTTCGAGTCAATCAACCGTACCTGCGAAAGGATGGCCGATGCTTCTCTGCCCTCAATTTTTCCTACTGGCAAATAATATCGTCCCCGCTTACTTTTTCCCGTAAGTGCCACGCCAAAGAAGACATGTGCATTGAAGCCATGTACGATAAGCACCGGCCGATCATAGTTTTTACCCGTGCCATCCTGTTCAAAGCCGACATTGATGCCCAGAGCGCACCACCACACTTCGCGCTCATGGTAGAAGGGTCCGGCAGGGCGGTCATGCAGCTCTTTCTTTTTTGCATTCCAGTTATCGAAATCTTTTTTCATTGCGTGTAAGTATAGCAACTATGTCTGCCATATGGCTACTTGCACACATGTTACCTCATACAGTAGTATTAGCAACGAGAGAGCCGAGTTCTTGAAGGCTGACCCTGATCGAATCCCTCTGCTTTATGAGTTCTGAAAGCCAGACTGTTTGGTCACAAGTTTGACAAATTATAGGCAGGTATGCTATGATTGCCGTCTTAGAAAGCTTAGTCGAAATTTTTCTTTGCTAGCAATCATCAAAAACTATTCTCATGAATAAGGGAACAATCAAGACCCTCGTTGCGGATAAGGGATTCGGCTTCATCGCTCGCGATGGAGAGACGAAGGACCTCTTCTTCCACTCCAACGACCTGTCTGGCGTTTCGTTTGCCGACCTGCATGTCGGCGACGCCGTCTCCTTCGAGGTGGTCGACGGCCAGAAGGGCCCGAACGCCAAGAACGTCCAGCGCGCCTAAATAGCCGCTCGCCATACAAAAGCGCCCCGCCGAAAGGTCGGGCGCTTTTGTTTGGCGAAGCGAGTTATTCCGTCTAGCGAGCGGCATCGTGGCTGCGAAGGCAGACATGATGCGCGAGCGAAGACGGAACAAGTGCCGCAGGCACTTATCCACACCCGTCATTTGACAGGTGAACTATCGTTCACCTATACTATATCCGTGGTCGGACGCATTTATCAAGCATCTATTTCAATAATCATTTCCATGAGCAAACACGAGATAGTGAAGTCGTTGAAGCAGGAGATCCGCAAGGTCAATCGGATCATCGATGGCAGGATCATTCAGGGCCTGCCGTATTACGCTGAATCGCGAAGGCATAAGTTCCTGATGTCGCAATTGAACAGGCTTTCACCGAAGAGAGAATCTTGGTTCGGCCGCTCGCTTAGCTTTGTCAGCATGTTCATGTTATGAATAATTACAAAGACAAGATCCTGGGATTTTACAGGAATAACAAGCGCATGCCGAGCTATGCGGAGATCATGGCGGCTCGGTCGGCTTCAAGTCCAAGAATGCAGTTTACAAACTGATCAATAAGCTAGTCGGCGAAGGCGTCATCCACAAGGATGCCAGCGGCCGGCTGTCGCCGGACCGCCTGGTCGGGGAAGTGCCGATGCTCGGCTTGGTGGAGGCTGGATTCCCTTCGGAAGCAGACGCGCAGACGCTAGATACCATCGATGTCAATGAATATCTCTTCGATCACAAAGATGTTTCATATCTTTTACGCGTCAAAGGCGATTCGATGATTGACGCCGGTATCCGCGAGGGAGACTTGGTCATGGCCGAGCGCGGCAAGGAAGCCAAAGCTGGCGACATCGTCATCGCTCTCGTCGATGGCGGCTGGACTATGAAATATTATCGCCGGAAGGGCAGCCAGACATATCTCGAGCCGGCCAACAAAGCTTACAAGCCGATCTATCCGCAGGAAAGCTTGGAGATCGCCGCGGTGGTCAAAGGCGTCATCCGCAAATATTGACATAAGTTTACAGTGGAAAACGCAAAGCGAAACGCAAAGCGAAGTGTCAAAAGGCGTCTTTTTCTGCTACTATTTCCGGCATGAATGAGAAAGTGGAGACAAGCGATAGGCCGGTCCAGAACATTCCTGGCAAATATCTTAAGCCTTACGACCCGGCCGCGACCGAAGATCGCATATACAAGCTCTGGGAAGAGAGCGGGTTCTTTGATCCGGATCAATGCGTCAAAAAAGGAGCTACCAAGGCTGATGCCAAGTCCTTTACGATCATCATGCCGCCGACCAATGCCAACGGCTCGCTTCATGCCGGCCATGGTCTGGTCATGGCCATTGAAGACATCATCACCCGATACAAGCGCATGAAAGGCTTCAAAACCTTGTGGCTGCCGGGACTCGACCATGCAGGCTTTGAAACGCAGGTGGTATATGAGAAGAAGCTAGAGAAGGAAGGCAGGACTCGCTTCGAGATCGAGCCTAGGAAGCTCTATGATGAGATAATGGAATTCACGCTGGCCAATTCAAATAACATCAAGTCGCAGGTCAAAAAAATGGGCGCCTCATGCGATTGGTCCCGGGAGAAATTCACGCTCGATCCAAGCGTCATAAAGACGGTCTACGGGACGTTCAAACAGCTTTCCGACGACGGCCTTCTGTACCGCGGCAAGCGCATCGTCTCATGGTGTTCGAAGCATCAGACGGCTTTTTCAGATCTTGAGATCAAGGATGAAGAAAAAACCGAAAGCTTCTATTATTTGAAATATGGGCCATTCGTGATCGGCACATCTCGTCCAGAGACCAAGTTCGGAGATAAATATGTGGTGATGCATCCCGACGATAAGCGCTATAAGGCGTACATGGATGGTCAGAAGATCGAACTCGAATGGATTAACGGACCTATCACAGCCACTGTCATCAAGGATGAAGCCATTGACATGGCTTTTGGAACTGGGGTTATGACCATCACGCCATGGCATGATCCCGTCGATTTCGGGATTGCCGAGCGGCACGGCTTGGACAAGGAACAGATCATAGACGAACAAGGAAAGCTCATGGCGATCGCCGGTGAATTCGCCGGCATGCATATCAAGAAAGCCCGCCCAGCTATTATCGAGAAGCTGCAGAAGAAAGGATTGGTCGAGAAGGTCGACCCGGCATACACGCACGTGGTCAGGACTTGCTACAAGTGCGGGACGATCATCGAGCCGCAGATCAAGAGCCAATGGTTCGTGCGCATGAAGCCTTTGGCCGAGAAAGCCCTGGAAAAGATCAGATCCAAAGAAGTCGTCTACATTCCGGATCATTACGAGAAGATCACAACGCATTGGCTCACGAACATCATCGACTGGAACATTTCCCGTCAGATCGTCTGGGGCATTCCTATTCCGGCTAAAATTTGTCAGAAATGCGGCGAAGGCTTTGTTGACCTCGATGACAAGCTTGTGAAGTGCTCGAAATGCGAGGGTGAGCTCGTCAAAGACTCCGACACGTTCGATACATGGTTTTCTTCAGGACAATGGCCATTTGCAACGCTCGGATTTCCTGACAGTGACGATTTCAAGACCTATTACCCGACTGATGTCATGGAAACTGCCGGTGAGATCATCTTCTTCTGGGTCTCGCGCATGATCATGTTGGGGCTTTATCGCACCGGCAAGGTTCCGTTCAAGACCGTTTATCTCCACGGCTTAGTGCTCGACGCCAAAGGTCAGAAGATGAGCAAGAGCAAAGGCAATGTCATCGACCCCTTGACGCTGACTTCCAAGTTCGGCACGGACGCGTTCCGCATGGGGATCATCATAGGCAATACACCAGGGACTTCGCTGGCTTTGTCAGAAGACAAGGTCTCAGCATACAAAAAGTTCACGAACAAGCTCTGGAATATCACCCGATTTATCTTGGAGAACACGGAGAAAATTCAAAAGTCAAAAGTCAAAAGTCAAAAGTCAAATTCAAAATTAAAAAGTGAAGACGCAAGCATTGAAAACTTCGAATTCAACGCAGCTGACGCTAAGCTTTGGGGAGATTTGCAAGCATTCCTTAAAGAGATCTCCAAAGAGATGGACGGATTCAAATTCTACATCGTGGCCGAGAAGCTCTACCATTATGTCTGGCATGAATTCGCGGACAAGATCATCGAGGACAGCAAGCCGATATTCGAGAATGGCAGTGAAGCGGACAAGAGAGTCGCGCCGGCAATTCCTATCAGACGCGCTCGCCGCGCTTCTGAAAGCTCTGCATCCGTTCATGCCGTTCGTGACGGAGGAGATTTGGGCTGATATGCCGATTCGTGGCAAGAAGCTATTAATAGTCGAATCTTGGCCGGGCTGAAGCGCCGCTACCGAGCATTTGACATGCGATATCCACATCTGGTTTGTGGCTGGCTTGTCAATTCTAGTGTAAAATCAAGGCATGAAAAGCCCATCTCCCCTTGTGTGCGTGCTTAAAAAGGCGTCTCTCACAACTTTATTCCGGCGAGCGAGGACGCGTGAATGCTTGCATTCACAGCGTCCGAGTCGAAGCCGGAACAAAGGGTTAATATTTTACCCTTTATTAGCTTTCGCCGCAGCCGTCTTCTTGGTTGCACCGCGCGCGGCGCATGCCGACATCACCAGCGGGCTGGTCGGCTGGTATCAATTGAACGGGTGTCTGGGAGGCACTTCCTCGACCTTTACCGTCGCGGACCAAGACGGAAATGGAAGCGGAAGCGTGGTCTACGCAGGCAGTCAAGTAGTCAATAATACTAATACTTTTGCTGACAGCAAAGTATCATATAAGATATGGGCGTACGAAGAAGCTCCTAACAACAGCGCGCGCGTCTACTCCGCCGACGGGGTGCCATTCGCGTCGGTTGGCGATGATATCGACAGGTCTTTCACGGTCAATCTCAATTGGGACGGGGTAAGCTCCGCGGACGGATACGTCATCCAGTCCGACGTTCAGCAGTACGTTACCACCGCGGTCGGTGATCAAGACGGCAACGGAACTATCTCTGCCGTTACCGGCGATAATTATTTCTACTCCGGATATACCGGCATGACTTATAAGGTATGGGCGTACAAAGTCGCACCCGACGGTACGCGCGTCTATTCGGATGATGGCGTGCAATTCGCGGATGACTCGAACGACTACCATGCTTTCGGAGGCCAATCTTTTGAGTCGAGCCTTTCTTGGGACCCAGTGTCGGGAGCAGACGGGTATGTCATTGAAGCAGACATCTATGAAAGTTACAGTTCTCAAGATCTTAGCGTTTCGTCTTGGCAGGACGTGGGGAATGTCACTTCTTACACGGACAACGGCTTGGCAAACCATAGCACATTCACTTCTTCCTCGGCATTCACATCTTCACAGGTCTCTCCTTATACGGCGGCTTCGCCTTCCCACGGTTATCATTGGCAGGACGTGGGGAATGTCACATCTTTGACGGATGCCAACATGACGAACGGCGGCGCTTTCACTCCCGGCGTCACTTCTCCGTATACGTACTCGTCCAGAAGTTCCGGTTCCAACGTGCCGGACAGCAGCGGGAACGGGAACAACGGCACGGCGACGGTGAAAAATCTCCAATACATCGAATCATCGGCGGGAAACATAAGCTGCGCTCTCAACTTCAACTCTACGGCGGGGATAGACCTGCCGGCCATGGACCTGGGCGGCGGTTCCCCGAGGACGATCTCGGCCTGGGTATATCCCACGTAGTTCTTCTTTCCAGACCATATACGATTCCGGTACTGACGGGCCGCTCGCGAAGTTCTCTCTGAATTTCGACGCCAGGGGGAATGATGAGATATACTTCTCGTCCGACGGCAACGATTGGTACACGGGCAACGACGCGATCCATCTGAACGCGTGGTCTCTGGTCACGGTGACTTATTCCGGCGGAAACCCGAATGTGGCCCCGTATCCGCTCAAAATATACATAAACGGCGTGCCGCAGGCTTTGAGCTTTGCCGGTACCGTGACCAATAATGGAGCGTCTTACAATACGACCGATTCCAATTACGCCATCGGGTATGATCCTACCGATTCAGGCCGCAATTGGAGCGGCTATATGAGCGATGTCCGCATCTATAATAGAGCTCTTTCTCAAGATGATATCAGCGGCGGCTCCGGCAATCCAGGCAACCCTTCCCCTCCGGACTACACGACCGGCCTGGTAGGATGGTGGAATATGGAGGAAGGCACAGGCGCTTCCACGGCTGATTCATCGGGAAGCGGTAATGACGGGGCTATCCGAGGTCTTTCCGATTCCGGCGCGCGCTGGACTTCGACGAACACTTACGGCAACGGATCGCAAGCCGCTCTGTCGTTTAGCGGCACTGACGGCTGCGTCCTCGCGAACAGCGTTGCCACGGATCAGACCAGCGGTTGGACCATGACTGCCTGGATAGATCCGGCCATCCTGGAGCAGCAGTCCAATGTCGTCTTAAACGGCACGGATAACAATAACAACGGCAACGGATATTCGTTCGGTATAGACAATGGGAAGCTCGAGGGGCTCGCGGACGGCGTGGCTTGGATCGATACCGGATATTCCTTTTCCGCGCCCGATCAATGGTATCACATCGTCATGACGCAGACTGGGTCCGAGACGGATTTCTACGTCAACGGACAATTAGTCGCGCATCCTTCGTTCAACTCGTATGCCGCGCCATCGAAAGCATACGGGCCTTACGGCGTAGCTATCGGCTGTCAATACGGCTCTGGCGCGTTCCGCGATTTCAACGGGACCATCGACGACATCCGCATCTATAACAGGCCTTTTTCTTCAGACGACGTCACGGCTCTGTACGATTATTATCTGGCGAACGGATTGAACCAGAATGGCCAGAACCAGAGCAACGCTCCTCAAGGCCCGACTCCGCTATCCGGCTGGGCATGGTCGTCCAATATCGGCTGGCTCAGCTTCAATTCCAATGATTCCGGCGCAGGAGGCGGCGCGGCTTACAATGTCACCGTCAGCACTTCCACGGCGGGCTGTTCCATGACAGAGGCCTGCTTCGGCGGCTACGCATGGTCTCCGAATATCGGCTGGGTCAGCTTCGAGCCGGATGATATCTCCGCCGCTCCGTCCTGCGGCCTGGCGGCCACGGCAGATCTCACGACCGGCACCGTCAGCGGCTTTGCCCGCGCCTATTCCGGCATCGGCGCCGCGAACGGCTGGGACGGATGTATCGCGCTGTCTGGAACGATCCTCCCATCTCCGTGGAATTCTTCCACGAATTTCCTATCGCCGGACTTCAATACGATAACCATACTCGGGAAGCAATATCTGGCGGGAGGCATGACATTCCAGACTCAGACGCTGTCATCCGGCGATATACAGGGCACATTCGGCGGCTTTGGATGGGAGAACAGCGCTATCGGTTGGCTCAACTTCGGACAAGGCTTCGGCGTCGGCGGCAACGCCATTCCGTCGCCGACTTTTACGCCAGTCCATTTCGAATGCGGCGGTCCGGGTTGCGGAGCACCGACGGCTAAACTTGCTCTAGACTGCGCAAGCCAACCGCTCAATGGCTCCAATGAAGCTGTTTGGATAGCGACTGCCTCGGGCGGAAGCGGGACGGGGTATACCATAAATTGGTCCTCATCCTCGATCAACAATTTGAATGCCGGCGGGCCGTCTTCCGGCGCTAGCCCGTCGACCTATACTCAATCGACGGCGCTGAATCCCGGAGACTCGGCAAGCATTGCCGTGAGCGTGACCGACGGCGACAACAATACCGCCAGAGGCTCCTGCAGTCCGATCTCGAGGATCAATCCCGCGACGCATCTCAAGCTCTTGATCTCAGGCGGAAGCTCTGTTCCGATCCGCTGCGGCGAATGCCAGTTTCCTTCAGGATACTCTTCAGCCACCGTGACAAAAGGTCAGCCATTCGTTCTGGGCTGGTATGTGAATCTAAGTGCTGATTATTCATGGCTCACAGCTGGAGGATGCGATTGCCAAATTACCGGGGCAATCAAATATTCATCATCTCTAGGTTCTGTAGATTTGTCCGGTTTGCAATCAGGAGTTTCCAATATCAGATTGGTCTCACCGTTCCGCCATAAATTCTGGCCAACGCATATTCACTCTTGCGTTGTACAGAGCCAATCGAAATCAAGAGATTACAGCACTAGCGACATTAAATGTAGTTTCTTCCTCGGAAGGAGAGATATAAAGGTTATTGACTCTAGACGGAATGAAAGAACCTCTCGCGGGCGGTTGCCCGGGAGAGTGTGGAAGCTAATTCGGAAAGGCTCTGAAAAACCTTTGCGTTGGGGGTGGCACGATGTTGCCTTTGGCTTGCGTCGGTTGATTTACGACTATCGTCGCCGTACCGGTGTTCGATGACCAAGAGACAGTCGACGACGTCTGCCAACCATTGGCCAAGATCGATTGGCGTACATTGGACTCGTCATGTCCGATCCGGTGGTCATGAGAGCCTGCAACTGAACGAGCGAGGCGAAACATTGACAGAGCCGGCCGGCAACAGCGGAGCTCCGGTTCTGGGTGTACATCTGCGCTTGACCTCGTTGCCGTCACGCTGAATCTCGCTTCTCGGTCGCGCCAAGGGCAGTACCACGAATTGAGCACCAACCATTCGCCGTGGTCCTTTCGGGCTGGATAGCGGCGGTTTGGTAGGTTATTTGCGACGGATTGCCGCCTTCCACGAATTAGTATGACGGACTCGTTCATCTGATGGTGAATTGCTGAAGCCCCGGAACGGGAACATTGAGTAGATGTAATTCGGCGCCAACTTATTCGAGACCCAAGCCGAAGTTATTGCATTCAACGAGGTGTTCGTGGCACGCAAAGATAACGAATCGACAGGTTGCGTTGGGTCAGTGTATACCCATACCTCAAGCCAAGCCGGTTGCGAGGACGGGCTATAATGCGTCTTGATCCAGTTGACCAACCCAACCGCGTTAGTTGCCACATAATTTTGGTATGTGCCATGAGAATTAAACACGGTCAAATTTGCAATGTTGATTCTGATCTGTTCGTTCCTCCTTGTCAATATAATGTACGAACACATTGACATTGGCGGGCTGATTGGTGATTAACCAAGTGACCATCTCATTCGTGTTCGCGAACATCGGCAGTGACTGCGGCAACCCCGCCGGAACCGTCGATGCTTGTGGTGTCTGCCCCTTCGCTTCGAAAGCAAAGAGGGCGATGAGTGCGATGGCGAACATCGCGATCTTACGAAGTGCTTTCATCAAGCCCTCCTTTCTTTTTCTGTGACCGGCGCCGCAGGCGGCGCGGGTCGGGTTTAAGTCGAGATCGGTCGATGCTTTCAGAGTATTCCGTTGTCAAAGGACTAAGGACTGACAAAAGAACTGTAAGCATTCCAATTCAAGGCTATTATAACACATATGGCACCCAAAAGTAAAGAGGCAAATGTCAAGGGGTTTTAAGCCGGTTCAAACTCAGATCAAGCCGTATTTTAGCGATTCTGTGCACATTTTGTACACATTCCGTCATTTATAAAATAAAAAGATTCGTACTGCATAAACATGATCTCAGCTTCACTTTTGCTCAAAAAGGCATAGAATGTAGCCATGAGTAAAAAGGATCAAATCGTTCCGAATAACAGTTTTACGGAGTTTCTGCTTTACACCACGCCGAATGGCAAGGTTAAGGTCGAGATATTCCTGCGCGACGAGAATATATGGCTGACTCAAAAGAAAATCAGTGAGCTTTTTGACGTGGAATCTAATACGATTACATACCATTTGAGTGAAATATACGCGTCAGGTGAATTAGACAGAAATTCAACTACTCGAAAAATTCGAGCAGTTCAAAATGAGGGAAATAGAGCCATAAACAGGGAATTGGAATTTTATAACTTGGATGCCATCATCTCCGTCGGTTATAGGGTGAACAGCGCGCAAGCCACCCAATTCCGCATTTGGGCTACTGAAAGATTGAAAGAGTACATAATCAAAGGATTCACTATGAATGATGAGCGTCTCAAAGATCCTAACGGATTCTTTGGACATGATTATTTCGAAGAACAACTGGCGAGGATCAGGAATATTCGTTCGAGTGAAAGGCGGATGTATCAAAAAGTAACTGACATATACGCGCAGTGCAGCGCCGACTATGATCCAAATGAAGAGATAACTAAGATGTTTTTTGCCACGGTACAGAACAAGCTCCACTTTGCCATCACTGGACAGACTGCGGCGGAAATAATACATTCGCGGGTGGACAGCACAAAGCAAAACATGGGGCTGACTGTTTGGAAAAATGCTCCAAAAGGCGAGATCCGAGAGACTGATGTCATCATCGCGAAGAACTATCTGCAAGAAAAAGAGCTCGACCATTTGAACAGGATCGTAACCATGTACCTCGATTACGCGGAAATGCAGGCCGAGCGCGGGATCATCATGCGCATGAAAGATTGGGTAGCAAAGCTCGATGCCTTTTTGAAATTCAATGAACGAGAGATATTGGCTGATACAGGCAAAGTCAGCCATGAAGTGGCGGAAGCTCTGGCTCTCAAAGAATATGGGAAATACAGAGCCGTCCAAGACAAAAACTACATCTCCGATTTCGACAGGGAGGTGAAGAAGATCTTGGGCGCGAAGAAAAAGAAGCGATGACATAAGATCCAAACCGTTATGAAAAAAACCGTATACTTCGTCCGTCACGGCGAAAGCGAAGGAAACATTAGCCCGACTGGTAATCTGAATCACTCCCCATTGAGCAAGAAAGGCCGAGAGCAAGCCGAATTCCTGGCCAGAAGATGCGCCGGCCTTTCCATCCAGACGGTGATCACGAGCACTCTCGAAAGAGCCGAGGAGACTGGCCGGATAATAGCCGCGTCTTTGAAGATCAGAGCGGAATCGTCAGACCTGCTGTCGGAGCGCCGGAAGCCGTCGGTGGTCTTCGGCCAACCGCAGGATTCCGAACATATCCAAGCCATTTGGCGGTCATTATGGGACAATTTCGACAAACCAGGTTTCAGGCATTCAGACGAGGAGAATTTCGACGATCTGAAAGCAAGAGCGGAGAAGGCTCTGGAATATTTGGCGGCAAGGCCGGAGGGATCAATATTGGCTGTGACGCACGGCATATTCCTGCGCATCATGGCCGCGTACGCCGTCATGGGAGACGAGCTCGACGGCCGTGAATGCGTGCGCTTCATGTCCAGGCTGGAGACCGGGAATACCGGCTTGTCGGTGTTCCGTTATGACAGCGAAGATCCGTTCGGCAGGCTCTGGCTGATATCTACCTGGAACGACCAAGCGCATCTGGGAGAGTGATCATACCCCTTAATCTGCTACAATACTCGTTGCAGATCATAATCAAATATGGATAATAAAAATATATCCCAGAAGTCAAATTCGAGCTCGCTCCGATAGAACTGGAGGCTGAATATCTGTATTTCTTTCTCGGACAGAACGAAGATTCGGCGCCGTGATGAATAGAGTCTATCCGGAATTGGAGGACATCATCAAGAAAACAAAAGATAAAGATGAAGCTATCCTGAAATGCCGGGAATTCGCGGAGAAGGTGATCGAGAATAAATAAGGCGGCCATTATCAAGGCAAAAGATATGATCCAAAATGATTGGAGCACTGGTCGGCAATGAATTTCTTGAGACTTTAGCCGATACATTTTCAAACCGAATGGCCTAGAGATAAAAGCACGATTACGGGATACATCTCGATACTGCCGGTATTTCCGCGATTCCTCGATAAATATTCATTTTGCGTCGGTTATAGGGTAAATACGGCGCTAGCGAGGGAGATAATCGCTCACGAGATCCTTCATTTTTTGTGGTTCAAGAAATGGAAGGAGGTATTCCCTGAAATTCCGGAAGATCAATATGAAAGCCCGCATTTGACTTGGAGATTGAGCGAAATAATGGATCCGATAATCCTTCAATGCCAGCCCAGAATAAAAAGCCTGATACAATCGACAATGTGGGGTTATGATTCATTCAAGGTCTTGAAAATAGGAGGTACCGGCATGACGGAATATTTCGTAAAGGTGTACGCGAAATGCGTGAAAGAAGGCCAGAGTTTTGAGGAGATATTGAAAATATTATGGAAGGAAGCGCAAAAATACAAGGATGTTCTCGAGAAGTTTTGAAGATATATGCTAATCATAGTTATCCACAGTTTTGGAAAGAATACCCCTTTACTTTCATAAGATGAGTGATACCATGGACACAAAAGCTAACTATAAATTTATTGTAACTTAAGGTTACACATCTCATGAATCCTGAATACAATATAATAAATCAAGTTAAAATATTATGCGAGCAAATGCCTATTAGGGATAATATAGTCTGCTTGCTTAATTATGGATCAGTAAAACAAAAAGAGGATTTTAACGACCAGTCAGATCTAGATTTCCATCTTGTTCTAGAAAAAATTGATGTGGAAACCTTAAGAGCAATAAAAGATATATTCAGCTTCTCTAATAAGATCGACCTTAGCTTTCATTCAATAGATGAGATTATCTATAAAGATAGTATTATCTTTCAAAATGGAAATCAAGGAATATACTTTATCCATGTTCTATGTTCATCCAATGTGTTAATTGGAAAGAATATCTATCTAGACATTGTTTCCAAATTAAAACGAGAACAAATGAACGCCTCAGTGATAGAGAAGATGAGATATTACATCTGGCTTTTAAGGAGAAACTATGTATTTTCAAATGACTTAAAAACTTATAAAAAATATTTTATAAGGATAATGAAGGATATTCTCATCATTGAAGGCGCCATTGATTACAAAAATATAGCTGAGCTGAATAATAGACAGGTCGTAAATTTGTTCCTAGACAGGTTTCAGCAAGAGCTAGACATCAATGAGACTAATATCATCAGTAACCTAATCAGTCTGGAACATATAAGACGACCGGAAATCGAGATGTACATCATATTTTTTTCAAAACGCGTTAATGAATTGATATGGAAAAACTTATAGAATCCACCGGTCAAAATGATGTCCCTATTTTTAGAAGGACGAGTATGGGAGATTTTGATGCTTTCAACAAGACCGATACCCCTGATCGGGAGATCACAACGGCGAAGTCAGTGTCCGAGAGGCTCCATTTAATGAGTCACCGTGTTTTGTGTGGAGAAATATCTGTATTAGACTCGACAAAAGGAATGAGTATCTTAGTATTTGACGCTATTAATAAAATAGTCAGCGATATTACGATTGACATACAACTTGACGCAACTGATTTGCCTTTTGCAGTATTTTTATTTGGATCTCCCTCAAGGAATCTCATGTTGCCAAATTCAGATCTAGATATAGGTTTAGTTTTTATCGATGATTGTCACGCTGATATCAAAAAATTAATTCGAGAAAGTATGCTGGGTCTCCCTTTTGACCAAGTGGATATTGCGGGGTGGTCTTCGATTGAAGAGATGAAAAAAGATAATTGTCATGACATGATTGAATTTAGCAAGGCCACCGATGTCAAATTTATAATCGGTAATACTGAAATCGCTAGAACATATACTGAATTGATTAGAGATATGGACACAAGAGACGATAAGATTAGTCGCTTTATCACAGAATTCGGATTGTTTCATAGACATGATTATGTTACCAAAAGAACTGAGAACGGACCAAATCTAAAATACGATTTTGGGGCTAGCAGAGATATCATCTTTTTAGATTGGTATTATATTATTAACAATCTAGATAATAAAGAAAGAGAACAGGAAACTGCACCCTTCTTTATCAAAGGTCTAGACATTTTACTTGAGAGAGGCTCAATTTCATCACATGCGTATGCTCAATATAAATCCTCCATCGAAGTTATTTTATTAGTTAAATTTACTCTACGGTCTAAATATATCAAGACGCAGAATGATACATTACTACGTCTAAACAGCCACTCTCTGCATGAATGCTTTTTTGAAGCAAAGCCTGCTTTTCAAAGACTTGGGATAAATAATGTGGATGAGCTTATCGATATTTATTATGATGCCAAACTTTCATTGGATAATTTAGTCAGAGAATTATATGACGACATTTCAATTTCCAACCAGGAACTAACTGAGCTATGGAATACCGCGAAAAAAACGACCGATCTTGATCAAGAGATTCTGAAAATTACAGAGAGTAGAATATGGCATAAATTATTACCTTTTGCTATCGCTTCAAAATCTCCAGAGATACTAGAATCTATTGTCGATAGTATAGCCAATATCAGTGGATTTGAGTATATTTTAAGAATCATAAGCGAGAACAAATTTATTACCGACAAAATACGACAAAAACTGTTAGATTCAAAGTTAGCTGATAAATTTAAAAAACGATTAATTGCTTAAACATATGATATCGATCTTCACTCTAAACCTATGGAGATATTATGATTTTGACTCAAGGTTGTCTAATCTCGAGAAAATCATCAAAACCAAAAAACCGGATGTGATCTTCTTGCAGGAAGTGCAAATAGATACTACGATATCTCCTTTCTCGCAAGTCGAGATTATAAAGAATATTCTGCCAGAATATGAATATTCTATACACTCTACGATCTACCCCAAAGAATCTCAAAGAGGCCAAAAATTAAAGAAAACTATCCAACATGGGATGGCGATTATTTCAAGACATCCTGTTGTAAATTCATTCGAGTATTATCTAACCCCGAATGGATCGGAGCCGAGATCGATCCTCTGCTTTGACGTGAGAATAGGACAGAAAGTATATAATTTTGCCAATATACATTTTACCAATAGTGAGGGGTCCGCCAAAGCTGAGTTAACAGAATTTCTGGATTTCATTCATTCACGGGGAGAAAGAAGGATTATGGCCGGTGATTTCAATCTGCATGATCTACCAAGATATCTTGATGCTCTGATTGGCTATAAATTATCTTTTGATTACAAGCCTTATATCTCATACCCAAAGGACAACTGGTGTTTGGACTACATAATGATACCCGACAATCTAACATTCGCACGCCTTGAGATGGTAGAAGAATATCTTTCTGACCATAAGGGTTTGATCGCGGAAATAGACGGTTGAAATTCTGATTGGTAGTTATTCGTAATCCGCATTATGAAAATATACCAGTGCGCTTGATTTTCCTACATTTTTAGCGCATCATTACCGTCATGAAAATCACCCAAAAGGAAGCCATTAAGCAAACTGGCCATCTCGTGGATATCTGGATGCCGTTCAAGATCAAGTATGATTGCAATCCAGGCATATCTATCGGTATAACTCACAAAGGTAAACTTCTTTACGCCAAAGGGTTCGGCTTTGCCGATTTGAAGAAGAATGTTAAAACCGATGATAAGACGCTCTATCGAATCGCCTCGCACTCGAAGATGTTCACTGCGGTTTCGATCCTGCAACTTGTCGAAGTTGGCAAGCTCCGCCTAGATGATAAGGTTGCCGACTATATTCCATGGTTCAAAGCCAAGACGGCCAAAAGCGACGCGAAATACATAACCATTCGCCAACTTCTGTCACATACGGCCGGCATCTTCCGCGACGGCGATACACCGCAATGGGAGACAGGCGATTTCCCGAAAGACCTGAAGAAGTCATTCTCGTCCAAATCGCTCGTCATCGAGAACCTGACCGATTTCAAATACACGAATTACGGATACTCGCTTCTCGGCCCGATCATTGAGAAAGCTTCGGACATGCCATATGCCGATTATGTCCGCGCGAACATACTGAAACCGCTTGGCATGAAAAACACATATGTCGATTATCACCCCGGCATCGCGCATATCGCCACGGGTTATGGACCGGTTATTCCTGACGAAAAACGAAAGATATTCGGGCACTATGTCACGAAGGCATACGCCCCGGCCGCCGGTTTCATTTCCAATCTTTCGGACATGACCAAATTTATTGCGGCGATATCGCCAATAGCTTCTTCAAGCCGCATCCTTCACAAGGAATCCAGGAAGGAAATGTCCAGACCTCACGGAAAAACTGGCGACAATGACGAATATGGGTTGGGACTAGACATCGATTATGCGGACGGTTCGAAAACGATAGGTCATGGCGGAGGGTTCGATGGATTCTTGACCAGGACTGTCTTGGACATTAAAACGGACATCGGCGTCATGGTCTATGCGAACTCTTTGGGAATCAATCCGTCAAGCATCGCTTTCGGCATACTCGATGCGGCTAGAAAGATCCTCAACAATAACGGCCAGACAGTCAAAACAGTGCCGTTCAAGAAATACGAAGGCATATATCGTGATAATTGGGGCGACGAGATCGTTGTTCGCGCCGGACAGACGCTAGCTGGTTTCACTGCCAAGAATGATAAGCCTCTTCGCTGGGCTCGGCGTTTTATGCCAAGCAAGACAAAGGACACATTCGTGATCAAATCTGACAACAAATACGGCTCATATGACGAAGAAGCCGTCTTCAAGGATATCCGTAACGGCAAAGCGAACATTCTGCTCATAAGCGGTTCGTCGTCGAGGAGGGTACGATAACCAATATGATATTCAAGATATTGCAATTAAAAGAGATCAATTCACAGAGATTGATTTGATTCATGAAGATATATTTAAATCTACGACATCATCATGAAGAGTAACAATCTCCCTGTCGTTCAAAGCTATCAGCAAAATACTCATGGAAATCAAATCTTCTCTAACAAATCGCTCCGGTCAAAAACTTGATCTTATTTACCGTGAAGATGATCCTTTAAAAGATCTCGATGATAAAATTCTCCAAGCTGTTCACGCCTTCTGCTTCTGCGGTGGCAAACTTGTAGTCGTATACGCCGCCGAAAAAGGATATTGGGCTCCACCGGGCGGGGGTATCGAAACGGGAGAAACCTATGAGGAAGCAGTAATCCGTGAAGTTAAGGAAGAGACAAACATGAAAGTTTTGAACCAGAAGTATATTGGTTATCAGGATATCTACGAACCAGATCGAATAGTACGGCAGACTCGGTCAGTTTGCATCGTTGAACCGTACGGACCGTTTGTATCGGATCCGGATGGAGATGTAACGGAGATCAAATTGATTGATCCAGCGGATTACAAAAAATATTTCGATTGGGGTGAGGTGGGCGAGAGGATTATGGAAAGGGCACTCAGCTTTCTCTGATTATCTCAGATTTGAAGAATTGTTCTTGGAAGTGAGTCGCAGACCGTATCTCATCGTCAGTTATCTTTACATATTCTGGAACGACTACGAGTTTATCATCGTCATCATTTGTTCTATGGATTACAGCGATGCAGATACCTTTGAATGTTTCTAGAGGAACATTGGGACCAATGACATACGCGTCCAATTCTTCTCCGTCAGGAGACATAGAACCGGGAACGAAACCATAGTTCAGTTCATAGGCAAAGCCATGTTTCGGATGCTTCGAATGTAAAGGCCGGTCGATGGTGATCGTGACGATTTTGCCGAGGTATTCCGTGGCTTTTGAGATGGTCATATGATTATCAAAATGATAGCATATCAATCATGCAAAAAGGACTCATCGTACATACGGTCATATCTAATAATCGAGGGGAAGTATTAATACTAAAGAGGTCAAAGAGGAATGACGTTCTTCCTGAATATTGGGATTTGCCTGGAGGAACACTAGAAGATGGTGAAGATCCAGCGGTCGGAGCAACGCGAGAGATAAAAGAAGAAACGGGTTTGGATATTTCTAATGTTAAGTTGTTTTTTCAGAGATCAAATATCGATAACTCAAAGAATATGCAATTTGTGACTTTGATATTTCACGCAAAGACTTCTAATACCAATGTGGTCATAAATCCAGAAGAGCATGATGCCTTGGCGTGGATCAAGCCTACAGATGTCGGTAATTATAAAGTAGTAGATTATCTGCCAGATTGTCTCCGTGCTTATAGAGAACTGAGTATTTGAGACAAGTAATAAATGGAGGTTTGAGCGCAGCTAATTGGGATGTGATATCATGAACATATCGTAATTGCCGAAATCCCCATGAATACCTTCGATTTCAAGCATAAAAAGGCCACGCAAGCGCTCAACTACTTCGCGAAAAAGGCGGGTGGTCGCATCAGCCGGTTGAAAGCCGTCAAATTGGTCTACTTCGCCGACCGTTATCATCTGCGCCGCTACGGCCGCCTAGTGACGGGAGACTCCTATTTTGCATTTCCTTACGGTCCTATACCGTCGGTCACTCTCGACATCGCCGAAGACAGCAATGACATTCCGGAAGTCAATTACAGCCGCGGGTACATCAAGCCTGTCAGCGAATACGATTATGAATCGATCAAAAACATAGATACGGTCTGCTTCTCGGAAACCGACATTGAAGCGTTGAAATTCGCTTGGGACAGCTTCGGTTCTTTCGGCGATGAGAAGGGATTTGAACTGGCAAAATTGACGCACGAATATCCGGAATGGAAAAGATTCGAAGCCGAATTCAAGACTGACAGCGAGAAGCGTTTTGAGATGAAACTCGAAGATTTCTTCGAGAATCCGAAGAAATTGGCGAAAAAGTTCGGACAAGACAAATTCACCGAGGATCCAGGATTACTTGCGTTTTCAAGGGACATTTTCAAGGAGAATCGCGAAGTCGGCGAGCTTCTAAACGCTTAATGCCGTGGATATCGCGGATGACATACGCTTGGCGGCGGCGGTCAATCACGGATGCGTGCTGTATTTCGTCCACGACGGCTTCATCGATAAAGAGACTCGGCACTACTTCGTCGTGCTAAACGAGGATAAAAAAAGCGATGAGATCCTGGTTTTGACGTGGGCGACTTCGCAAGAATTCAAAGTGCTTGAACGGATGAAACGGTATGAACCCGGAACGGTCGTGGATGTTTACCCGCGAGATTACAAAGAATTCACCAAACGGACCTATTTTGACTGCAACTCTGTTCGAAGGATATCGCGAAACGATCTGCTGGCGAAGATCGCCATGAAGCGATTGCGCGTTTGCGAGCCTCTTCCCGATGAAACATTCAAGAGGATCCGTGAAGCCGTCATGAAGAGCAAAAAAGTCGATATCACCGATAAGATATTGATCGATCATGATTATAAGATGGACATAACGGTATAAAGACAGGATAAAAAAAGCGGCATGAATGTGATCCATGCCGCCTGTGGTCAGTCCCCGGCGTTTTGCGGAAATAATATCCGATAACGCGTGAAACTGAATTTGCCAAGCACGAGAACGATAGTCCCCAGAATGATAAGAGACGGAAGAAGCCCGAAAGGCTTCTCCATCAACCCGAACATGGCCAGAGAGATGATCGTCACAGCGTCGGTAAGCGAAGATCTGACGGATAATACCGTGGCTCGCATGCTTTCCGATTCTATGTGGCGATTGGTGAATGCTCCGACGAACGGCACCATGAATCCGCGCACGACATTCTGGCTGATCACCAGATACGCTAGCGGCCAGAACGGCAATGCTCCCATGAGCAATATCGGAACGCCGACGCAGAGGATCATGCCTTTTACGCAAGTGCTTTCCGAGAAGCGATTCTCGATGCTGTGGGCGTAATGGCTAAATGCCCAGGCGACGATATTCAAGAGAAAGAAGATGAAACCATAATACTTGATGTCGATGCCGACCTTTTCGAAGTACGGATTATAAGCGAAGAACCATATCTTCGACGCGCCCATGATGAGCGCACAAAGCCCGATGATCCATCTTATCTCCGTTTTTCGTAAGGCGTATTTGATCCCATCCACCAATATATGGAGTTGATCTTTCACGGCATATCGCCGTTCACTGACCTTCGACTCTGTTAGAAAACAGGCGGCAATCATAGGGATGAGCATGAACGGCACGGACATGTAGAGCGGAATCCTCATATTAATGTTCGCGAGATATCCAACGGGTAGAGAACAGAAGGCAATGACTAGATATCTCAAGCCAACGGCACAGCCTTCGATCTTCTTATACCTATCCTCCAGACCGACTGACTTGAGCACATTGTAGAGCAGAGCTTTGTCGGCTCCCGATTGGAACGAATAGCCGATTGCCCACAAGATATTGCCGATCCAAGCCGTAAGGGGAGAATACATGGTTGCAAACATCACGGCACTGCCGAACAAGAATATTCTGCCGATGATCAGAGTCTTCTTGCGGCCGATAGTATCGGCGAGCGATCCCAGTGGGACATTCAGGAGGACGCAGATCACCATGACCGCTGATTCCATAAAATATATGTCCGGCAGTTTCATCTTCCCAAGATTTTGCAGTGATGCGATGAGGATCGGTCCCCAAAACAAGGGTTCGTTGAATAGGACGAAAACCTTATAAAGGGCGATATTGCGACGGGCTAACGATGATTTCATGACTGAACCTTTCTATTTTTTGCGGTTATTATCTTTTGTTCAGGGACTATTACAAAGAACTGTGCTAAATGAAAAATCCCGGCTTTCATTCAGCCGGAATCCTTTTAATTATCAGAAGAAATATGTTTATATCTTATGAGTTAGAAGCATCGCGGCTGAATATAAGCTCTTGCGTATCCGGATAAAAACCGATGCCGGCAACGCAAAGCGACCACCCAGCGAGGGTGTTAGAGCACATATTCAGGCTGAAATGCTTATTAAGCATAGTCAATATGCTAACTGACACGCCCATGTTTGTCAAATGCGAGTATGGCTTAAGCCCGTTCGAATAACATCCTACGCGGTCTGCAGATAAAATTTTATTTGGTATACTTATCCCATGATTAAAAATACTCTATTAGTAGCGCATTCAGACGAATGGGTTATTTATAAGTTTGAATATTTCAAGTGTTTTATGTATAATTCAGTTCATGTCACATCTTTCGATTGACCAAAAAAAATGTGCCGGGTGTGGTTATTGCAGTACATGTATTCCTAACCTGTTTAAATTTGATATTAAAAAATTTAAAGCAAAAATAAAGCAAAAAGGTAAGCTCTTAACATCTTCGTCGATTAATATATCCGCTAACCAGCAGAAGAAGATAATAGAAGTTGTAAAAGGTTGCCCGGCTCAAGCCATTAAACTATCAAAATAAAAAATGATATTTATCTTGATTATCTAAGAAAGTATTTTGACGAAATTTATAAACATTTAATAATATTAAGAATATATGCATTTAGTAGATGAAATATTTAGAGATTTTAAGGATGGTGGGTATATTGAAGATTTAAATAAGATGGAAACAATATCAGAAAGATTTGGAAAAATCAGAGATATTGTTTCTAAAGTGAATGTTTTAAAGGCTGAGATTCAAGATCTTACATTAGATGAGCAATTATATTTGGATTATAAAATTCAACAAAAAGGAGTTGATTTGGGACTATGTCCAATGTTTTACATATTTTTTTCAAATAAAAACATGAACTTTCATCATATATGTAAAAAATATAACACTAGAGTATTTTGCAGAGGAGATTGTGCAAAATGCAGTAAAATAATAAAATGATAAAAAAAGAATTTAACCATGTAGTTTTTCAAATAATAAAAGAATGTGATCAATCTTGTCCTCACTGTTTTTTCAGTTCTTCGCCAAAAAAGAAAGAAAAGCTAACCTTAACCCAAATTAATGATGCCCTAGCCGACCTAAAGAAGTCAGGAATAAATAAGATTAATAATTTTATAATTACTGGTGGTGAGCCAACTTTACATCCAAATATAGCTAAAATTGTTAAAACAATTAAAGCGAATTACAAATTTTCTAAAATTAGAATAGATACAAATGGCTTAAGTTTTCTTGAGAATCCGCTATTATTTAAATTATTAAATGCCGATATTTATGATATAAGCATAGACATTTTTCATAACCAAGGAATACTAAGAAAAGAAAAAAAATATAAGGAAATTTTTATAAAGAAAAATGGGACTTCTAATTTAGTTGATTATTTTATTGAACATAAAAACAAGTATAAGTTTGAGTTAAATATTAGGTGGACATCCAACCGAAGAGACAATAAATTGTTTGAAAAATTTAAGAAAAAATATCAAGATAAGGGGTTAACTATTGTGAAAAAAAATGTAACTGCCACTGGGAGAGCTGTTTTTCTTCCCTCAGCCATTAAAGGAAAAGGGTATACGATTACAGAAAAACCGAATAACTTTAAATGCCTAATTGGTGATTCATTGTTGTTGGCAATTGATGGTTTTTGGTATGGGTGCTATCATCCTGTTCCTATAACAAAACTTTCTTTGCCGGGGCAATCATTGAAATTTCGTTTAAGGTTAGAAAAATTATTGAATTCAGATTTAGGCAAAAAACTCCCTGCGGACGGTATAATTAATGTATTAAAATCGATTGAAGGAAAAAACCCAAAGTTAAAAATTATGGTGAAAAATATTATTAATGATAGGTACTGGTATAGATGCCAGCCGTGTGAGGCGGCCTGTGCAAATCGCGTTTTTGTTAGTAATTGATTACCTCAATAATATGAAAAAAAATAAATATAAAACTTGTGGGAAAATATGTTAATAAATGTGGCGAAGAAGGTATTAGATATGCATGGGAAATTGATGGAAAAAACGATTATTATATTGAAAGCGGTGCTTTTTTAAGAAGAACAAAATTAGGCAAGGGGACACCTGATGAGAACATAAGAGCGTATACCACATCTGTGTCTTTGGGTTGTATTTTGTCGCAAAAATGCAATCAATGTAAATTTTGTGTTACAGGAAACACCATTCCTTTTTTAAGGCTTTTAAGTAGTAGGGAAATAGCGTTTCAAAATATTTTTATGATGCTTGATGACGAAATTACTGATTATTCTAAAAATAGAAGGGAGTTTGCTTATATGGGCCAAGGGGAACCTAGCTTTTCTTATGAAAAAGTTAAAGCAGCGATTGTCGGGACCGATTTAATTGTAAAAAAATTGGGATCTGAAACCTATAGACACATTTTTGCTACAAGTGGGAATCCGCAGATTATCAAAAAGCTTGCAAACGATTTTGCTAGAGGAGATTTTGGAAATGCCAAGATTCTTTTGCACCTGTCGGTCCATAGCGTAAACGACAGAGATCAGATTATGCCCATAAATAAAATTTATCCGCTAAAAGAAGTCATTTCTTCTTCGGAGAAATATGCAAAAGTTTCGGGAATAAAAGTTGTTGTAAATTTCTTGATGTTTGAGAAAGCTGTGTTATGTGGAGATGGTCCATTTACTACAACATCAAAAAAAGAAGTAAAAGATTTAATTAAACTATTGAATCCAAAGTATCACAGAGTAATTTTATGTGAGTATAATCCGAGTAATCTAATTGGAACCAATAAATATATTGACGAAAAAAAGGTAAATGAACTTAAGGAAATACTTGAAAAAGCAGGGTTTGAGGTTAAAAAATTTATATCGTTTGGAAAAGAAGACAAGCTTGCGTGTGGGCTTCTGGGCGGGAAGGCGATACCAAATCTTAACACTAAGAAATATAAATTAAAATTAAATAAAGCATTAAAATTGGTTAATGAGAATGTAAAAAACATTTAAATTTACCTTATTTCTTATTAAAAATTATGAATTCAAGAAAAGTCATTCTTAGATCATCTGCAAGACTCCATTTTAATAGTTTAAAAATGAATCAAATTGGTGGTAGGGGTTGTGGTGGTGTTGGGTTGGCAGTAGACAATCTTTTTTTGGAAATAGAATTTTCATTTTGCGATAAAATAGTTGTAATTGGAGGTAATGATTATTTACAAAATAAAGCATGCCATTTTGCTAATAGTATAATTAAATATTTGAAACTATCTTCTGGAGTTAAGATAAACATAAAAAAATCTTTTAAAACACATGTTGGTTTGGGTAGCGGAACCCAATTAGGACTATGTATAGGCAGAGGTATTGCCTTATTGTATAAAAAGAAAATCTCATTAAAGAAAATTGCTTTTGTTACTAACAGGGCGGGGGTTTCTGGAATAGGCTACTACTCATTTATGTATGGAGGCTTGATAGTCGATGGTGGGTATAAAATGGGACCCAATGAGGAAAAGAAAACATTTGGTGATCATGCATCTTGCCCTCCTATGTTGATTGGCAGGTATAAATTTCCCAAAAGATGGAAAATACTTTTAATAATACCAACCTCCATCTCTCTAAATAATGAAATAGATGAAAGTAGCTTATTTATATCAAATACCCCAGTTCCACTTTCGGAAGTTGAGGCAATCTGCACAAATACTCTAATGGGCCTGATCCCAGGATTGTTAGATAAAAACTATTTTGAATTTATTGATAACTTGCTTGATATTGTTAGATTTGGAACGAAAAAAATTGAATTAGAATTAAACAAAAAAGCATTAATGAAGATTATGAATTTATTAAAGAACCAATTAATTTTTAAATGGAAAAGACTAGGAAACTGTAAGTATGTTTTGATTTCCGATGAACAAAAACCACCTTTAATGATGATGGAAGATAATCTTAATCCTGCCAAAAGATATGAAGTAAGGAATAGCTTTATGTCTGGTAATGATTCCTTCAAGGATAAAGTGCCATTTTTGGGCATGAGCTCTTTAGGGCCGACAATGTATTCTATCCTATCTGAGGATTATCATGATATTGATTTAATAATAAAAAAAATAAAAGAAAGTCTTGGTGTAAACTGGGATGTAAGAATAGAAAATGTTAGGAATGAACCCCATTCTTATTATATCGAATAATATAATAAGATATTATTAATAATTATTATGAAACAAGCCAATATAACAAAAGCAGATAAAATAACTAAATTATTTTTTGAAAGTATTGGTGGAAAGATACTTTATTCAAAGTGTGTAAATATCCAGACATACACATCACAAAAAAATAAAATACCTTGTGTCACATATTATATAATTTTTCAAAATAAAAATATACTTGGAAGAGGAAGCTTTTCAAGGGAAATTTATCCAAGATACAGGAAAATAAGAAGTGACTGGAAAGATCGTTTAACAAAGTCTGGATTGAAATTATTTGTAGATCTAGCCGTTGGCTTTATTCCATTGTTACATGTTGATGATAATAAAGAAAAAGTCAATCATACAAAATATAAAAAAGATAAAAGAAATCCATTAGGCATGGAGATACTTGATATCGAAAAAACTGACTCGAGTTTTTATAAAGAGATGGTGAAAGAATTTGATGTTAAATTTGCTCTAAAGGAAGGAGGGGGTATGTTTATTGGTCCAGAAAAAAGCATGCTGAAGGTTCTCAGGGCATCCTGTGACACCTTAAAAAAAATTAACTGTTTTATTGACATAGGGTCAGGGACTGGAGAGTTAAGTGCGTTTGTTTTAAAAAATTACAGCCCCAAAAAGGTTATAGTAAACGAATTAAGTCAGGATCTTAAATTGCATTTAAATACTTATTTAAGAAAAATAGCGAAAAAAAGCAAGATTGAAGTTTTTTTCAATTTTCAGGATTGTAAAAAAATGAGTTTTCCTGATAATGTAAGTTTAATTAGTGTAGGTGTTTTTTATGGGGCGCAACCACCATTTATCAAATATAAAGGACCCGAATTAAAGAAAAGTCTAGGAAAAAATGGAATTTTGCTTATCCAATCGTCAATGCCCGAGGCGCTTTTTAATCAGCATATTTTAATGGGAGATATGAGGAGCTTAAAAAGGTGGCCATGGTATTACCAGGAGTTTGTTTTGTCAAAATTTTTTTCTTGTGTAAAGGTTTTCTTTATTGATAACCAGTTTATTACTTTGGCTTCGCAATCATATGTTTCAATAAATAGAATAATTAAAAAGTTGGGAAGAGAGGCTATTCCGTATTCTTATTTCAAGCAAAAACAATGAATGCTATTAAATAAATTAAGACTGGGAATAAAAAATGTTTATAAAAAATGATATCATCTCATGATTAAAAATACCCTATTGGTGGCGCATTCAGACGAATGGAAAGATCTATATGAGAATGAAGCCCGGCTGATAAGAGAGATCTTCGGCTCATATCTTCTCGATATCCAGCATATCGGTAGCACTTCGATCCCGGAGTGTTGACAGATAATCATATTTTTATTATGGTAATATTAATATTATGAACTTTACCAAATTAAACAAACTTAAAGCGGGAGATAAGGTGGCGATACTTTCACCGTCATTCGCGGCTCCTGGACAATGGCCGCATATGTATGAACTCGGTCTGACGCGTCTGCGGGATATCTTCGGCCTTGAGCCGGTTGAATTCCCGACGACGAAGAAGCTCGGGGCGAGCAAGGAGGAAAGGTCTGCCGACCTAATTCGCGCATTCGAAGATCATTCCATAAGGGCCGTGATCACATCCATCGGCGGCGATGATCAGGTCACATACGTCAAAAATCTGCCGATCGCGCCATTCAAAGCACACCCGAAACCATTCTTCGGATACAGCGACAATACTCACTTCGCGAATTTCCTGTGGCTTGCGGGCATACCGTCGTATTATGGCGCCTCCCTGCACACTCAATTTGCCTTGAATGGGCACATGGATCCGTTCACCGTTGGGTATATCAAGAAGGCGCTTTTCGAAGCTGGCGAAGTCGAGCTCACCTCGAGTGAGATGTTCAACGACATCGGACTCGATTGGAATGATCCATCAAACATGGATAAGGAACTCGCGTACGAGAAGAATGACGGTTGGTTCTGGGATGGGGAAGGTCGTGTCGTAGGAAGAACATGGGGAGGTTGTCTCGAATCCATTGACGAAATGCTTCGACACGGCTCGCGCATCCCTGAATTGAGCGAATTTGAAGACATCGTCCTATTCACGGAAACGTGCGAAGAAATATCACCGGCAAGCTATGTGTCCAGAGTGTATCGCGCTCTCGGAGAGAGGGGTATCTTGGAACGCGTGAAAGCCGTGCTGGTCGGCAGGCCGAAATCGTGGGAATACGACAAACAGAAGAATCCGGACGAACGAAAGGAGTATCGCAAGGAGCAACGCGAGACGACCATCCAGATCATCCGCATGTATAACAAGACTGCTCCGATCCTGCAAAACATGGACTTTGGTCACACCGAACCACAGATCCCTTTACCTTATGGCGGCATGGTCAGAATCGACTCGCGATCCAAGAAAGTGTTCGCAGAATTCTAAGGCGGGTATTTGCCAGTTCAAGCGCGGGGTCATTCCCGCGCTTTTTATGTGCAGAACGCCGGAATACGCGGGATGATCAACTTAAGACCTATTTTTAGGGATTTTGTGCACAGGGGGGCAAGTAGTTTATATAAATATTACACGGAATCTTCCTAGGATGTTGCGATGGCTCTTATTCCGTAGAATAACAAAGGGTGATAAGATAAAAAAATGGTAAAGAAATTCACCGACGAGGAATATGCCCTAAGACTTCCTAAGAAGCAGGTTGGCACAGCAGTCTTGTTTTTTAACACAAAAGGAGAATTGCTTATCTTAAAACCTGATTATAAAGACGGATGGCTTGTTCCCGGGGGAGCCACCGAGGACAATGAATCTCCTCTCCACTGCGCTATCCGAGAAACAAAAGAAGAGATCGGTCTTGATGCCACGGAATTACAATTGGTCGGTATATATTATGGAACAAGAAAAGTAGTTTTTACTGACTCGCTCAAATTTGTCTATTTCGGCGGCACTCTCACTGATAAGCAAATCGTCCAGATAAAGCTACAAACAGACGAGCTGAAAGAATATGTTTTTACTTCTCCAGAAAAAGCCATGCCGATCTTATCTACAAGTTTGCAGAAAAGCATACCCGCATGCTTGGATGCTATAAAAAATAAAACTGTCGCGTATATAGAATAAAAAGATCCTATTTATAAAATCTTGATTCCAAACCCTTCCAACTCACGCGCTAGCCTGGCAAGTGGTAGGCCCATCGCATTAAAGAAATCGCCCTCGATCCTTTGTATGAATATCGCGCCGAGTTCCTGTAGGGCATATGCGCCAGCCTTATCGAGTGGTTCGCCGGTTCTGACATACGCATGAATCTCCTGTTCTGTGATGTCCCTCATAAATACCTTGGTAATCTCATGGAAAGATGATTTGTTACCGCTTAGGCCATCTATGATCGTGACTCCTGTCACAATGTCATTCTCTTTGCCGCTCAACATTTTGAGCATGGCGATTGCGTCCCGTTCTGTCTTTGGTTTACCAAGTAAAGTGCCTTGGTGCATCACGAATGTGTCAGCTGCGATTACGAGAGACCCCGGGTTTTCATTTGATACAGATAGCGCCTTACCAGCCGAAAGGAATTTGGCAAGTTCAGATGGGGGAAGAGGAAGGCCCATGTCTTCTTTGTAGTTGCTTGTCTTCACCTCGAATGGAAATCCCAACTTTGACAAAATTTCCCTCCTGCGTGGCGAACTAGAGGCGAGGATGATTTTTCTCATGCGACGATTATATCAAAATGGGGTTCAGTTATCCATGTGTAAGTGTATACGCTACCTAAAGTCGGCTATATCTATAAGCCAAGTGGATAAGAGCAAGTTTGTTCATAGGATTTTAGTGTTTGCAGATGGCGTGCGCTTGCATCCAAATACGCAGTTTGCTACCATAGCACATACATGAAAAAGACAGCCATTCAGGTCAATAACTGGCATCATAACCGCCTTTCGCACGGAGGGGGTTCTTGGCATGTCTCATACTAATCAAGCAAAAGCTTCATTTAGAGACAAAACACCCTTCGTAAAAGAGGGTGTTTTTGTTTTAACTAACTAATCACTTACCATGAAAAATCTAACTAAAGAACAATTCACAGAAGACCTATCAAGGCTTGTATCATTCAAGACGCTCACGATCTGACATCGATCAGAACAGGAAAGCGCTTGATTTCATCGAGTCAAAGATAAGCAAGAAGGCGATCGTAAAGAGAATCAAGAACGGCAATGCGGAATCTTTTATTGCTTCGAATATAGATACGCGCGATCCGGATGTGTGTTTTCTAGTACACGCGGATGTCGTGGCTGGAAAGCCCGCCCAATTCAAGATGACTATCAAAAAGGGAATCGCCTACGGGCGAGGCGTAAGCGATATGAAATTCTCCATTCCCATGGGATATGCGCTGTTGAATGAGCTCATTGAAAGAAAATCGGACATCTCATTCGCCTTTATCGTGACCACGGATGAAGAGACAGGGGGATTCGAAGGAGCCGCTTATCTGGCTAAACAATACAAGCTAAGGCCTAAAGTCCTGATCGTGCCGGATGGCGGAGACGATCTCATATTCGTAAATAGATCTAAAGGCGTATGTGCGTTGCGTATAGATGCGACTGGCACGCCGGCTCACTCGTCCAGGATATGGGACGGCAAGAACGCTCTCGAACCGATAATCGCTCTGTGCGGCGCGGTGCTTAAGAGATATAAACAAAACAATCGAAGAGAATCTTGGAAGACAACGGTCAATATCGGGAAGCTCCAAGGCGGCATTTCTGCCAATCAGGTATGCCCTGAAGCATACGCGATCCTAGATTTCAGATTCCCGGAGACGACTACATTCAAGGCGATTCGCGACGAGGTATCAGCTTTAGCCAGGAAGATCGACTCTTCGCTCAAGATATCGACACACTCAATCGGCAGTCCGACCTCGGTTGATATCAATGAACCTGTAGTCAAGATGTTCATCAAATGCTTCGAAAAAAGCGTCGGGAAAAAGATCCAGATAAAAGGGACATATGGCGCTTCGGATGCGCGTCACTTTGCCGACCTCGATATCCCGATACTGATGATCAAGCCCACTGGCGGAGACATACACGGCGATAATGAGAATATCAGCATTGATTCGTGTCTCACATTCTATCAGGCACTGCAGGACTTTCTCGGCGAATTGGGAAAAAGGAGGACTGAATTCCATTGGTGAGAACCGGCTCACAGCTATCCCAACTCTGGTTGGCGATAGACTACTGCCTGCACTCGTGTGTCGGCAGTACCTGTCGTAGTTCTTTAACAAAAGGATACTTATGAAAAACGTCTCGATAGAGCGCGTAGATATGAACGCCATTCCTTCGGAGATCCTGGAGCAATGGGCAAACTGTTATTGTGAGATATGGAAAGAGCCGCCGTGGAATGAAGATTTCTGGCGACCCGAAGGCGTCGTCGTCGATCTTCGGAGAGAGATGAAAAACCCAGATGCCACGGCATTCCTGGCCATGGATAATGGGGATGTAGTCGGATTCACGCACGGATATTCAGTGGACATGAATGAGCTTAGGGCAATCGCGGGAAACAGCCTTCTCGATCCGGTATTCGACGGAGAAAGCCGTGTCTTCTATGTCGATGAGCTGGGAGTCGCCAAGAATCATCGCGGCCGACGGATATCGTCCGCTCTGACCGCGTCGCTCATAGGCGTCGCCCAGAACGCCGGTATCACAGCTATCGTCTTGCGTACCGATACCCAAGCGCGTGTTGCTCGCCATGTCTATGAAAGGTCCGGCTTCGTCGACCTCGGCATACGCGATGCCGCGCATGCGGATAGGACTTACTGGCTGTTGGATGTCCGACAAAAGGCGTTCATGGACTTATTCCGATTCGACCAGGCTAGGACATTGTCCGTCGGTGTTGAACAAGAATGCTTCTTGACCGATGAGAGCGGCACGATACTCCCGCTTGCGCCGAGGATCATCGCCGGTTTGCCTCGCAGAGAAGACGATTCTATGCTTCCACGATACGGTTATGAGCTTTCGTCCTGCCAGCTTGAGTATAAGATCGGTCCGTGCCATGTCGGCTCGGCTTACGGTCATCTCATAAGGCTTGAGGAAGAGCTGACGACATGGGAAAGATCGCTCGGCTTTAGGCGGCTTCATTCAGAAGTTGGACCCGAGGGTATGCCGCTTGATGTCTATCCGGATCCGTCTGGAAGATATCAGGAGATCGTGAAGATGATGCCTCGTCATGTCCTCTTGGCCGCCTGCCGGGTCATCGGCACGCATGTCCATGTGGGAATGCCGGATCATGAGACTGCTCTTCGCGTTTACAATCGCGTCGCTCCGCAGTGCGAGCGGCTGTGCGCGAAAGGCAACGGCTCGTTCGGAGAACGCCTGGAGATTTACAGGACGGTTGCTCCAGAATGTGATCCGCCACAATATGCGGATTGGGCCGATCTCTATCGGTCGGCGCGCACCAAGGGGTTTAACAAAGACCCGCGCAAATGCTGGACGCTCATAAGGATATCCAAGCATGGCACGATCGAGTTCCGCATGTTTGGAGCGACATCGTCCGTAGAAAGGATCGCCGAGTTGGGTCAAGCTTTGCCACGATCTGTGCGCAAAAGCTATGGCCTGAACGCATCCAAACACAAGGGGAGTCTTCGGGCTCTCCTTTTTTTGTGTGTTAAAATACCATTCCCGGCGGGACATTGGCGGTAGATTATGTAGTAGAATGTCTTAATCATGATTATCTTCATTAACGGCTCGATAAATGCTGGGAAAACCACCGTAGCTAAGATATTGGCTACGAAGCTTTCTAATGTCGCTTTGGTGGAGATAGACGCGCTCCGAGACATGATCTCGTGGATGCCGATAAATCAAGCCGTACCGATCAATCTCGAGAATGCTGTCGCCGTCATCAGGAATTTCTCCAAAAGAGGCCTGAATGTGATCGTTCCGTATCCATTGTCTAAAGGAAACTATGATTATGTTACGAATGAACTAAAAAGCCTCGATGCTAAGATATATGTTTTTACTCTCGCCCCAAAGCTCGAAAAGGCATTAACGGACAGAGGCACCAGAAAATTGGATGACTGGGAGCGGGAAAGGATCAAGTACCATTACGATATCGGAATTCACAATCCGTCTTTTGGAAAAATGATCGACAATTCAGAACAGACTCCTGAAGAGACGGCTGATCAGATAATCAGTAAAGTACGATGACCGCAAATTATAATCTGAATCTGAACGACCGGCCGTTCAAGGCGATAAAAGCCGGAACTAAGAAGATCGAGGGCCGTACGCCTAGGACCGAAAATGACAAGACCTACGAGCACATGACCCCGGGCGACGCCATCACCTTTACAAACAAAACGACTGGCGAATCGATGATCTGTGATGTCCTATCAGTGCGCTGGTATCACGATGTACGGTCCATGCTCGAGACGGAAGGCGTAGAAAATGTCCTCTCAAGCGGTCTTGACATCGAGAGCGGCATCAAGAGCTATCACGATCTGGAAGGATACGCTGAGCGCATACCTAAGTTCGGCATCTATGCGATCGGAATAAGGCCTAAATAGGCATTTTTTATGTGCAGAACGCCAGAATATGCTGTACAATCAACAGCTATGAAAACCACGGGAAAAAGAACGCGCACGCGCGCGAGGGAATGGCGGCTATTTGACGGCATCTTCAGCCGTTCCGGGGAAAACTGACGGCTCTGGGTATCCTTGGCGTGATCTCGTCGATCGCCAACGGTTTCGTGCCTTATATCACCGGCCGCTTTTTCGACGCGCTGATCGGCCTCTCGGAGCATCGACTGGTCGTAGCCAACTCATTGCCGATCTGGGCCGTATTCCTGGGCGCTTGGGTCGTAGTCGAGCTCGTCGCCAACAATATCGACTGGGTCTCGGACCGCTTGCGAAGGAAGGTGGATGTCGGCGTCCACTTTAAGATACAAACCGACGGCTTCACTCACATGTTCCGCCTGCCTTTGTCATATCACAAGAACGCCCATACCAACGGAGAGCTCCAGAAGATCAGCCAGGCCGGCTGGCGGATCTCCGCGATATTGAGCACAGTCAGCAATATCGTGCCGCAATTCCTAAGCATATTCATCGGCATTGCTTTGGCGGCGACTATCAGCTCTCTTCTGGCTTCGGTCCTGCTCCTCGGCGTCTTGCTCTATATCCTGCTTCTTTTGCACATCTTGCGCCCAGTGGCGGCCATCGACAGGGCTGCGCACAAGTCCTGGAATGAGAGCTGGGATGACTCGGCGGCGTCAGTCCAACAGATCGAGAGCGTCAAACAGGCTTCTGCCGAAGAATACGAATCCAAAAAAGCCACCACCAATCTTTGGGGCCGGACGCAAGCATTCTGGGTCAAATTGGAGCGCAATTGGAGCAACGTCGAATTTCTTCCAGCGCACGATCGTCTTCCTTACCCAATTGACCATATTCATCTTGGCTGTTCGACTGGTCGCGAACGGCTCGATCACGGTCGGCGAGCTGGTAGCCTTGAACGGATACGCCTTGATGTTCTTCGGACCGGTGGCGGCTCTGGGCAACAGCTGGCAAGTCATACAGAACGGCATGACAGCCGCGGCCAGCGCCGAGACAATATTCGAAAGGAAGGAAGAAGAGTATGTTCCAGCCGGAGCGGTCCGGCCCGAGCATGTTTCCGGCGAAGTCAGATTCGATCATGTCTCATTCCGTTACGGTCCAGGCCAGCCTGAAGTCCTTATCGATATAGATTTTATAGTTAAGCCGGGGCAATCGATCGCTCTAGTCGGCGAATCCGGTGTCGGCAAATCGACCGCCATCTCTCTCATCTCCGGCTATTATTTCCCCGAGAAGGGAAGCGTGACTGTCGACGGAGTCGACACTCGGAAGCTCGATCTGAATGTCTTGCGCCGGCATATCGCCGTCGTACCCCAGGAAGTGGCGCTTTTCAACGATACCATCCGTGCCAATATCCGCTACGGCTCATTCGAGGCTTCTGACGAGGACGTCCTGCGCGTGTCCAAAGAGGCGCATATCGACGATTTCGTCTCCGCTCTGCCCAAGAAGTACGAGACGATCGTCGGCGAGCGCGGCATCAAGCTTTCCGTCGGCCAGAAACAGCGCGTGGCCATCGCCAGGGCCATGTTACGAGCGCCGGCTATCCTCATCCTCGATGAGCCTACCAGCGCTCTCGATGCCGGAACCGAGCAGATCGTGACCGGAGCCCTGGAAAAGCTCATGCAAGGACGCACGACCTTCATCATCGCCCATCGCCTCTCGACGGTGCGCAAAGCCGACGCCATCTTGGTCTTACAGAAGGGCAAGGTCGTCGAGACTGGTTCGCATCACGAATTGATCGCCAAGGAAGGCGGCGTCTATCGGAGGTTGTATGAATATCAGATCGGGTTGCATTGAAATCCATGCCCTCCTTCCGCCGCATCGACATACACTCGCACTTGAACTTCGCGGCTTTCGACGCGGACCGCGATGCCACGGCGAAACGGGCGATCGACGGCGGCACGGCCTTCATCACGGTCGGCACCCAGCTCGACACTTCGCGGTCGGCCGTGGCGCTGGCGGAAAAATATCCTGAAGGTGCTTACGCCATCGTCGGCCTGCATCCCATCCACACCTCGGCTTCATTTCACGATGAGAAAGAGCTAGGCGAAGGCGGCAAGGAATTCACCTCGCGCGGTGAGACATTCGATCCGGATGCGTACCGTGAATTATTGAGAAATCCGAAGGTCGTCGGGATAGGGGAGTGCGGGCTCGACTACTACCGGCTCTCGCAAGATTCGCAGGCACGTCAAAAGGAAGCGTTCTACGGCCAGATCGCCTTGGCGGAAGAATTCAAGAAGCCTCTGATGCTTCACATCCGTCAGGCCTATGCCGATGCTCTTGAAATACTGGCTGCTCATCCGACCATCAAAGGCAACGCACATTTCTTCGCCGGCACGCTCGAAGAAGCCAAGCGTTTTCTAGATCTCGGCTTCACGCTGTCATTCACTGGCGTCATCACTTTCGCCAAGCAGTACGAGGAATTGGTGCGATTCACGCCGCTCGACATGATCCAAGCCGAGACCGATTGCCCGTTCGTGGCGCCAGTGCCGCACCGCGGCAAGCGTAACGAGCCGGCATATGTCAATGAAGTCGTCGCGGCTATCGCCAAGATAAAAGGCTTGCCGCTCGAGGAAGTCGAGAAAGCTCTGCTTGGGAATGCTCGAAGAATATTTGGGATTTCCTTGCCATAATACTTAAAAAGTTCCGTAGTTTTTGTTCAAACTACATCATACCTACAAACTGTGCATTCAAGTCATTATTTGATTGCTAGTTTTGACCGCTTGTCAAAGGAATGACACAGAGCGCCCCGGGCTTGATTCGGGAGTATAATGGTCGCATGCGGGAGATAACCCACCCGCCGTATTACTATGGCAAACAAGCCAAATCCTGCTCCGCAGCAACCGGCACAGCCGACTACGCCGCCTGCTCCTCAAGCGTAATCCGCGCGGGAAACGAAAAACCGCTTCGCAGCGGTTTTTCGTCATAGGGTAGGCTCGGCTAGATTCTGGAGAGAGATTCCGAAAATTTAAAGTGGGGCCGTGCCCGGCAATAGTGCCGGTATTTTTGTGGCTCCTATATTGTTGGGTTTAAGGATCTTCTCCATCATACAAGCGAACCTAGATACATATTATTCGCAATCCAAAATAGTGTCAACCGATCATCGTTGAGAACCTCGTGGAGAAGCTGTGGACAAGTGCCGGATTTACGGGGATATGATTTCTATGCGATGAATTTCTCTGTCTGTCCACTTAAATCGTGCGATTTTATGCTTTTATACCTTAATACTGTTATACTGTGTTTATGAACATCATCCTATATATAAAGACCGGCTGTCCGTGGTGCAAGGGCGTTCTCGACCTATTCAAGGAAAAGGGCGTGAAATTCGAAGAGCGCGAAGTCCGCGGAAATGAGGCCTATTTCAAGGAATTAGTCGCCAAGTCTGGCCAGTCGAAGACGCCGACCATGGATCTCGACGGTGAGATCACGGCTGATTCCGACCGCGAAGCCATCGCAGCGATCTTGAAGGCGAAAGGGTATGTGGGGTTTTAGCATCAGTGCTCACAATACAGTTGTTACTTCTAGAAACTGTAATGCGATTAGACCTTGACAGAATAGACTAAATATAATACCTTGTTTAAAACAATTCCTTGAAAACAAAAAACAAAGAGGATAGCTATGATATTGATACTTACATGTAAAGAAGACTCAAGTGCCGATTTCGTCATAAAGAAACTAACATTAAGGCAATTGGCATACAAGAGGATAAACCTCGATGAGGTTAGAAAAATGGGGTTTTTCTCATTCCGGCCCATGGAAAAAAATAATTGGTCGCTCTCAGATGGATGCACTGAGATTTCTCTCGATCAGATCGGAGCTGTATGGCAACGTCGGGTTCCTCGCCGCCCTATCAAACATGACAATCAACTGATCTCTGACTATCTGACGCAAGAATGGAAATTGTGTTGGGAATGGTGGTTGAATCAACTGCCAGTCGCGAAAGTTCTCGATAGCGCTTCATCTTTGAGACTGGCTGGCAATAAAATGCTTCAACTCAAGCGCGCTAAAGACATGGGGTTCAATATTCCGGATACCCTCATCACCTCAAGCCCAGATGAGTTCGAGCTCTTCAGACAGAAGCATGAATCAGTCATCGCCAAGACTCTTGGCGGTTTCGGCAAGATCATTAAGCAGGGAAAATCATTTGGGGCTATATACACATCGCTCTTAGCGAAAAATATGGCTCCAGAATCGTCATCGATCAGGGCAGTCCCTATGATCTTGCAGGAAGAAATTAAAAAAGAATTCGAATTGCGGATAACCGTAGTCGATGATTTGATATTCGCCTGCAGGATCGATTCGCAACGAAGTCAGAAAACTCAGATTGATTGGAGGAAGTATGATTTTGAGCATGTTCCACATTCAGCAATCTCTATTCCATCTGAGATTCGACACAAGGTCATAGAGTTCATGAATTCCTTTGGAATTCACTTTGCATCATTCGACTTCGCCGTGACTCCGTCCGGAGACTATGTATTTTTCGAGATGAACCCGAATAGTCAGTGGGTCTGGATCGAGCATTATGCCGGTCTTCAAATCACGGATGCATTGGTAGACGCTCTGCAGAGCCGTTCGCTTAAATAATCTTCTTATCGCCACTACCGGGTTATTCCGGTAGTTTTTCTTTTAAACGGACAATAAGCGCCTTAACATTTTCTTCGGGCGGTATCGTATGGTTCAAATCGGTTTCCTTTCTAGAAGTTTCAATAGATCGCTCAGCATATTCCATGGCCATTTTGTATTCCCTCATGGCCTCATATGTGTAAGCGATATCAGATAAAATGGTTGTCTTGTATCGTGCTGTAGTTAATGATTCGCGATAGCGTTCAAGTGCCTCTGCATATGATTTTTTTGA
Source organism: Candidatus Parcubacteria bacterium (assembly GCA_963766795.1). GTDB lineage: Bacteria > Patescibacteriota > Minisyncoccia > Phycocordibacterales > PALSA-1337 > C7867-002. The sequence goes on along the minus strand of CAVYBN010000004.1, from coordinate 19,367 downwards.
AAATGCTAGATTGCCTAGGCATATATTCACCCGGACTTCATCAGCATTATCTTTTGCAAGAATCGATGCTTTGCCATAATAAGATGACGCACTTCCATATCTTTTAAGATTTGAATATAATGTGCCAATCCTTAGATACAAATCGAATTTGCGTCTTTTTAAGATTTTTGAAAGGGATATAAAATAACAGATAAGGATTATTCGCCACAGTCTTCTGGCAAAAAAGGTCTCTCTCTTTTCGATTATGTCAGTAAAAGCATATCCGATTTTTAGTAATACCGTTTCCATAGTCTGAATCTACCATAAATTCAGATGTTAAAAAAGGCCCCACCTGAAAGATGGGGTGTGTTATCCCGCGGTTGTGACTTGTGCAATCACTCCGGATCGGGATCGTCGTCGTACTCGGTCTCGCGTCCACCCGAGCTTGTCGTATACTGGGTTGCCATCGAGCATTCGGGTGAGATCTTGGGTACCTGAACGGTCTCAAAAAATCTGAACATGAATGGGACGGCATCTACCGCTTGAGAGTTTGAATCCATAAATTTACTCCATACTCTTTCCGTATTAACGAGCCTATGAGTCATTTTGTCATAGGTTCTCCCCAAATGGGTCTAGTATTAGACTAGCATATTTAGCATAAATTTCAACTGTCTGTCTCTGTCGCAAAGAATTTCCTCTCATAATCAGTTACATTTCCAATTTCCTGCTAATTGGTATCCTTGATCATCAAGGTCGGCCACAGCGCGAGCAGGGAAATGGCGCCGATGATAACGAACAGATATTCATTGGTCGTGAATAAGAGGCCGACCACGGTCACCAGAGGCGCGAAGAGATACGAGAGCGGGCGGGTGATGCGGAAGATGCCGAGCGCCGCGGAGTCGCGCGGCGAGACGGTCTTGAAGAAATAGGCCTCCATCATGACTTCTGCCGCAGCCGCGCCGATCCTGGTCACGAACAAGACTGCCGCCCATACGAAGACGCTGTTCGAGGTGATGAAGGCCAGAGCTATGGTCGAGAGGCCCATGACGGCGAAACCCAGCGCCATGATCTCCTTCTCGCCGTACTTCTTGTCGGCCAGCTTGCCCAGCGGATATTGGATGAGAGGGAAGGGGATGAGCATGACCACCAAGATGATGCCGATCGACTCCCAGCTGAAACCTATCACTTTGTTCAGATAGATCGGGCTGTAGACGACCATCCAGGCGTAGAAGACCTGCAGGATCAGGTTGGCGAAGAACAGACTGACCCAGTTGCGATTCGCGGACACGTGCTTGGCCAGCTGCCACGGCGAGAGATGCATGTAGTTCGGGTCCTTGAATCGCGGGAAGTTCCGATATATGAGATAGAGCAATGGCAGGAGCATGGCCAGAGCGGCGACGTAAGTGTTGCGATAGTTATTCGTGCCGTTGATGAGCATCGAGCCGATCAATGGCGCCACCACCCACGAAGCGTTCAAGGTCGCCGTGTAAAGGCCTCGCACCGCGCCGACTGATTGGCCGTCAGTGTAGACTTCCAGGAATATGTCTAGGGAGAGGCCGATGAGAGAGATGACGGCGGTCTGCAGGATGAATATGCCGGCGATGATGTAGGGATCATTCGTGGCCAAAAGTCCGTAAAAGAGGATGATCTGGATGACCACCAGCCATAAGGTGGTCGTATAATTGCCGAGCCTGCGGATGACGGTCGGTGCCAGAAGGAAGCCTAGGATGGAGACGGCCGCGCCGATCATGTAGATGAATCCGACGGTCTGTTCGTCTGCGAACAGGCTAAGAAAGCTCGAATTCGAGTACATGGGGATGACCAAGTGGAGCGTGTAGATGAAGCCGATGACGGCTATCGTGTAGACCATATGGCTCTTCGGCACTCGAGGCGTATTCATAGTTGCTTATTATACCAATCTATGATAATTTAGTGAAACTATGAAGAAAGACATCCATCCGCAGAATTACCGCCCGGTCATTTTCGCCGACAATTCGAGCGGCGCTAAATTCCTGATATCTTCGACCATCGAGGCCAAGGAGACCGAGAAATGGACTGACGGCAAGGACTATCCGGTGCATCACGTCGAGATCTCGAGCGCTTCGCATCCTTTCTATACGAAGCAGGACAAGACGATAGACACGGCCGGCCGCGTGGAGAAGTTCAAGACGCGCATGTCGAAGGCGAAGGCCAAGAAGTAACTACATCACCGCTTCCTTCCGGCGACAACGGTTTTTCCGTTCGAGCCGCTCTGCCTTTCGGCAGAATTGCGGCTCGGCTCGGAAAACCGTTCTCGCCTGCGGAAGCGGCTAACGTTATACTTACATAGCTTACTTCTATGGACTTAGAAACCTACAAAAACAACCCGAAGACCGCTTTCCTAGCTAGCCTTTTTGAGAAGCTGCTCAAAGACGAAGCGGAAACGCGTGCGATGATCGAAAAAGATCCGGGCATGAAAGAGATGGCCGAGCATGAGCTAGTCTCGATTCTTGAGCAGAAGAAATCTATGCAAGAGCAGATGGACGGCATTTTGGCTGGCGAAAAAGAAGAGGACGAGAAGCCGAATGAGATCATCTTGGAAGTCCGGGCGGGCGCCGGCGGCGACGAGGCGGCCCTATTCGCGTCAGAGCTTCTGGACATGTACAAGAGATACGCCGAATCGAAAGGCTGGTCGGCCAAGGTCATCGACGAATCCAAGAATGACCTTGGCGGCTGCAAAGAAGCCTCGATGGAAATCAAAGGTATGGGCGTCTACGATGACCTGCGCTGGGAAACAGGCGTGCACCGCGTCCAGCGCGTGCCGGAGACCGAGAAGTCCGGCCGCATCCACACCTCGACTGCTTCCGTGGCCATCATGCCCATCCGCAAGAAGTCTAAGATCGTCATCGATCCGAAGGACATCACGGTCGAATTTACGCGCTCCGGTGGCAAAGGCGGCCAGAACGTCAACAAGGTTGAGACGGCAGTGCGCCTTTTCCACAAGCCTTCGAATATCATGATCCGGTCCTCGACCGAGCGCAGCCAGAATGCCAACAAAGAGCGTGCCTTCGTGGTCTTGGCGGCCAAGCTCGAGGCCATCAAAGCCGAAGAGGACATGAAGAAATTCGCGGCCATGCGCGTCGGCCAGATCGGCACCGGCGACCGTTCCGAGAAGATCCGCACCTACAATTTCCCGCAGGACCGCATCACCGACCACCGCATCAAGGAATCATGGCACAATCTGCCGGCCATCCTGGAAGGGAAGCTGGGGCCGATCATCGAGGCGCTTGCATGAGTTCGAGAAAACAGGGAAGGCGGGCGAGAGTGGAGATTGAGCTGTTACATTGGCTACGTATACAATATCCTAAAAATATGTTAGTTTACATTTAAAGGTTCTTTGATATTTTCCTGTGTTAAAACTATTTAAAACTAAAAGAAAGGAGTGACTATGAAAGTTGCCCTAGTTTATCCTGAAGTTTACGATCTTGCTCATTACAAAGAAAAAAGAAAAGAGTTCTCTCCGTTCGGTGTTTTGTATCTTGCTGCTATTCTTGAAGAAAATGGCATCAAGGCCAAAATCTTTAAGATCAATAAAAGCAGTATGCGATGTGATTTTCGCGAATATGACATTATTGGCTTCAGTATTCCATCTTCTGCGACATACGGGATCGTAAGAGAGTCAAGATTTTCGAGCGTGTATTCTGATAAGCAGATTGTTGCAGTCGGTGGGGTACACCCGAGCTTCTTCCCAGAAGAAACGCTTGCTGATCTTCAAGCAGATGTAGTCGGAATTGGAAGCGGTGAAAGAACAATCATCGAGATAACTCGTGCACATAACACTAAAGATTTCTCCAAAATCAGCGGTGTGTGTTTTGTGGATAAGCACTCAGTTATCACCACCCCGAAGCGTCCAATCGAAAAGTCAATCGACTGGATTCCCTTACCAGCCAGACATTTGCTCGATGAACCAGATTTCATCATGAACAATCGTCTAGCTAACACGGACACTCGAATGACTCATGTAATGTTAAGCCGGGGATGTCCATTCGCTTGTCATTTTTGCGCGGTTCTGCAAAAAAGGATTCAATACCGTTCCAGTATCAACATTAGAATGGAACTTGAGCATCTGAAGCAGAGATATCACATTGAAGGCTTCGCAGTTGTTGACGACAATTTTGTTGTCAATAAAAATGCGGTAAAAAGCGTTTGTGAATCAATAAAGGACCTCAGATTGCAATGGTCGGCCCTTTCTAGAATAGATACGGTTGATCATGAGTTGCTCGAAATTATGTGTGACGCAGGGTGCATTGAACTCAAATTCGGAGTTGAGTCTGGAAGCGAGCGGATGTTGCGGATTATGGGCAAAAATATCTCATGTAATCAGATTCGGCAAGCTATCACTCTATCTTACTCTGTAGGGATCAAAGTCAAGATTTTCCTTATTCATGGCTTTCCTGGCGAAGATTTGGCTAGCACAAAAGATACGATCTCTCTTCTTAAGGAGATCGCACCTATGGTTGAAAGGGTTTCTCTGTTCAGGTTCGCGCCTTTACCGGGATCATATGTTTTCAGAGAGGCAAAATCCTTCGACTTGCATATACCCGAGCACATCCATGATTGGAGTAAATTCCATATCTACAATAATAATCATCATTGGTGGGGTAGCGTGGATGATTTCAAACGAATGGAGAGTGCTTACAAAGAGCTTGAGAAATTCATCGCCGACAATTGGCAAAAGGATTCTTTATGAACAAAAAAGCCGTACCTAGCAAGACGGCTTTTATTTCTTAAAAATTTTTATCCAGCCAAGATCCTCCCATAGTTTCAATTCGTCAGAATAAGGTAAACTCCTTTCAGGAGGGAGATCAAACAAATAGCAAACTTCTATCTTCTTATTAAAAACTTTATTTAAGCCTATTGCAAAAGCCATTTCAGCAAATACTCCGGAACCTATATAACCAGGTACGCCTTTTTTGTCTAAATTAAGCACTAACAGTATATCTGTTTTCGTAATAGCATTATAATGTTCAGGGAACTCTTTTCCATATCCCTTACTAAGGTCACCTTTTATTTTTGTGGGGTATTTAATAACTTCAAAACCATCTTTCTTTAGTCTGTCTTTCAAATCCATTATCTCTGTTTCGAAAGATGCGCTTGCGCAGATAACGATTTTTTTCTTTGGCATGGCATTAAAATTATTGATTGTAAGGCTTTTCTTTAACTACAAATATAATAACATCATAAAGAAAGTTTTGGTATCTGGTGCCCCCGCCAAGAATTGGACTTGGATCAGCTCGTTAGGAGTGAGCTATTCTATCCGTTGAACTACGGGGGCGATGACGTGAATATACCACAAAAATGGCATTTTGCGGCCAAACGGATTTTCTGCTAGACTGATTGCCGATGACGCCAGAGGAAAAATCATTGCTCGAACGCACCTTGAAGCTCGCGCAGGAGAACAACGCTCTTCTCCTAGGATTGCGCCGTTCGAACCGCGTCTCTACGGCCATGCGCATAGCTTATTGGGTCGTCATCATCGCTTTGAGCTTCGGAGCGTATTACCTGATCCAGCCTTATTTCAACGTCTTGACCGGTCTCATCGGCGGCGGAAGCTCCGGCGGCAACATCACCACCGAGGTCAACCCGACTTCCGTCGAGAACGCCGCGGCGCAATTGAAACAGCTACTGCAGCAGTCGCCATAAGGCGAAGCATCGATCGACGACAAGGTGGAAGGAATGGCAGGGAAGTCCCCTACAGGTTCGCTTAAAAATCAAAACAAGCCGGGGTAGCTCAGTTGGTAGTAGCGCTTCCCTGAAGAGGAAGAGGTCACCAGTTCGATCCTGGTCCCCGGCACAGATTGATCGATTAACAACGCTCGTCTTAATAGTCCACACCCCGGTCTTTCTGTACAGCAGGGAGGTGGTACAATAGCTCCATGATTAAGTGGATAATAATCCTTGTGATCGTGCTCCTTATCTTGAGCTATTTCGGCTTCAGTCTGCGATCGTTGGTCGAACAACCCGTGACGCAGGACAACTTCACTTATGTGGCCACCAGCACGGTCACAGTCTGGGACACGTATCTGAAACAGCCCGCGAGCTACCTCTGGAACGATGTCTTCGTCAACCTGATCTGGGATCCGGCCATTTACAATCTCGAGCAGATGAAAGCAGGCAAGCCGACGAATATCGCGACGTCCGCGCCGACTCTGCCGCCATTGCCGCCGCCTGTGCAGTAATCGAAAAAATATCCAACAGGGTAGAGCTGGGTCGATGCGCCTCTAATTTGTAATAACCCATAATAACCTATTTGTCATACAACATATATTGTGCGACATGGTATGTCTTTGAAATGAACAAGGAAGGCAGCGATTGAAATCGGTGATAATGATCGATCGACCACCGCCCTGCCCTGCAGCTATCATCCGCTTGAACGCAAAAAGCCTCTCCTTAACAGATGAGGCTTTTTGTTTTAATTCTTGGCGAGCCCGCTTGAATCGGCCCAGCAAACCTCCGAGGAGCTCCACGGTAGAGTGCCATACTTGGCGTAGAGATATTTGGCGAAAGCCACGTTTACCTTCTACGGTATAGATATCATAGCCCAGCTTCTTGGCTTGGTTGGCATGATACTTCTCATTGATCTGCATGACCCCGACGTCCTCATGATTGGCTCTGCCGCGAAGGACGTTGCCGTCCGAGTCATACTGGCGGTAAGCCGACTCGCAACGCGCGATGTCGACGAGGATAGGCTCGTCCGCGTAAGCGGTCCGGACATAGGATCGGATATCGCCGTTGTCAGTCAAAGTGCTGGTCGCTTCAGAAGTAGTCGCCTGTCTCGTCTGTGGGATCGCGATCGCTTGGGCGGCTGCCGAAGGTTGGCCGGCTCCGTAGAGCGAGGAAACCAGGAAAGCCAGGCCCGTTAGTGTTTCAGTCATATTTCAATTAAAAAACAAGCCTGCAAGCATGGTGCTCATTGGCTCGTTCTGTACCTACTAGTCTAGCAGGTCAAGGGTTTAAAGTCAATACCTCTCGTGTCAGAATATGGCTCAACAAGGCCATATTTAACACCTCAAAAACCCTTATTCTAAGCCATATATTGGCTCTTGCATGAAAAATAGCCTTATGTTAAGCTGTTTCCACTATGGCCCATAAGAAAGCTACAGGCTCAACCAAGAACGGGCGTGATTCCAACCCGAAATACCTGGGCGTGAAAATCAATCATGGCCAGAAGATACTCTCGGGCCAGATCATCGTGCGCCAGCGCGGCACGACATGCCTTCCGGGCAGGAACGTTGGCGTGGGCAAGGACTATACCCTGTTCGCCTTGAAGGAAGGCGTCGTCTCATTCTCCTCGAAGCGCAAGACTTCGTTCAATAATGATATCGTGAGGAAAAGCATCGTGAGCGTGAATTGATCTGCTTATTTAGGATTTTAGGGCACTCATTTAAGGAAAAAGCCAAAAAGACGGCTTGGATTTTCAGTAGTTAATGGTGAGCCGGCTATTCATTCCTCGAAAAAACTGAAGGGCCTTTTTCATGTCGTACAATATTTTGCGTTCCAAACGAGCCTTGCACCGCTTCGTTATAAGACCATGCTTATGCGGTTTTGACTTAGAATTTTCTGGGCAAAGAGAACACCCCTATGCGCCGTCTTCGCGCCTCCGCAGGCCGCCTCACCCCATGTTCTGCTTCTGCCTTATTCAGCTGTCACGACCAGTTTGAACTTGACTGACTTCCCTTCCGCCTTGACTTCAATGGTGTGCTCGCCGACTTCTTTGACCGGCATGCTCGAGCATGATCATGTCCGGATTGATCTGAAGCCCGGTCTGTTTCAATAATTCTGCGACGATCTCATCCTTGTGCAAGCCTGCGAAGAGGTGTCCTTTGTCATTGGCTTTTCCAGAGACGGTCAGAGTAGTGCCGTCGAGATCTTTGAGATTCTTGACCAGCAAGTCTTCGCGGATCTTGCGCTCGGCCTCGGACTTGGTCCTCATCGTCTCTGTGCGCTTCAAGGCTTCCGGCGTGGCGGCGATGGCGTCGCCTCTTGGAATAAGCAAGTTGATGGCATGGCCGCTGGAGACTTCTTTGATCTCGTGTTGTTTGCCGACTTTGGGGATGTCTTTGAGTAGGATGATTTTCATGATGATTAGGGTATAGGGTTCAGGGTACAGGGTTCAGAGAGAAGTGTAAAGTGAATTTGTATCATGACTGTACCCTGTCCCCTCTTTATGGCATCGCCGTCAATATCTGCTCCGCTTTGCCCAACTGCGGATCCGTGCCAGCGGCGGCTTGGGTGTCGGTGGCGGCAGAGACATTGTAATCAGGGTCAAGGCCGTCATGCGAGAGGTTGTGGCCATTCGGCGTCAGCCAGCGAGCCACGGTGACCTTGAGGGAAGTGTTGTCGGTGATCGGCACTAATTCCTGCACCGATCCTTTGCCGAAGGTCTTGGTGCCGACGAGCTTGGCTATTCCCTGCTCATGCAGGGCGCCGGACAGGATCTCCGCGGCCGAAGCCGAGCCGCCGTCGACAAGGATCATCATTTCAAGATTGGAATTGAAGATGTTGTAGCCTTTGCTGCGGTAGACTTGCGATTGAGCGCTCTTACCGAAGTCTTCAGTGACGACGGTCTTCCCTGCCGGCAGGAACCACGAGGCCATGTCCCAAGCCGCGTCGAGATAGCCGCCAGGATTGCCGCGCAAGTCGAGGATGAGCTTATGATCGCCGGAAAGCACGAACTGGCGGAGCGCGTCCCTGAATAAGTCCGGCGATTCGGAAGTGAAGCTGTAGAGCTTGATCTCGAATATGCCGCCTGACAGAGCGTCGGTGTCGAGAGTCGGGATGTTGATAGTGTCGCGCACGATGGATTTCGTGACGGGTTTGGTCGCTCCCGCAGGCAGGAATTGGATGCTGACCTTTGTGCCGATCGGTCCGCGGATGAAAGCCACGGCCGTGTCCACGCTCATTTCGCTGGTGGAAGTGGCGCCGATCGAGAGGATGGCGTCGCCGGTCTTGACGCCGGCTTTTTCGGCCGGGCTGCCTTTGATGGGAGCGATGACGACCAATTGCTGTCCTTTCATGCCGATCTCCATGCCGACGCCGCCGAAATTGCCTGTGATGTCGTCCTGGAACATCTTGGCCTGCTGCGGCGGGAAGAACACGGTGTAAGGATCGCCGTATGAAGAAGCCAGACCCTCGATCGAGCCCCAGATCTTGTTCTGTTGCGTCGTCGAGGCCGCGTAGACGGATTTCTGGTCGAGTATGCTCCAAGCCTTCCAGAATGGCGCGAATTGCTCGGCGGTCGCGAAGCTCGAGTCGGTGGCCGCGGGATTGCCGCCGCCGCTTTGTTCGCCGAAGTAGATCCCGATGAATACGCCGATGACCAATGCCGGCAGACCGATGTAGAGCCAAGGCTTCACGTTGGGATTCATAATGACGGTCATTATCGCACAGTAGAGTTGCGAAGCCAAGCGCCATTCACAAATTTCAAATCCCAAAGGCCAATTTCCAGAAAAATCCCAGAATTCAAACTTCCAAAAGTTCAAGGGTTCTTGATCACTGGAATTTGGAGCTTTTCTGGAATTTGATATTTGAATTTTGAGATTTACACGCTATACTTATGTCATGATAACCACTCATGCTTCTCGCGGCCTAGTCTGGCTCGACCTGCAGTCACCGACCGACGATGAGATAGGCTCTCTGGTCCAGCGCTACGGATTGCATCCTCTGGTCGGCGAAGAGCTCAAGAGCTCCCCGTCCTTGGCCAAGATCGAGTTCTACAAGGACTACGCGCTAGTGGTCTTGACCTTGCCGATCCGGGTCAAAGAAGACGGCGTCTACTCGATCGCCGACCGCGAGATCGATTTTGTCATCGGCAAGAATTTCCTGATCACCTCGCGCTCGGACACCATCGAGCAGGTGGAATACTTCGCCAAGATCTTCGAGGCCAACGCCATCCTGAACAAGGGCGAGAAGATCGAGCACGCCGGCAACCTCTTCTATTACATGGTCAAGCGCATATACGCCGGCATGTGCGAGGATCTGGAGAACATCCGCGATTCGCTGGTCTCGGCCGAGACGCACATCTTCAAGGGCGACGAGCGCAAGATGGTCGAGGTCCTCTCGGGCCTGTCGCGCGAGCTCATCGACTTCCGCCAGACCGCCCGCATCCACCGCGAGATCTGGGAAGACCTGATCCAATATTCCGACAAGGAGTTCTTTAATAAGGAATTCGTGGAATACGTGCGCGACCTGCGCGACGACTTCAATCGCATCCACGAGCTCATCACCAACGCCCGCGAGCTCCTGGCCGACCTGCGCGAGACCAACGATTCCCTGCTCAACACCAAGCAGAACGACATCATCAAGACGCTGACCATCGTGACCTTCATCTTCTACCCGGCCACCTTCATCGCTTCGTTATTCACGATCCCAGCGCCGGAAGTTCCGATCATCGGAGACTTGTACGGCTGGTGGGTCATCTTCTTGCTCATGGTCGGAGTGACGGCCTTGATCTGGTGGTATATTAAACGCAAGAAATGGATGTAAAGATCTACAACACGCTCTCGCGTACAAAGGAGACATTCAAACCGATCAAGCCTGGCCAGGTCGGCATCTATAATTGCGGCCCGACGGTGTATGACTACGCTCATATTGGCAATCTGCGCGCATATGTTTTTGCCGACACTTTGCGGCGTACTTTCGAATACAATTCATTTAAAGTAAAACAAGTTATTAACATAACTGATGTTGGCCATTTGACCAGCGATGCCGACGAAGGCGAAGACAAGATGAGCAAGGCTTTGAAGCGCGAGGGTAAGCCGATGACGCTCGAGGCGATGAGGGATATCGGCACCAAATATCGCGACGCCTTTATTGATGATTTGAAATCATTGAATACAGAATTGCCGGAGGAACTTCCAAGAGCTAGCGATCATATCCAAGAAGACATAGATCTCATCAAAGATCTTGAAGCCAAAGGATTCGCGTACAAGATCAGTGAAGGTGTCTGCTTTGGCATCTCGAAGTTCCCTTCTTACGGCAAACTAGGCAACATCAAATTGGATTCATTGAAAGAAGGCGCGCGCGTCGAGGTGAATTCGGAAAAACGGAATCCGGCTGATTTTCTTTTATGGAAATTCGATTCGAAGCTCGGCTGGGAGAGCCCGTGGGGAAAAGGTTTTCCCGGCTGGCACATAGAATGTTCGGCGATGTCGCGCAAATATCTGGGTCAACCATTTGATATCCACACCGGAGGCATCGATCATATTCCTGTACATCATAATAATGAGATCGCACAATCGGAAGCTGCTTATAACAAACCATTAGCTGACTATTGGATGCACTCAGCATATCTGACCATCGAAGGTAGTAAGATCGCCAAATCTGCCGGAAATTCGATCGTCCTGAAGACGCTCGAGGACGAATCCATCTCTCCCCTCGCCTACCGCTACTGGCTGCTGACTGCGCACTACCGTTCGCCGGTCAATTTCACCTACGAAGCCGTCCGTGCGGCTCAAAACGGCCTCATAAGGCTCATGGCGGCTGTTGGAAGCTATCCAGACGGCGGTAATGCCATTCAGGCCTATAAAGAGCGTTTTCAGGCCTATATCAACGATGATCTGGACATGCCACAGGCCGTGGCTCTGGCTTGGGAACTGGTCAAGGATTCGAATGCATCCGATGCTGACAAGAAGGCCACACTGATCGATTTTGATCGAGTGTTCGGCTTGAAGCTCGATTCAGTGCCAGCCTTAAAAGAAGAAGCTATTCCCGAAGAAGTGACGGCGCTCGCCGAAGCCCGTGAAGAAGCGCGCAAGGCCAAGGATTGGAAAAAGGCGGATGCGCTGCGAATTGAAATCGAATCAAGAGGCTTTGAAGTGCTGGATTCGTCAGGAGGATTTAAGGTGAAGGGGAAATAAAAAACACAAAAGCCCCCGAAGGGGCCTTTGTGTGTAAACTGGCTTGACATTCATCTGTGATTCGCTATACTTATCCCATTAGGTTACCCGCTTCGGGTAGCTCCGAGGAAGCCCCGCTCTGCGGGGTTTCCGTTTTTCCGAGAAACTTCATCCTAGATCAGAATCCGGGTGTTTTTTCCTGAAGTCATCTCTTAATCTGAGAGAAAGAATGAATAGAATGTCCGTATATGTGAGAGGCTTCCCTTCAAAGGTCGGATGTTCAAAGGCGAAATTTTGGATATCTTTGAACTTCTGATCATTCCTCTTTTGAAGCAAGACTTCCAGGCAACTTTGCTCGAGTTCCAGTAAGGACTCGAATTTCTTGGTCTCGAGCTCCGTCATCAGGCTCGGCTCGATATCCTTGTAAACCTTTCCAGCTCCGCTTTGCTCGTACAATTTTATGCCGATATCATTGATCACTCTCGGGCTGTTCTCATTCGAGAAACAAGACTTGCTGATCACTTGTTTTTCAAGCAACACCTGATTGAGAGTGGTGAATCCGGTCTTGATATCGGTAAGTATCGACTGTATGCGCGGGAATTCCGTGTGTATCTTTGTCGTTGCCATGTAGAATTTTGCAGCCTTCCAGACTACGATAGCCACGACAAAAGCTACGAGCGTATACCCGGCGATCTCAGGGAACTGTTGGTCAAACGAATTGATGATGTATTCGATCATAGTCTCAAGAAGTTAACGCACGCTTATATCATACCAACACGATAGAACACTGGCAACGCTCACTTCAAATTCACACCCCTTCCTCGTCGTCATGCCCGCGCGAGAGCTCGCGGAGCTCGCCCTTGATGTCGCCCAATTCGTCGGCCATGTCCTGGCGGACCGATTCCATCTTGTCCTCGCCGTCGGCCAGACGGGAATAGATGCGCGACTCGGCGGCGTCGATGCGCTCCTCGAGGCGCTCGAAGCTGCGCGAGATCGAGACGGCCACGTCGTCGCTGTTCTTGTAGATCACGCGCTCCAATAATTCGATGTCCTTTGGTTCTAGTGCCATGTTTTTAAAGTATTAAAGTATTAAGGTATAAAGGTATTAAGGTATGAGCGCAATGCGATTATACTTTTATACATTTATACTTTTATTCTTTTATACTTGTTTAACTATTAATGCGCTATTATGCGCCGAGGGAGTTAAAATAATCATTAAGAAAAGTTAAAATTTTCGTGAAGAAAAGTTAAAATAATCGTGAAGATTTATATGATGGCGTTGAGCCATCGTTCTGGCTTCGTCAGAAGAAAATTTCCTTAATTTCTCTCCACAGCTTGTCCACTTTGGCGAGATTGCGGGCCGCATTCTTGCGCGTGCTAGAATGCTTGCTATACTTTACCCATGAGCCCCATCTCCCCCTACGTCAAACCTCGCGATCTGAAGATCCCACCGCAGTCGCTTGAGGCTGAAAAAGCTTTGCTCGGATCGGTCATGATCCGCGGCGAGGCTATGCATGACATCGTCGACGTGGTTGGCGGCCATTCTTTCTATTCCAATCAGAACAAGATGATCTGGGACGTGGTCTTCGAGCTCCACACCAAGAGCGCGCCGATCGACATCCTTTCCATCTCGTCACGCCTCAAGGAAAAAGGCCAACTCGAAGAGGCCGGCGGCATGTCCTACCTGACCGAGCTCATCAACGCCGTTCCCTCTTCCACCAATGCCGGCCACTACGCCGAGATCGTCGAGAAGAAGCACGTCATGCGCGAGCTTTTGCGAGCCGGCGAGGCCATCACCAGCCTGGGTTATGAGGAGGAATCCGACATTCACGACATACTCGAGAATGCCGAGAAGGCTCTCTACGCCGTGACTAACAAGACCGGATCGAGCAAGTTCGTACAGCTCAAAGACACGCTGGATGAGGCTTGGGAGCGACTTGACCACCTGCACAAGACTCGCCATGAGCTCCGCGGCGTGCCGACCGGCTTCGTCGAGCTCGACAACAAGCTGGCCGGTTTCCAGAAGTCCGACCTGATCATCCTCGCCGGAAGGCCTTCAATGGGCAAGACCGCGCTGGCGCTCGACATCGTCAGGAAGACTTCCATAGCCAACAAGATCCCGGTGGCCGTATTCTCGCTCGAGATGAGCTCCCAACAGCTGGTAGACCGCATGCTCTCGGCCGAATCCCAAGTCGACGCCTGGAAGATCCGCACCGGTCACAATCTCTCTGTCGAGCAGGACTTCAAGGCCATCGGCGACGCCATCGCGCGGCTTTCGGAAGCGCCGATCTACATAGACGACAGCCCCGGCAACAATATCCTCAAGATGCGCGCCGTGGCTCGTCGCCTCAAGAACGAGGGTAAGCTCGGTTTGGTCGTCGTGGACTATCTGCAGTTGATGGTGCCGACCCAAGCCGGCCGCTACAACGACAACCTTGTTCAGCAGGTCACGGAGATCTCGCGTTCATTGAAGCATTTAGCCCGTGAATTGGAGGTACCCGTTCTCGCCCTCTCGCAATTGTCCCGTGCAGTGGAACAGCGCGGCGGCAAGCCCCGTCTTTCCGACCTGCGCGATTCCGGCTCGATCGAGCAGGACGCCGACGTGGTCATGTTCATCCACCGCGAGGCCGATCAGGACCAAGGCGGTCGCAAGGAAGAGACCGAGATCCTCATCGAGAAGCATAGGAACGGTCCCACCGGCGTGGCCAAGCTCTTCTTCGATACGAAGAAGACCACTTTCCTTTCGATCGACAAGGCGGACTTTGGAGAATTTGAGAAGGCGGCATAAGATAATTCCTAAGCTCTAAGTCCTAATTTCTAATAAATGACTAATGTCAGAAACAAGCACGAACAGCAAGAGGGTTTATGATCTGGAAGAGCGTACGTCAAAATTCTCCGAGGATGTCATAGATTTTGCCAAAGGATTGAACAGAGACAGTGTTACAAGACCATTGATCACTCAGCTTGTAAGAGCGTCTTCAAGCATAGGAGCCAATTATTGCGAAGCTGATTGTGCAGAGTCTAAAAAAGATTTTGAGCACAAGATGAGCATTTGCAAAAAAGAAGCCAAGGAGGCAAGATATTGGCTGCGTCTAATCGCGAGGGCTGTTCCTGAATCAAAAATGTCAGCACGGGCGCTGTGGCGTGAAGCAAATGAATTGCAGCTTATATTCGTGACGATCGTTCGAAATTCAAAGGCTAAAATTAGGATTTAGACATTTATTAGAAATTAGAACTTAGGACTTAGATATTTTAAATAATCATGGACTCCCTCCGTCGCCTTGAAGAGATATTCGCCCATTTCCCGGGCATTGGGCCGCGGCAGGCCAAGCGTTTTGTCTATTATCTGTTGAACAAACAGCAATCGTCCGTCAAAGAGTTCACCGACTTGGTCCTTGAAGTCAAGAAAGCCACGACAGAATGCGGCCGCTGTCACCGATTCTTCATCAGCAATGATTCAAATCACGAGCCTGTCCGGTAAAAGCTCGATCCGCTAAGATCTGTTCGATCTGCTCCGACAGCAATCGTGACGATTCGATCTTAATGGTCGTGGCTCGCGATTCTGATTTTGAGACGATTGAAAAGAGCGGCGCATATCGCGGCTTCTATTTCATTCTTGGTGGAACAGTTCCAATCCTCGACAAAGAGCCTGAAAAGCGGATTCGATTGAAAAGCTTGCTTGAAAGGATCGGTGAAAAGCAATCGCCTATTAAGGAAGTCATCCTTTCATTGAATGCGACTCCTGACGGCGAACATACGGCAGAATTAGTAAAAGAATCAATTCAAAAGTCTCACCAGTGGCAAGGTTGTCGAAAAGAATGGGTCTCATTCGATTAAAATCAGCGTCCTCGGCCGCGGCCTTTCCACTGGCGCCGAGCTCGAATACGTCGACTCGGATACGATCAAGAATGCACTGAAAAACAGGTATTGAGGGATATCCAATAAGAAATTATCATACATTCAACATGCCACTAAAAGTCGAATCATTCGAAGATGAGTTCATAGGCAAGATTTGCAAAGAGTCAGTCGATGACCTCAATGAATTTTACGGAATAAACTGGGTGCACCATTTGCCTGTTCCTATTGTAGTGAAAGATAGAAAATCGATTGATCTGTTGAAAGGAGAAAAGACCGAACCGTGGGTAGTCGGTTGGGCAGAGGGAAACAAAGTGTTCATTTTGGATCGTAATTGTTTTGGTTCAGAGAGTGACCACAAATATACGCAAGAAAAGTATTATTCATTATTGAAACACGAGATAAGCCATTGTTTTTATCGCATTCTTTCTGACGGCCAGATGAAGCCAGTTTGGCTTTGTGAAGGGGTTGCAATATATACTTCTGGACAGAATAAGGAGAAGCGTCCAGTGGGGTGTTTTAAGGAATTTCTTGATTTCTACGAAAATGGCGGTAAGGGCGTATATGCCGAATCTGGTTTTGCAGTTTATCTGCTAGTCAAAGAATTCGGGAAGCAGAAGCTACTGGACCTTATAAAGGGACTCAAATCGGTTGACTCACAAAAAGATTTTACGGAATTATTCGTCCAGACTTATAGCATTAAACCGACATACGAAAAGTTTAATGATCTTTTAAGAAAACATCCTCTTACAGATGGTTTGATTTAAAGACTACGTAACAAAAATGCCCTCACGGGGCATCATCAATATCGATAATTTTGATTACTTCACCGCATCGATCTTCACCTTGAAGAAAGGCTGGCGGTGGCCGTTCCTTTTCCAATAGCGGCTCTTCTGCTTGAATTTGACGACCATGACCGTCGGAAGCTTGCCGATCTTGGTGATCGTGCCCTTGACTTCGGCTTTGGGGATGTAAGGCGTGCCGATGGTCGTGTCCTTGCCGTTATCTACCAACAAAACCTTGTCGAATACCACCTTGTCTCCTTCCTTATGCGTATCCGAAAGCTTCTCGATGATGATGACATCGCCCTTCGAGACCGTATATTGCTTGCCGCCCGTGGCGATGACTGCGAATTCCATAGGCAAACACTATACAGGAAAGGCCTGAAAAAGGCAATAAAAGAGCTTACTCTTCTATATCCGGCTTATCAAGCGCCGTCACCTCGATCCCCGGCGTCTCGCCGGTGATGCGCAGGATGTCCTTATCAACCTTCTTGAACTCCTTGCTCGAATTGTTGTAATGATTCACGACCGTGCTCAGAGAGATGCCCAGCTTGCCGTGGTATTCCTCGTACTTCTTCAGATGCTCGCCTAGCTGGCTCACATGCTTGACGATGTCTTTGGCGGTCTCTTCGATCTGCATGGCTTTGAGCCCCTGAAGGACTGTCTGCAAATACGCCAGGAATGAAGTCGGCGAAACGATGATGACCTTATATTTGCTGGCGGCGCGCTGGATCAGATTGTCCGTCTCGTCAGCCGTGGCGCCGATCTTATTCACCAACAGATCGTAATAAATGGCTTCGTGCGGTATGAACATGAAAGCGAAATCCATCGTCCCTTCGGCTGGCCGCACATATTTGGCCGTCTCCTGTATGCGTATCTTCAGGTCGCCGACGAAAGCTTTCTCCAATCGCTCGCGTTCCACCGGGTCACGCTGCTCAGAGAGCTTGTTGTAATTCTCCAGCGAGAACTTCGAATCGATCGGAATGATCTTGTCCTTGACGAAAACGACCGCGTCCACCACTTCCCCATTCTTGAAAGCGTATTGCATCGCGTACTGCCCCGGCGCCAGCACGTTCTTGAGGAGCGTCTCCAGATAATATTCGCCGAGGATGCCGCGATGCTTCGGATTCTTGAGGATGTCCTGCAGGTTGTCGAGCTGGTCTGCGAATGAGATGACCTGCCGGTTGGTCTCGTCGAGCTTGGTCAGGCCGACCGTGACTTCCTTGATCAGCTTGGCGGATTCCGAGAGCTGTGCGCGCGATTCCGTGAATTGGAGCCGGATCGAATCCTGCATGTTCCGTGACGATTCATGTATCTTCGTGTCCACGGTCTTGGTCAAATCGCCGACTTTGCGGTCGACCGTACGGCCCAATTCGTTGACTTGTTCCAGAATCAGCTTCAAGCCCTCGCCGCCTGCGGCCTGCTCGCTCTTGTCGCCATTCCTGCGCCTTGAAAACGCAATGACCAAGACGATGTTGGCTACGACAGCGATTATGACCAGGACTATCAGGAAGGTCTGCATAGATTTCAGGCGGCTTCTAAAGCCTCGATTCTCCCTCTATGGCTGATCAATTCCTCTTTGAAGATGTTCAGTTCCGCTTGTCGCATTCGACCGTCTTCACGGATCATATCCCAAACTTCTTCGCGCCTAGGATAGATATCTATTGATTCTTTCAAGCCCTTAAGATCGTCCCTAAACTTCTCATAAAGAGCGCCCATGTGCCTTTCTATGTCGACGTTAAATCCTTTGCGGGATCTGTTAATCTCGCCTCGGACCCACCTCTTATCCTTTGTGTCTAATGTCATGATGTGTAATTATAATCTTATAATGCCTTAAGTATAAGTACAAGGAGATTAAGAAACATTAAAGAAAAGTTAAAATAATCATTAAGAAATGTTAAAATTTTCGTGAAGAAATATGCAAAGGACTTCGTCCTTTGTTCTGACTTCGCTCGGATGTTGTGAATATAGGAAACATTCACACATCCTCGCTTGTCAGAAGAAAATTTCCTTAATAACCCTATCCGCATGACTCTCCACCAAACAATCAAAGAACAGATCGTCGCCGCCATGCGCGCCAAGGACTCGATCCGACTCGAAACTCTGCGCGGCCTGAATGCGCTCATCATCAACGAGATGCTCTCCGCCAAGCCGCCATCTCCGCCAGCTGGCGGAGGCGGATTCCTGCCAGACGACAAGGTGTTGGCTCTCATAAAGAAGAGCGCCAAACAGCGCAAGGATTCGATCGCGCAATTCAAGCTAGGCCATCGCGACGACCTCGTCGCCAAGGAAGAGGCCGAGCTCAAGATCCTGGAATCGTTCCTGCCCAAGCTGATGTCCCCCAAAGAGGTCAAAGCTGAATAAGCCATAAATAAACAAACAGCCGCTATGATTTCGAATGGAAAACACTTTTTAATAAACACGATGTATTTTTTTTGAATTGCTTCAAAACATTTTCTGTGTTAAACGACACTCCCCGGCAAATCCAAACAAAGGGAAGCCGAACTCCTTATTTTATAAATATTTAATTAATTTTTAAATGATAGTTTTTTTTTTTTTTTTAAATGTCTCTTAATTTTCACTTGCTTGCTAAAGCATATAGGTAACACACATCATAAGTAATTAAACAAAAGGATAGAGGAGGATAATGCTCGAGCAAATTAACAAATAATCGGTAACGGGCTTGAAAAGAATTAAATAATATATACCTAGCGCGAAGAATTTGGATATAATGGTGAAACTAATGAGATGAACCACCAAATGATTTTAATTTGTTTCAAAAGAATGAAAAAAAATAGCCATAAGGGAAGATGGAACTGAGAGCCGCCTGAAATACATTGTGATAGTGTAGTTACCGGCAGCGCTAAAGTGACAT
>CAVYBN010000003.1:0-13473 GCA_963766795.1 Candidatus Parcubacteria bacterium | reverse complement strand
GGATCAATGGCGCCGGCCATGGGCTGTTCGACGATGTAGACCTCGCGGGCGCCGGCATTGCGCGTAGCGTCGCGCACGGCTCTGACTTCGACGTTGGTCACGCCGGAGGGCACGCCTACGACCACGCGCGGACCGAGGAATTTCTTAGGCATGTATTCGCCGGCGCGCTTCATCAGATACGAGAGCATCTCTTCGGTGACTTCGAAATCCGAGATGACGCCGTCGACCAGAGGCCTGACAGCGGTGATGTGAGTCGGCGTTCGTCCGAGCATCTCTTTGGCAGTGGTGCCCACGGCCACGACTTGTCCGGTCTTCTCATTCACGGCTACGACTGACGGCTCGTTGACCACGATGCCCTTGCCGCGCACGTAGACGAGGGTGTTCGCGGTTCCAAGATCGATGCCGATGTCGTTCGAGAAGCGGCTGTAGAACTGCTCTTTTCGGTCTTTGAAGCTCATGGATTCAACATTAGCATAAACAAAAAAATCAAGTAATTGACAGTCATTTAATAAGTTGTCGTGGCAAGCCTCGGCCAAACAAGAGTCGCTTTCCTCTGAAAAACTGAAAGGCCTTTTTCACGTCGTACAATATTTTGCGTTTCAAACGAGCCTTGTGCCGCCTATGTTACTAGACCATGCTTTTTCGGTTTTGACTTAGAATTTTCCAGACAGACCGACCATCTCGATCCTCCCCGTCGCACGATTTTTAACTTCAATAGAATTGTCCTTTAAAGTCTTCTCACTTATGACATACCTTTGAGGAATCCCAATCAGATCCGAGTCGCCGAATTTCTCGCCGGCACCGACATCGCGGTCATCATAAAGGACTTCAACGCCTTTCTTCGTCAGCTTCGCATATAGATCATCCGCAGACTTCTTCACTGTTCCGGCTTTGTCATGCAAAGCTACCAGATGCACTGCGAAGGGGGCAATCGATTCCGGCCACACGATCCCCTTTTCATCAGAAAGCACTTCAACGATCGCACCCATCGTCCTGCTTGGACCCAAACCATAGCATCCCATGATCACGAGATTTTTCTTGCCTTTTTCATCTATGTAATGCAATCCTAGCGGTTCTGAGAATTTCGTGCCCAGATTGAATATGTTGCCGACTTCGATGGCCTTTTTTTCACACAGGTCGGACCTGTGTATTCCTAAATCAGCCAATACCTCGTCGTTCAAGACTTCCTTATTGACTGCTATGCCGGTCTTGGAATCGACATAGATGAGATCTTCGCCTGAATCGCTTTCCGTCTGGAATTCCTCGGAGAATTTTCCAAAGATCCCACCGGAAGCAAAAGTGATGTGAGTCTTATCTCCAATTCCCAGTCGTTTGAATATCCTAAGATAGGCCTGCTTGGCTTTTTCATAGGCTTCTTTGTGTTGCTCTTCGTCACGAGAAAAAGAGTACAGATCTTTCATCAAAAATTCACGCCCGCGCATGAGACCGCTTTTCGCACGCTGTTCATTCCTGAACTTCGTCTGGAATTGATACGCGTATACAGGCAAATCCCGGTAAGAAGAGACGTATTCGCTCAATATTTGAGTGAGGGGCTCCTCATGCGTTATCCCCAAACCGACTTCCGAACCGTTCTTCAATTTCGTCTTAAACCAGATGTCGACTTTTTCGTCAGACCAACGATCGGTTTTTTCCCAGAGAGCCTTGTCTTGTAAAGCCGTCAAAGAGACCTCTTGGCCACCGATCAAGTTCATCTCTTCGCGGATGATGCCGATGATCTTATTCAAAGTGCGCAAGCCGAGTGGCAGATACGAATAGACCCCAGCCATCTCTTTATGGATGAATCCGGCGCGAATCAAAAGCTGGGCGTTCTTGGCAACCTCGTCTTTAGGTGCTTCGCGTCGTGTTCGGGTGAAAAGCCGTGATTGTCTCATTGCCGTAATGATAGCGCAAAAAAGCTCGAACCTCTAGAGGTACTCATTTCATCACCAGCTTGGCGATGTCCTTGTAGGTGACCACTACCATCAGGATCATTAGCAATGCAAAGCCGACGGCATTCACGGCGTTGGTGAACCGGGGCGAGATGCGCCGGCGGATCAGGCCTTCGATCGCGACGAAGAGGATGCGGCCGCCGTCCAAGGCCGGGAATGGGATCAGGTTGATGACGCCCAGATTGATGGAGATGATGGCCGTGATCATGATGAGGTAGGTCAGGCCGAGCTCGGCCGCGTTGCCGATGATGCCGGCGATGCCGATCGGTCCGGCCACCTGCGAGAAGTCAGGATGGCCCACGAAGATGTTCGCGATGAATGTGTAGAGCCCTACGACAGTCTCCTTGATGAGCTCGCCGGTGTATTCGAGTCCGGCCCAAGCCGCGCTCCAGACAGGCAGTTTCAGATCGGCGGCATTGTCCATGGCGATGCCGATAGCGTATTTATTTGGAACCAACCCGTTGATCGGAATGACGGATACTACCTTCGATTGCCCTGCGTGCATGTAATCGATTGAAACGGGCCTGCCACCGGAAGCGTTGATGGCGTCCGGAATGTCTTGCACGGTCTGCGGCTTTGGGTTTGAAGGATTTGAATCGACAGTTCCGATCGGAATGCCGGCCGAGACCAATATGTCACCCGCCTGTAACCCGGCCTTCTCCGCCGGCGAACCTGGTAAGACGTCCGTGATCATTATCCGTTGATTCTGAAAGCGTGAAGCATATTGCGGAAAGCTGTCAGTCGAGACGGCCACGCCGCTGGTGAATACGATCGTGTAAAGAAACCAAGCGAATAAGAAATTAAAGAACACGCCGGCGGCCAGGACGATAGCTTGCTGCCAGCGCGATTTTAGGGCAAAACTGCGCGAGGCATGAGCGCCGCTCGCATCCAATGAATGCTCATCCGGATTTTCTCCGAAGATCTTCACATAGCCTCCGAACGGGATCCAGTTCACGCCATACTCGGTCTCACCCGGTTTGCCAGCCTTGTCCTTGAAATGCCATGAGAAAACCTTCGGCCCAAATCCGATCTTGAACGAATCCACGCGCACGCCGCAAGCCCGCGCCGCCAAGAAATGGCCGAGCTCGTGAACGAAGATGAGAACCGCCAATACTATTAAAAAGATGATTACGGTGATGACAGTCATTAATTAAGCACTTCCTTCTCTTTCTTATTGAACATCTCCTCTAATCGCTTGGAACAATCGTCGACCAGCTTCTGCGCGTCGCCTTTCAATCTGAAGATGTCGTCCTTGCCGAAGCCGCCCGTCTTCTCCTTGGCGGAGAGATCTTTGACAACGATGTCGCGATGCCCGCGGATCTTCTTCTTGCCTTCCTCGAGCTTGTCCTTGGCGGCCTTGGCGAACTCTCCGCGGCGCTCGGTGGTCAGCTCCGGGAAATTGACGCGCACGCCGTCTCCGTCGACAGCCACGGATACGCCCAGATCGGCTTGCGATATCGCCTTCTCGATATCCTTGATCTGATTCTTGTCCCAAGGCGACACGCGCAAAGCCCGCGCGCCCTCGATCGTCACGCTGGCGAGCTCCTTCAAGGCCATCGGCGCGCCGTAGACCTCGACGCGCACGCCGTCAAGGATGGCGGGCGTGGCTTGCCCGGTGCGGATCTGGCTCATCTCTTTCTTGAACCATTCCTCCACGCCAGCCAGCTGCTTTTTAAATGGATTGAAGTCGTAAGTCATATGGAAAGTATAAGGGTATTAAGGTATTAAAGTATAACGGTATAAAAAGTATAGCATTAAATGCTCATGGCAACGAATTCCAGTAACATTTTAAGAGATGGTGCTCGGTCATTCATATAAGTCCTGGCGGTTTCGATCGCTTCCAAGGCTTTGGCGTTCTTCTTGACGCCGCCGTTGTGAATCGTCTCTTGAATGGCATTGATGAGATCGACTGCGTCTTGTTTCGGCCGCTTCTCCTTTGAGATATCGTCCATTAAGGCCTTAACGATATCTAGTTTCCCTTGCTTTGAAGAAGTGACGAAATTTTCGACACTTTTGAGAAGCGCCGCATCGTGGATGCCGTGACCGCTAGAAACGCCATTCTTTGCATTTTCATTGACGTCAATGACTGCCATCCTTGACCTGACCGTCGGCAACAATAGATGCGCTGAAGGGATCACCAAGAAGAAATGTGCGTATTCAGGAGGCTCTTCGAGCAATTTTAGCAACGCGTTTTGAGCTTCGATCGTTACGCCGTTCATTTGCAGGACAAACATCTTTTTGCCATCGAGATCAGTCACCGGCCGCGTAATGGCCAAGGATTTGATGGCTCGCGCATCGTCTATCGTGAATGTCTCGTAATCGTAATGGAAGAAATCGGGATTGCCGCGCGTCTTTATCTTGAAAGCTTTTTCCAGCATTGAAATAAGCTCCGTTTTGACAGAAGAACCGCCGACCAGGCAGTAGGCGTGATGCGAGAGCCCATTTAATTGTTGGGTGAGGTTATTATTTGAAGTAGCCATGTTTCAAATTGTACTCCGTTATCTCTCATGCTACCATAGAAAAACCTTCGAAATCGGCATATTTTCATGTTTTCAAAGATCCTGGAACACAAGGTCACTCTGGGTATCGCCGTCGCGGCGTGTGTTTTGGTCGTGCTTGCCGCGGCTTATTTCCTGCTTTCCCCGCAAAAACGGGCTTTGACAGGCGTAACGGCGCAGACCAGAGACATCCAGGAGAAGGTCTCCGCCGACGGCCAGATAGATTCTGATCAGCACGTTTCGCTCTCATTCAAGGGCAACGGCCTGGTCCAGACCGTCAGCGTCAAATCAGTGAACGTCAAAGTGAGCGACCCAGTCTACGCCGGAGAGACGCTCGCGATATCCGATCCCGGCACGCTTTCGGCATCGCTCCAAGGCGCCGAAGCCGACGTTCTCTCGGCGCAGGCCAATGTCGCCGCATTAGAGAAAGGCGCGACGACGCAGACCGTGGCAGTCTACGACCAAGGCGTCTCGACGGCATCGCTCGCGCTCGCCACCGCCGTCCGCGATTCATATCTGAAGATCGAGGACGCCATGCTCAATAAGCTGAATGCGCTTTTCAACAACAACACCAGCGCCAATCCCACGCTAAAGATCACGACCGATTCATTCCAGATAGGATTGAATGTCAATAACGCGCGCATCGACATGACGACTAGGATGAGCGATTGGAATTCGCTCATGGATGCTTCCGTGACGAGCGACCAGACTCTGACCGAGGCGGCCAATGACATCACCACCGCCAAAGCTTTCATCGATTCGCTGTCGACCGCCGCCGATCGCCTGAATGTCGGAAATTCCGGCATGGCTCAAAGCGCCATCGATGCCGACGTGGCCGCCGTCAATGCCGCCGCCACGGAAGTGAATGCCGCCGAAGCCGAATTCGATTCCGCGCTTCAAGCCTACAAGACCGCGACTGATCAATTGAACGTCATCCAAGCCTCGAGCACTCCGGAAGCCTTGGAGATGGCGGAGGCCGGCTTGGCCAAGGCGCAAGCCAATGTCGCTTCCATCGAGAGCCAGCTTGCCGATACGGTTCTCTCCGCGCCATTTACCGGTGTCGTAGCCAGCGTCGACCTCAAAGCCGGCGACGACTTCCCCGTCGGCACGCCCGCCGTCGACATCGTCAGCGCCGGAGCTTACAAGATAGACATCATGGTGCCGGAGAATGAAGTCGCATCCATCAACGTCGGCGACGAAGCAGACATTCGATTTGACGCCAACGGAGATCTTACGGCCACTGGAACGGTCGCTTCGATCGACCTTTCAGAGACGATGACTAACGGTGTCGGCGCTTACAAGACGACCGTGTACTTGAACGGCTCGAATCCGAGCATCCGCACTGGAATGAGCGCGACCGTGACCATTAAAGGCATTTCTGTACAGAAGGTAGTAGCTATTCCTGCGAGCGCAATCATTGAAAAAAGCGGCGGTTCTTACGCCTTGGTGCTTGACGCCAAGGGAAATTATAATGAGCGCGAGATCCAGACTGGTATTTCTGACGGAAATTGGACGGAGATCGTTTCGGGGATACAGGACGGTGAAACCGTCGCGGCGTTTGGGGGGAATCAATAGGAAATAGTAAAAAGAAAATAGCAAAGATTAAAAAGACATGAATGACCAACAGAGAAAACTCAACGATGAATTAAAAGCCGTCAAAAGCAAATTAACCGTCGACGAAGCCAAGATCGCCGTTGAGGAAAAGCAGATCAAGCGACTGAAGCTTTCGATGCGGGGCATCCTGGCTCTAATTTTAATAATCGTCGCCATCGGAGGCACGGCCTTGGCATATCTCGCTTACGCGAATCGGAGCGTTTACATAGAAAAATCCGACATTGAAGCGCCGGAGATCGACTTGGCGGCCACGGCTACTGGCATCCTCAATGACATGTTGGTCAAGGCTGGCGATTCCGTCACCGCCAATGAAGTCGTTGCGCGCGTCGGTGATCAGCTATTGAAAAGCAAGGTCGCAGGAATAATCACGAAGGCGGACGCGGCTGTCGGTCAATCTTACAATGCGGGACAGACAGTCGTCGCCATGATCGATCCATCGGCATTGCGAGTCGTCGGCCATCTCGACGAGAATAAGGGCCTCGATCGCATCCAAGTCGGGCAATACGCCACGTTCACCGTCGACGCTTTCGGCTCCAAGAAATATTCCGGCATCGTCGACGAAGTCAGTCCCGAAGCCCGCTCCGGCGACATCGTCTTTACCATCTCCGACCAGCGCGAGGAGCAGGTCTTCGATATCAAAGTCCGCTTCGATACCAGCCTTTACCCTGAATTGAAAGACGGCATGTCAGCGCGCATTTGGGTGAGCGCGGAGTAATACAAATCTTTCGATGTTTCCGCTACACTGACTTTTAAGCACACAGGTCGAACCTGTGTATCCAAATAAATGGCTACAAACAACACAACTTCAAGCACACAGGTCGAACCTGTGTATCCAAACAGCAATGGCAACGGCAAATCCAATCTCAAATGGATGGTCTTGCTCACGGTCGTCATCGGCACATTCCTGGGCCGCTTGGATCAGACCGTCGTCAACCTCGCGATACCCAAAGTCATCAACGACTTCAGCATCACGGTCTCGGCCGCGGCGTGGATCGTCACCGCTTACATCATCGCCAATGCCGTCTTCGTGCCGATCTGGGGCAAGCTCGGCGACACCTTGGGCCGCAAGAAGATCTACATCCTGGGCTTCACCATATTCATCATCGGCTCCATCCTGGCCGGCCTGTCGTGGAACCTCGGCTCGATGATCGTCTTCCGCGTCATCCAAGCCATAGCGAGCTCGGCCGACTACCCTACTGCTATGGCCATCATCGCCATCACCTTCCGCGAGCCCAAGGAGCGCGCGCAAGCACTCGGCATTTGGTCGTCGTCGTTCGCTTCGGCTTCGGTCTTCGGACCATTGATCGGCGGACCGCTCATCGATACATTCGGCTGGCGCTCGGTCTTCCTGGTCAATCTGCCGGTAGGCTTGCTCGGCCTCTTTATGGCCTTGGCTTACATCCATGAATCGAAGTCCGAACGGCCGACGATCAATTTCGACTGGTGGGGCGCCACCACGCTCGGCGCGGCTCTGGCATTCCTGGTCATGATCCTCGACCAAGGCATGTCGTGGGGCTGGAATTCCGGAGCCAGCTGGCTGTGCTATCTGGCTATCGTCGCCTTCGGCGCTTTGTTCTACTGGATCGAGCAGAGGCACCCGGAGCCGATCGTGGATTTCGAGTTCTTCAAGAATCGGACTTTCAACGGCGCGCTTCTGAACAATTTCATCGTCTTCATGGGCATGATGGGCAGTGTCTTCGCCATACCCATATTCGCGCAGACATTCCTAGGCTATGACGCCACCCAGTCCGGCTTCCTGTTCATCCCGATGGGCTTATGCATACCCGTTTCGGCCATATTGCTCGGGCGATTCCTGCTCGGGAAATACCCGGCGCGCTCGGTCATCTTCTGGAGCACTTTGGGCGCGGCCTTCTCTTTCTACTTCCTCTCGTACATCGATCCGCGCTCCGGCGCCTGGGACATCATCTGGCCATTGGCGCTCATGGCGCTCTTCATCGGCGCGGGCATGGCCCAGCGCACCAATCTGATCGCCGCGGCTGTGCCGCCTTCCGAGATCGGCGTGGCTTCTTCCGTTCTGGCGCTGGTCCGCAACATCGGCGGTGCCTTCGGCATCGCCATCTTCGGCACGCTCATCCAGAGCTTCACCGAGAGCAATATCTTGAATATCGCCAGGAATAGCATCATACACGCCACGACCGCGGCACAACATGCGACAGCCGTGGCGCTCATCTCGCTCAAGGCGCAAGTCTCGGCGTATGCCGAAGTCAATGTCATCGCCGCCATCGTAGTGGCAGTAGGCGCCTTCGCCATCTTCATGGTCAAGAAGGTCAGCCCCGGCGAACGTGTCGAGCTCACGAAAGAGCAGGAAGCAGCGATGGAGGCTAGCTAGCAAATCATAATTATTATCGTTTAGAAACTATCGCCTTCTTATAGACATCCAAATGTTCGAGCGCCAAGCCTGTTCCCTTTGCTACGCACAGCAACGGTTCCTCCGCCATTTGCGCCTTGACTCCGGTGCGGCGGAAGACCAGCTCCGGAAGATTGCGGAGCAATGACGAGCCGCCGGTCATGGTGATGCCCTGGTCGATGATGTCGGCCGAGAGTTCCGGCGGCGTTTCCTGCAAAACGTCTTTGATGGCTTTGATCATATCGCGAAGCGGAGCGGCGATAGCTTTGACGACCTCATTGGTCTTGACCTCGGTCGAGCGCGGCAGGCCGGAGATAAAGTCGCGTCCCTTCACGGTCATGGAAAGCTCCTCGTCCAAGGGAATGGCCGAGCCGATCTTGATCTTGATGATCTCGGCCATGTGATCGCCGATGGCCAGATTGAATGTGCGCTTCATGTGGTCGGCGATGGCGGCGTCGATCTTGTTGCCGGCGACTTTGACGGAGGTCGAGGCCACGATGCCTCCGAGCGAGATGACAGCCACGTCAGTAGTGCCGCCGCCGATATCCACGACCATGTGACCGCGGGCTTCTTGGATGGGAATGCCGGCTCCGATGGCCGCCAGGATCGGCTCCTTGACGACATAAGCGTTCTTGGCGCCGGCGCGGATGGCGGCCTCGATGACAGCGCGGCGCTCGGTCGAAGTCACGGAAGCCGGCACGGAGATCATCACTTCTGGCTTGAATAGCGAAAATCGTCCGAGAGCCTTGTCGATGAAGTAGCGTAGCATGGCTTCGGTGACGCGGTAGTCGGCAATCACGCCATCGCGCATCGGGCGGTAGGCGATGATGGAGTCCGGCGTGCGTCCGAGCATCTCCTTGGCGTCATTCCCCACCGACATAACTTTCTTATCGACTTGGGAGACGGCCACCACCGACGGCTCATTCAGGACGATGCCTTTTCCAGGCACGAATACCAACGTATTGGCGGTTCCTAGGTCGATGCCGAGCTTGGGCGAGAATATGCTCATAGGGTTGGACTTTAGCATAAAAGGATTATTAAGGAAAATTTAACTTTTCTTCACGATTATTTTAACTTTTCTTCATTAAAATTTTAACATTTCTTATAGGTTTCTTAATGACGCCTCTGATATGGTGTTTGAATGTCAGAAGATGAATACCGAAAATTAGTGGGGCAAAGACGTGCTTGGTATAAGGCGTTAGGCGCGATTTACTGTCCATGTTTGAGAGCGGATGTCAGATTCAACGCAAAGGGCTTCTATCATTTACTGTATGATGGCAATGGGATGCCTCGTCCAAGAGACGAGCAAATACGGAGATTGATGCTATTACCACTTGTCCCAGAGATTATAGCGAACGTGAGATCGGTTGGAGGCAACCAGATGATCAAAGGCATTGAATATCTCGTCTTACAAAAACAGATCATAACCTCAACGAATCAAAATGTTCTGGCTCGAGTGATCATCAGAAAGAAAGCTTCAGGAAACTATTATTATCACAGCATAATGGATGAACGGCAAAAATAAAGCAAAAAGACCCTCAGCAAAGAGAGTCCTTTTGGTATACCCACTGTCAGTTTTAAGGGCTTGCGCCCTGACTTAACCGAACTAAAGCTTTCGCTTCATGGGTATAAAATAATTATATACCCTCAAGCTTTCAAGTCAATAGGCTAGTACTTGCAAATAACATAGCGTATATGCTATACTAGTTTCATGACTAAAAACAACACTTCCCTTTCCCACATCGGCTCTCTGATCGCCAAGCTCCGCGAAGACCGCGGCATGACGCAGGCAGAGCTAGCGAAGAAGATCGGCTCGACGCAGAGCGTCATCGCACGCATAGAGAAAGGCGAGCAGAATCTCTCGACCAAGACCTTGGCCGGTTTGAGCAAAGCTCTTGATCGCGAGATCATGACGCTCTCGAAAGGTAGCGGCTTGAACTTCCGGATCGAAGGCGGACACACCTTGAAAGGCGAGATCACCGTGCGCGCTTCCAAGAACGGCGCGCTCGGCGTGATGTGCGCTTCCCTTTTGAATAAAGGCACGACTACGATCAAAAATGCTCCAAAGATCGAAGAGGTCTACCGCATCATTGAAGTGCTTGAATCCATTGGCGTCAGCGTCAAATGGAAAGATGGTGACTTGATCATCAAACCGCCAGCCAAGTTCAATCTTTCTCGGGCTGAATATTATTCGCAGGCACGTACTCGAAGCGAGATCATGCTGATCGGACCGCTCATCCATTTCTTCAAAGATTTCAAAGTGAATCACCCGAGCGGCTGCAAGCTAGGCTCGCGCACGGTTAAGCCTTATTTCTATGCATTGGAAAAGCTCGGTATTTCCATTGAAACGACCTCCAATCATTATCATGTCACGCATAAAGGCCTTAAAAAGGATCGCACGATTGTGATGTACGAAGCCGGCGACACGGTCACTGAAACGGTGCTGATGGCTGCGGCTCTGATTCATGGTACGACTACAATCAAATTTGCGTCAGCCAATTATCAGGTGCAGGATGTCTGCTTCTTCTTGGAAAAGGCTGGCGTAAAGATTGAAGGCATTGGCACTTCGACAATGATCGTTCACGGCATTGAATCAATTGATGCAGACATTGAATATGCTGTGGGTGAAGATCCAATCGAGGCGATGTCATTGCTAACGGCGGCAATCGTCACCAAATCAGGCATTACGATCAATCGCTGTCCGATCGACTTCCTTGAATTGGAGCTTTTGAAATTGGAGAAGATGGGATTCAAGTACAAGATCTTGAAAAGATATTTTGGCGAGAATGGCCGCGTGAATCTCGTTGACATACAAACTTTTCCTTCAAATCTGAAGCGCTTGAAGAGAAGATCCATTCACTGCCATATCCGGGCATCAATATGGACAACTTGCCGTTCTTCGCATTGATCGGCGCTTTTGCCGAAGGCGAGACTTTCATCCATGACTGGACCTTACGAGGAGCGCGCCATCTATTACAAGGAGCTCGACCGCCTCGGCGTCGAATCCATCCTGGCTGATCCGCATCGCTTCTATGTCAAAGGCCCCGCCACGCTCCACGCCGCCGAGATCGTCTGCCCGCCGGCTCTGCGCCCGTCCGTCATCATCATGCTCGGCATGCTGGCCGCGCCCGGCGTCTCCGTTCTGCGCAACGTCTACAACATCAATCGCGGCTATGAAGATCTGGCGTCTCGCCTGAACAAGCTCGGCGCGAAGATAGAGACTTTCAGGGATCTGTGAGAGGTGGTTTTGATCTAAACGCATTCAAATAAGAGGAGTGCTTCCGATATGATGAGGTTTTGGGCCGGCAAAGCAGATGAAGCATGTTCCCCTCCAACTTGAAGTCACAAACCGAAAATCATTCATTTTTTGACTTTTTGTTCTGAACGGTAGCTCAACAAGGGCATGATTCAGGAGACTTTTTAAGAAAATCAGCGATTTTGAAATTGTGACTTCAAGTTGGGGAGGATGTGTGTCTCTTCCGCTCACTATTTCAAAGTGTCGAAAATCTCGACACTTTGCAGAAGTGATAGAAAGGGATATGCCGTCTGAAATTGAAAACCGCCCCAATCGATCAAGATTGTCAGGCGGTTGTTGAAACTGGTTTTCCAGGCCAGGAGCTATGCCTTGGATTCGGCTTTGAGCCTCTCAAGGTCTTCGCAGATTGGCATACATGCGAATAACGCGCAATCGGTGCTTCACCCTTCTTTGGTAGCTTCGGATACGCATCATCAATCCTTTTTCCACGACCTCAATTTCCGTGCGGATGGATCGGTCACATGTTTATCGCAGGCCTTGTAAATTACCTCGAATTCTGTTACCGATTTTTGCGATCGAAGTTTGTCTCCACATGACAATCGATGAAGGCACATTCCGAAGCAATCGCTCGCCACTATTCTCTTTGGGTGCAACTGAACGCGATTTGACCGATTCATAAGTTGATTATTCTCCTGTGTTATATGGTTTTTCAATCCTGAACATCCTATCCTTAACGCAGCTAACAGGTACTATTACATTCTTCAAGGTCAGTTAGCATATTACTATACTAATCTGTCAATACCCCCTTTTATGCTCCCTAAATAAGGCTATAAATACTGCATGAACCTCATCACCGTCATCCCGCTTTCGAGAGCCAAGGTGGCGCCGACTCTATCCTACTTCACGGCGGCGGAGGCGCCGGTCGGGGCGGTGGTGTCGGTGCCGCTACGGTCGAAATCCATTCACGCCATCATCATCGAATCGCGGCCGGTCGTGGACCTGAAAGCCGAGATCCGGAGCGCGCCCTATGAGATCCGCAAGCTCTCCAAGATCAGAGCCAATGCCTTCTTCCCTTCCTCATTCATGGAAGCCGCCCGGACGCTAGCCGACTATTACGCCACGAATATCGGCAACATCGTGAACGCGGTCGTGTCAGACGCCATCCTCGAGAACGCCAACAAGATACCGCCGCCATTGCCGATGCAGGCGAGCTTCATCTCCGGCGCGCCTTCGCCGGACGAGACTTACGCGGTGCAAGGCGACGACAACGACCGCGTCTCGGCTTGGAGGAGCTTGATCCGACAGGAATTCGCGCGCAAGCGCTCGCTGGCTTTCTATGCTCCGACAGTCGAAGACGCCGCGCGGCTATTCGCCAGCTTGGAAAAAGGCATCGAAGGATACATCTTCCTATTGCATTCCGGTTTGACGGCTAAAAAGATAGTTACGACATGGAAAGCCGCGGCTGACACCAATCACCCGATCGTGATAGTCGCGACCGGCACATTCTCGCTCCTGCCGCGCGCTGACATCGAAACAGTCGTGATCGAACGCGAGAACGCCCGCGGCTGGATATCGCAAAGAGCGCCGTACATCGACGCCCGGCATGTCCTTGAGACCGTGAATCGCCGCGCGCGGCGCACCGTCTATCTGTCCGACTGCCTCCTCCGCACCGAGACGCTCTATCGAGTCGAGGAAAAAGAGATCGCTCCGGGCACGCCTTTCAAGTGGAGGTCGGTGTCGACGGCGAAGGACGCTCTCATTGATATGAAGGATGAAGCGAAGAGCAAG
>CAVYBN010000002.1:0-15482 GCA_963766795.1 Candidatus Parcubacteria bacterium | reverse complement strand
TGATGTTTACAAGCTTAATTTTATAAATCAATCTCTACGCCTCGTTCAGCTTGGCGCTGATCTTGCCGAGGATCTCGGCGCGGACTTTTGGAGTTCTCTTTGAGGAATTGGCGGGTGGCATCGTAGCCGCGGCCGAGGGATTCGCCGTTGTATTTGTAGGAAGAGCCGGAATGCTCGAGGATGGCGAACTTCTCGCCGAGGGCGATGATCTCCCCTTCCTGGCTGATGCCTTCGTTGTACATCAGATCGAATTCGGTCTGCTTGAACGGCGCGGCGACCTTATTCTTGACGACCTTGACGCGGACTGCGGCCGCCCATGACTTCCTCGCCTTTCTTGATCTGGGCGATGCGGCGGATGTCGAGGCGCACGGAGGCGTAGAATTTGAGCGCCTTGCCGCCGGGCGTGGTCTCGGGATTGCCGAACATCACGCCGATCTGCATGCGGATCTGGTTGATGAAGATGACGACGGTCTTGGACTTGGCGACGATGGCGGTCAATTTGCGCAGGGCTTGCGACATCAGGCGCGCCTGCGTGCCGACATGGAACGCGCCCATGTCGCCCTCGATCTCGGCTTTGGGCGTGAGCGCGGCCACGGAGTCGATGACGACGACGTCCATCTTGCCGGTGCGGATAAGGCTGTCGACGATCTCGAGGGCCTGTTCGCCCGTATCCGGCTGGGATATGAGAAGGTCGTCGACTTTGACGCCGATCTTGCGGGCATAATCGGGATCCATGGCGTGTTCGGCGTCGATGTAGGCGCAGACGCCGCCCTTCTTCTGGGCTTCGGCCACGACGTGGAGAGCGAGCGTGGTCTTGCCGGACGATTCAGGGCCGAAGATCTCGATGATGCGGCCGCACGGCAAGCCTCCGATGCCGAGAGCGGCGTCGAGACCGATCGAGCCGGTCGAGATGGCACCGATATTGACCTTGGGCTTGTCGCCGAGCTTCATGATGGAATCCTCGCCGAACTTGACGCGGATGGCATCGAGCGCGCTCGCGACATCCGCGGCCGACTTGGCTTTGGCGGCAGGCGAAGCGGGGTTTGATTCTGATTCGGCTTCACGGAAGCCGGGGCGCGTCTCGCGATCAAAACTGGACGCATTGGGCTTTGAAGATTCAGGGGATTTTGATTGTGATACGGGCTTTGCTGCGGGAGCAGATGCATGGTGCAGCAACCTTCCCTGCCGTTTCGCGAGATACGGCTGGTTTTGTTTTCTTAATTGACATGGATGTATTCGGTTAATTACTTGGCGACATAAGGGAGAAGGCCCATGAATCGCGCGCGCTTCACGGCGGTAGCGAGCTTCTCGCTGGTACTTGGCGCATATGCCGGTGCGGCTGCGATTGATCATGCGGCCGTGCGGATTCAGAAAACGCCGCAGGACCTCGGTGTCCTTGTAGTCGATGTGCTTGATATTATGCTGGCTGAAGTAACATTGCTTTTTCATGTTTGTGTTTATGCTTTTATACCTTTATACCTTAATACTTTAATACTTTAATACTTTTATACTTTCCCTAGAATGGTATGTCGTCCGGATTGATATTGTCCTGCGGATACTCTATGGCTTCGCCAGTTTTTTCATTTGGCTCTCCAACAGCCTCCGTAGCAGCCTTGTCGCCCTTGGCTGAAGCGCTGCTTCCAGCCGAACTGCCTCCGCCGCCGCGCGAGCCGAATTGGATATTGTCGGCGACGATCTCGGTGCGATAATTCTTCTTGCCGTCCTTGTCATCCCAATTCCTGGTCTGGATGCGGCCTTCGACGAGAGCCTGCGAGCCCTTCTTGAGATACTGCGCGGCAAGCTCGCCGATCCGGCCGAAAGCCACGATGTTATGGAAGTCGGCGATCTCTTGGCGATTGCCGTCCTTGTCCTTATAGAACCTGTTGGTAGCCAAGCCGAAACTGGCGACCTTGGTACCCGAAGGCAGAGCTTTGAGCTCCGGATCGCGGGTCAGATTTCCGATGATGAATGCTTTGTTTAGAAACATGTGATTGAAAGGCAAAAGTCAAAAGGCAAAAGTCAAAATTTGGCGCAAAAGCCTAGAATTTGAATTTGATTTGAATTCTGCATGTTGATTATCGAACTTTTAACTGGAAACATCAAGCTTCCTTTACCATTTCGTCGATGCTCTTGTCCATCTCTTCGACGGAGGCTGGGACGGCCGGCGCGGCCTCTTTCTTGGGTTCCGCTGGCACGTACGGCCCTTCCGGCAGGCTGGCAAGCGGCGCTTTCCGCGCTATGGCAGACGGCGCGAATGAAGCCGCGGCCGGCACGCGCTTGCCCAGATAGGTGTTCTCGCGCACGGTCGTGACGAGGAGCATGCGCAGGACCGACGGGACGGCTTCGACGGCCTTCTTCAAAGCTTCGATCTTGTCCGATCCGACCTCGAACTTGATCCAGCCGAAATCAGCCGTATCATAAGCGTCATAGGAACCGGCAACTGTCTTCTTGCGCATCACGTAGGCCAGGCGCTCCGAACGCGGCGCTTCTTCCGCGATCGTCACGGCTCCGGCATCCGCGACCAGCTTCTTTATCGCGTCGGCCTCGGCCGGCACGCGCTCTTCCGGCACTCCGGCTATGAGGTATCCTATCTCATAGACCGGCAATCGTTCTCGAATGGTTTCGTCCATTGTTGTGCAGTCAGTGGTCGGCTTGGAATGATCCTCACCGAACCCGTCTGTCCCGATGGGGATCGGGGCGCGCGGGACTTACTGCGATTATTTGTTAATACCACTCGAGACTATCACGCTTCCTCGCTTCGCGCAAGAGCATGAATGGCGAAGCACCATAACGCTATCACGGAGTAGTTAAAGAAACCTATAAGAAAAGTTAAAATTTTCGTGAAGAAAAGTTAAAATAATCATTAAGAAAATTACGATGGCCTAGAGCCATCGTTCTTAATGTCGGGCAAATTCGCATACGGAGGTTCGACCTCCGTGATCATTTTCTGGCGAATAATGGCTCAGCAGGCATTTTATTCGCTTCGACTAGAGTCCTAATCGCCTCCGAAGTTTCGGGCATTATTGGATTCAACATGCGGCCGATTGAATACAGACGTACGCACAGATCTTGAATGACCTTAATAGCTGCCGGCTTGTCAGTCTTAACCAGCTTAAAAGGCGCCTGTGATTGGATGATCTGGTCGGCATCAGAGATATGTTTCCAAACAATGTTCGCCGCGGCTTGAATGTTGAACGACTCCATGGCGGCCTTGAAATCATCAGGGATCGTATTCGGCGGAACTTCTACTGGACCATCGAGGTTGTCTTGCGCCATCTTGAGGATGCGGCTGGTAAGATTGCCGATGCCGTTAGCCAGCCCGGCGTTGTATGCCTCGCGGAACGATTCCAATGTAAGATCTCCGTCTTCAAATGGAGAAATGTGCCTGGCGAGATAATACCGCACTGCATCAGTACCATATTCATCGACTAAGGCTAAAGGATCAATCACATTTCCCAGCGTTTTAGACATCTTTAGGCCACCTGATGTGATAAGCCCATGGACCAAGAGCTTTTTTGGCAGAGGTAAGCCGGCAGATAACAGCATACCCGGCCAGATAGCGGCGTGGAAACGCAGGATATCCTTGCCGATGACATGCACGTTCGCTGGCCAGAATGCGTCATAGAGCTTATGATCTTCCCGGCCGAATCCGAGAGCTGTCACATAATTCGTAAGCGCGTCGCACCATACGTATATCTTTTGAGAGGGGTCGCCGGGAACAGGGATACCAAGCGTCATTTTTTCGGATGGCCGCGAGAAGCTCACGTCTTCCAAGCCATGCTTCAGAAGCGATAGTATCTCATTTTTTCTCGAGACCGGAAGCACCTCAATCTGCCCACTCTCGATTATCATCCGCACTTGATCTGTATATTTCGAAAGCTTGAAGAAATAATTTTCTTCTTTGATGCGCTGGGGTTCTTCTCTGTGCTCAGGACATTTGCCGTCAACAAGATCTTTTTCAGTTATGAAGGATTCGTGACCTACGCAATACAGGCCTTCGTAAGAGCGTTTTTCGATGTCCCCTTTGGCTGCCATCCTTTTCCAAAACTCCACGGCGCCCGGCCAATGAGCCTTCTCATCCGTAGTTCGAATGAATTGATCGTAAGAGATGTCCAACTTCTTATAAAGATCTCTGAAACCTTCAATGATGCCATCAAGATATTCACCGACAGGCTTTCCAACTGTCTGAGCAGCCCTTACGACCTTTTCCGTATTCTCGTCCGCGCCAGTCAAAAAATATGTCTCCTTACCAATCAGTCTGTTATGTCGAGCTAGGATATCCGATATGGTCGTCGAATACGCATGGCCCATATGCAACTTTGCATTGGGGTAGTAGATGGGAGTGGTAATATAGAAAGACTCCTTGGCAGCCGTTTCCTTATTCTTGGGCATGCAAATAAGTGTACAGGGATATGGCCGATTTTGCCACTAAGAAAAATACATCGAGATTTTGCCTCATCAAAACAGTTTTAACTCA
The DNA here is from genome assembly GCA_963766795.1 of Candidatus Parcubacteria bacterium. Classification (GTDB taxonomy): domain Bacteria; phylum Patescibacteriota; class Minisyncoccia; order Phycocordibacterales; family PALSA-1337; genus C7867-002. Next base: position 11,005 of record CAVYBN010000002.1, on the reverse strand, counting down.
AAGATTTTTCAGCCGCAGCTCTCTCCGCCGAAGCCCTCTCCGCCACCTCGGCTTTCTTATATTTCTCGATGTCGTGAACGTATTCCATGAGCGCCGCCGAGAGCGGCACGGCGATCAAGGCACCGAGTACGCCTAGCCAGCTTGGCTCCGATGACCAAAGCCAGGATGACCACGATCGGAGAGATGCCGACGACCTTCTTGACGACCAGCGGATAGAAGAGCTGGCTCTCGAATTGGTAGATGATGATGTAGAGGCCGACGAGGAGGAGGCCGGTGCCGATGCCTTTGTCGGCGAAGGCGATCAGGATGGCCGGCACCGAGCTGATGATCGGCCCGAAGACCGGGATGATCTCGAAGACGGCGGCCAGAAGCGCCAGGACAAGAGCGTGCGGGATGCCGACGACCATGAGCACCAGATAGACCAGGACGCCGATGACCACGCCGAGGACGATCTGGCCCTGCAGCCAGTAGCCGATCTTGCGCTGGGATCTCTGCCAAAGATCGATGATGTAGGCATGGTGCTTGACCGGAGTGATGATGCGCAGGAAATCGGAGACGCCTTCCTCCTGCACGGCCAGATAGAACGAGAGGACGACGATCAGGATGAGGCCGAAGACGCCGCCGAAGATGAGCGAGGCGGTCTGGATGGCTCCGGTCGAGCTACCGACGATGAGCGACTGCAGGCCATTCACGAAATCCGACAATGAGATGGTGCCCGGCGCTATGGCGGTCGAGCCGACGCCCATGGATTGGAACGGGCTCCAAAGCTCCTCGAGCGGGATGGTGCGCGGCACGGTGTTCAGGAATGAGATCAGGTCATTGCCGACCACCGGCACGAAGAACAGGACGAACAATACGAGAAGCGCGGCGATCGTGAGATAGACGAGGATGACGCCCAAGACGCGGTGGATATGGTAGCGCTTGAGTCGCCGGATGCCGGGCTCGATGGCCGAGGCGAATATAGTCGCGGCGATGACGACTAGAAGTATGTCCAGGATGCGATAGAGAAGAAGGATGAGGATGACGGCCATGAAGAACCTGATGATGGTCCCGGTCGAGATGGACAGGCGGCTTTTGGCGGGAGATTCCTGCATGGGCATATTGTAGCGCAATCAGGTCATTTCCACCATTTGACTCGATTAAAATCGAAGCAGAGACTAGTATTGATAATCCTAATCAACCTTATTCTTAGAGAAATCCTAAGTCCTAAGGCCTAATTTCTAATAAATGACTAAGGCAAAAAATATCCAAACCCTAGCGCATCAATTAGGGTTTAGACATTTATTAGGGATTAGGACTTAGATCTTAGATATTAATTAAGAAACTCGATTAATCAGGTTAAATTAGAATATCCATTTGCTCTTATTAGAACTTCAAGATCGGCTTGATCGCCTTTTCTTCAGTCTTGCCGATCAATGCCAGATTGAGACCGGCATCGACGAAGATCTCCTTGGCGAGCTTAACGACGTCGGCCGCGGTGACGGCATTCAGCTTGGCGATGAGCTCGTCCGGCGATTCGATCTTCTTCTTCAAGATCTCCTGATAGCCGACGAATTCGGCGCGGGCTTCGGAGGTCTCCAATTCGAGCATGGTCGTGCCGGAGATGTAGTCCTTGGCTTTCTTCAATTCATCGGCCGGGACCGGCTGGCTCTTCATGCGGGCGCATTCGGACAGGATGACCTTAATGGCTTCATCGACGCGGGAATTATCCACGCCGGCGGAGATCGATAGGTCGCCGTGGTCGGTCGATGGATCGTGCGCCGCGCGGACGTAATAGCAGATGCCGAGCTCGTCGCGCATCTTCGAGAACAGCCGCGAGCTCATACTGCCGCCGAGAACGGTGGAAAGGACTTGCATGGCCGGCATGCGCCGGTCGCCGATCGGAAAGGTTCTTAATGCGATGACGAGGTGCGTCTGGTCGGTCTGCTTGGCTTCGATCTTGAGAGCCGGCTTGTCTTGGAATTCATGGACTGGCAATTTGGGATGCTTTCGCGCCACTGACATGCCGGCAAAAGCTTTTTCCAGCTTGGAAACGATCGTGCTTTCGTCGAATGAGCCGGCCACCATGACGGTCGTAGCCGAGCTCACGTAATGCCCGGCGCGATACTTGACGAGGTCCTCGCGGCAGAACGATGCGATGGTCTTCTCCGTGCCGATGACAGACCAACCGGCCGGCTGATCGCCGTGGAGCAGAGCAGCCATGACTTCCTGTACGTGCTGCTGCGGCAAATCGTTGTACATCCTCAATTCTTCGGTGATGACGCCTTTTTCTTTGGCCATCTCGCCTTGGTCGAAGAGCGGATTCTGGTACATGTCGGCGATGATGTCGATGACGGAATCGAGATGACGCGTGTCGGCTTTTGCATAATAGCCGGTGTATTCCTGCGAAGTGAAGGCATTGAAATGCGCGCCGATCGAATCGAGCTCGCGGCTGATATCGCTCGCCTTCGGCCGCCGCGGCGTGCCCTTGAAGACCATGTGCTCCAGGAAATGCGATATGCCGCTTATCTCCTTGGTCTCATATTTAGATCCGGCTTCGACCATGACCAAGACGGTCACCGACGGATTGTCGGCCATGGGGACGGTGATGATGCGCAAGCCATTGGGAAGGACTGTCTTTGTGAATTTCATAGTCTTAATGTAGCAGAAAAGCATTGATTAGTATAATCAGCATCGGTTTGTGTCATTCCCGCGAAGGCGGGAATCCAGGGTATTATCACTTTAAATAGTTGATCGACCCTGGACCCCCGCTTTCGCGGGGGTGACAAGGTGATCATATCTTAATCGAATCAATTAATATCCATCTCTCCCCCGTCTTCGAGCTTCACAAACTCAATGCCGTTCTGGCCTAGGATCTTTTCGATGAACATGTTCCGAAAACCGCCGCCTCCTTCGCCGTCATGCACCGGGAATGCCATGCGCGGCTTCAATTCCAGCGCATAATCGATAGGTTCTGACATCTTCGTCCAAGGACCAGCGACAGGCAGAGCCATGACATTGATCGGTTTCTTCGGGTCCGTGAATGCGTCGCCCGGAAAGAACAATTTATTCTCGATGAAAAAGCCGACATTCGATGATTGTGGGATGCTCTTGTGCAGGAGCGCGTGCTTCTTGCCGTAGGCTTCGATGTGAATGCCTTTGTGATCAACGACATCGCCGTGCTCCATGACATGATGCTCGATCCCCTCTTTGGCCAGCATCTCGCCGACGGTGTCGTTCGTGAATATGGAAGCGTCAGGCGCGCGCTTCAAGAGAGCCTTCAATGATTCTATATGAAAATGATCCTGATGCTCGTGCGTGATGAGCACGATGTCGGCATGCTTCACTTTGTCGTGCTCTTCGATCGAATAAGAGCCGGGATCAGTCAGGATGCGGCGCTGTTTGCCGTCAGAGCCTTTGACGTCGATGACCATGCAGCAGTGGGAGAGTTTCTTTATGTGCATAGGTACACTATACCAGATAAAAAAGGGCACCAACAGATTGACTAGAAAGCTTTAGCTGATAGAATTGGCGGGTATGACCACAAAGAATCAGTTCACAGCCATATATAGGAAAACCAAGAATTGGTTCGTTGCCTGGATCGAAGAGATCCCGGGCGTGAACACGCAGGGCAAAACCCTCAAAGAAGCCCGCGAAAATCTGCAGGAGGCGCTTTTGCTCATTCTTGAAACCAATCGCGCTTCATCGCGATCACAACTCAAGAGGAATCATCTAGCTAGGCGTGAACTGATCAATATAACTCTGCCAGCTTAAACCCATGAAGCGTATTGACCTCATCCGCCATATCGAGCGGTATCGCTGCCGCCTTGTACGCGAAGGCGCGAAACATTCGGTGTTCATGAATACCGTATCAAAGCGGACTTCGTCCGTTCCCAGACACAATGAGATAGATGATTTCCTGGCGAAGAATATATGTAAGGATCTAGGGGTTCCGAGGAAGTAACCGGGACTATTTAATTTTTTGTATCAAATAATCAAGTATTTCTTTTTCCCCCACCCTCTCCTGCTTCCCGCTATCCCTATCACGAACCGTAACGCCGGCATTCTTTTCAATGGTATCGAAATCCACAGTCACGCAGAACGGCGTGCCGATCTCGTCTTGGCGGCGATAGCGCTTGCCGATATTGCCGTTGTCGTCGAATTTTGCGGCTGGGATAACTTTTTTTATCATCTTGTAGATTTCGCGGGCTTTCTCGACTAATTGGGGTTTATTTCGGAGAAGCGGAAAGACCGCGACTTTGACCGGCGCCATATTGGGAGCAAAACGCAAGACAATGCGCTTCTCACCTCCCATCTCATCTTCGTCGTAAGCGTCAGCCAAGACCATGAGCATGGTTCTGTCAACGCCTGCGGAAGTTTCGACCACATGGGGAATAAAACGCGTTTTTGTCTCTTCGTCATACGCTGATAAATCCACGCCGGAAAACTTCTGATGCTGGCTTAGATCATAATCGCCTCGATAATGAATACCCTCAAGCTCATCCCAACCGAACGGGAATTCATATTGTATGTCCCAAGCTTCTTTGGCGTAAAATACCAGATTGTCGTGTTGTTTCCAGCGTAATTTTCCTTTTTTGATCCCGAGCCTCTCATAATACGACATCCGCTCTTTTCTCCATTCTCCGTATGCCGCAGGTGCCTCTTTCGGATTCACGAAGTACTGCATCTCCATTTGTTCGAACTCGCGTTTGCGGAACAGGAATTGCCTCGGGCTTATCTCGTTGCGGAAAGCTTTGCCGACTTGAGCGATACCGAACGGTATCGAATAAGATCCAGTGTCAAGAACGTTCTTGTAATTGATGAAAATTCCTTGAGCGGTCTCTCCGCGGAGATAAGACGTCTCCGTCGCCTTCCTCAAAGTTTCCGAGTGTCGATGTGGCCAGGAGATTCTTGGCGTGAATCTTCCCAAAATCCTTCTTGCCACAAACCGGGCATTTTATTTGCGCGCGATTATCATCGAAAATCTTGTTGATCTGTTCTTCCGTCATCTTTTCATCAGCCCTAACGCCGGCGGCTTCCAAAAGATGGTCAGCTCGATGTTTTGTGTGGCATTCATTGCAAATGACCAGAGGATCTGAAAAACCGGACACATGCCCGCTGGCTTCCCACACCTTGGCAGCAGTGAAGATGCTCGAGTCCAGCAGAGCTATGTTGTCATGCTCCTTCATGGCGTTAACCCAAGCGTCGACCACATTGCGCCGCAATTCAACGCCGTACGGGCCAAAATCATAGGTACCGGCAAATCCGCCGTAGATCTCCGACCCTTGGAAGATAAAACCCCTGCGTTTGCAGAGTGAAACTATGGATTCCATGCGGGCATCGCCCATAATCTTTTCTTTATTCATAGAGTGCATTGTATATCAAAAAAGGCCCCGGCGCCATCTGCGTTCTATCACTCGTCTGGAAGGAGGTTAACCAGGAACAGACGAGAAGAATCGCTAGACAGCGCGGGGCCAAAATAAAGCACGGCTTTGGAAATGGGGTCTGGCACAAAAAATGAGAAAATCCTTAAAAGAACACCGCGTCCGTCCCCGCTGGTCCCTCTGGAACGAACAGCATGTAACAGAGCCAGACTGGAACGGACGCGTAAACACAAAGCAGGAGGAACTGATTGAAGGAACCGGCTACAATGCGTTCAGAGACTATTAAAGCAATCTGCACGACGTCTGTCAATCGCTTCTACTTCCCCACTACCTCATTCCCGCCTTGGAAGCCCGGGTCGGTGCTGAAGCTGGTGGTCAAAGGCTGTTGGGTGTCGGAGAGCGACGCGCCAGTGAATTGGTCGGTCGCCGTCAAGGCCGCCTGATTGACTATGGTCGGCACCGTGCCGGCTTGATTCAAGCTCGGCTGGAGAGAGATTTGGAAATCTAATTCTCGTCTGCCGGAAGTCCCATTCGTATAAGTCGGGACCGCGCCGACATTCCAGGTGATCGTGCCGCTGGGCTGGTCATACGAGACATTCTCGGTCGAAGGACTGGTCTGGCCGAGCCAAGTCACATAGGGCGGCAGGGTCGCGATGACTTGCGCGCCGCTCGCGGCATTCGAGGTATTATCGACCGTCCAGACGACCGTATAAGTCGTCTTCTGGTCGACCTTGGGCGGCATGAATCCGCTATTCACGAAAGGCCCGATGGTCCGGACGACCCGTCCGGACAGAGAGATGTTCGAAGATAGCTTGATATTCCTGGACACTGCCCCGGTCTGCCCGGAAACGCCCGTCTCCTGCGCGCGGTCGACAGTGGCGCTGACCGATACCGTCAATTCAGGGTTGACGGTCTGTGTTCCCGACGAAGCGTTGACCGCTGGCGTCACGGAGAAAGATAGCGTGCCCGAGCCTCCGGCGGCGACCGTCGCCAGCTCGGGATCGGTCTGCTGGCTCCAGACGATGTCATTGGTGGCCGAGCGGAAATATCCCCCACTGGCGCTGACTTGCGAGCTGTCGTAAGCCGAGCCGGACAGGTGCGCGGTCACGATCATGTTGGACAAGGGCTCCGGGAGATTGTTCTGCCAAGGTATGCTGACCTCTACGGGACGCCCTGTTTGAGGCGTGTAATCTCTCGCCGATGAATCATTGTCGAAACCCAGAGCCAGCGAAATGAAAGATTTCTGTATGGCGATATCCTGCTCGGTTTCGGCGTAAGGAGTGCCGATCTCCGACGGAGAACCCGGGTTCTGCGCTCCGGCCGAGAAGTGGAAAGCCCGGATGTCGCTGTCTTCCCCGGAGAGCGTGCCATGGATGACGAAGGAACGATGGCCGCCGGCCGGCACGTCGCCCAAGACCCAGACATTGTTGCCTGATTTCGGCGCGACCGAAGATGAAGTGAACGCGTAGCCGAACGGATAAGCGGCTCTGACGAGCACGCTCTTCAAGACAGAAGCTGAATTGGACTTGAAGTCTACCGTCATGTCGAGAGACTGACCGGATGTGACTTCCTTCAAGGAAGAGACCGACAGCGTGGCCGGCGAGGAATTGATGAGCACGTCGTAGCTCTCCGTCTTGGTGAAGACCGCCGAAGAGCCCTTGATGCCGTAAGTCACCGTGGCGGTGATCTGCTTCTGGAGATTCTCTTCGCCGAAGATCACGGCATCGACTGTTTTGGTAACGGAGGCGCCCGGCGCGATGTCACCCAGAGTCTCTTGGAATTGCTGCAGTGACTTCGTCGTGTCGGTCGGATCAGTCGTTCCAGCCGGGAAATTCACGGCCAGATCGGCGGTTTGCAGAGCCACGTTGTTCTTGTTGGTGACGGTGATGTCGAGCGAGAGCGGCGAACCGGCCGAGATGGAGACCGGGCCATTCATGGCGATCGCTATATTGTTGGCGGAGATGAAGTTGGCGCCGTGGAGGAATATGTACGCGCCGGCGCTGACGGCGAGCACGCAGAATATGATGGAGACGATCAGGAGCTTGGTGAAGAATGACATGGAATGGTCTTCGTAGGCTTTGTTGAGGACGACCGGCGCGGGCTTCTCTTCCGGCTCCTTCCAATCGCTCTTGACGTCGAGAAACTTGCCCGGAGAAGCGCAGCTTCCTCCTGGTGCGCACGTCCGGCGCGTTCCTCGAGTAGAGCGAGCGGTTCAGATCGTCGATGCGGTTGTGTTGATCATCCGGAGGCACTTCATTATTGTACCTTGAAATCGGCAAGATTCCAAATTTCAAATCACAAATTCCAGAAAAATCCCAATATTCAAATCCCAAAAAATCAATGCGCCCTTTTGATTATTGAGTTTTGGAGCTTTTCTGGAATTTGTGATTTGGATCTTGAGATTTTCCAGTGATTTCTTCAAAGATGTGACTCCTTCAAGGCTTTGTTGATATGGCTGTTCATTGAAAGCCTTCTCTCTTTAAGCTCGTCAAGCAATGCAGCGTTCAATTCCAGTGAAACAATGTGTCCATTCAAATCAGTGGTGTCGCCGATGTAGCCCAATCTATGCATAATACGAATGACAATCAATGACTCTAGGGTCTCCAATCGTTCTTCATCCAAAGCCTTTGGATCGCTCTCGTGAATGAAACTCACGGCGTTCTCGACGCATTCGAATAAGCTAGGATTCGCCTCTTCACCGTGAAGCAGGCGGCGAAGCAACAGAGCGATGCGTGCGATCAGGGCTTGCGAGTTTTCATTGTCATCCCCGCGAAAGCGGGGATCCAGTGTTTTTCCATTTGGCTTAATCATTTCATCCTGGATTCCGGCCGGAGCCTGCCCTCGGCGAAGGCCGGGGGCCGGAATAACAGGAGAATCAACTGCGCTCGTCAGCCTCCACAACTCCTTGCCGCGCACGAGAGAGAATGAGCCGAATGAATAGTCCTGTGAATGGTATCGCAATTTCGACTTCTCAAATCGGATGCCGGAGGCGCTCGTCGTGACCAGCCCGAAGTCGCGCGTGAATATCGAGATGAGCTTCCCCGCTTCGCCGTAAGGCCGCGAATCGATGATGAAACCGGGCGTGGTGTGGATGGGATGCATTGAGAAGCAAGGGTACAGGGTTCAGGGTATAGGGTGTAGTGAAATAATGACTTACTTGAGCCTCAATTCTCCGCCAAATTCAACGCCAGATAAACCGGTGGCTTTCTTTATTTGTGATTCATACTTACTGACCAATGGTTTCAAATCTTCAGTAACGATTAAAACCGCCGGATCGCCGACTGACAATCCTTTTTCTTTGCGCAGATCCTGGATTTTCCTTAGAAGCTCTCGTAGTTCGCCTTCTTCTTTGAGCTCGGCACCGATCGTTGTGTCCAATTGAACATCAGTCGAAATCGAATCATTGAAGACGACTTCCTTAACATTCACCTCATCTTTGATCAATTCAATCAAACTTGAATCGAAAGTTTTGAATTTTGAGTTTTGAATTTTGAGTTTTTGAAGCGGTTGCCGCACATTGATCTTCGCCGTCATTCTCGCCTCCAATCCTTTTGAGGATATGCTTCTGACCATTTCCATGTCTTCAATAAGTTTTGAATTTTGAGTTTTGAGTTTTGAATTTACTTCAGGCCACGCCTCCAAATGCACGCTTTCCAACGGCCCGCCAACGCGTCCGTAGATCTCCTCGGCTAAGAACGGCGTGAATGGCGCCAACACCTTTGAGAATTCCGTCAACACGAATCGCGTGGTCGCCAAAGCCCCCTGTTTGTCATTCAAATCATCGCCTTTGAAGCGATCGCGCGAGCGGCGTAGATACCACTGTGAGAGGTCAGCCACAAAATCGCGGATAGCTCGCGTCGGCTCGAAGAACTTGTAAGCATCCAGTCCTTCAGTCACTGTCGCAATCAATTGATTGAGTCGCGCAATGATCCATCGATCAAGCACGTGAATAGAAGCTGGAAGCTTGGAGCTAGGAGCTAGGAGGTTTTGCGACTTACTTCCAGCTCCTAGCTTCTGGCTCCTAGCTTCTTCCCCCGCGTACATCTCATAGAACGACAGCACGTTCAGCGTCAGATTGAAGACCTTCTTCACGACCTCATCCACCGTCTTCTCGTCGAAATTCTTGGAATCTCCTGGCTGATTCACGGAGTACATCCAGAAACGCAAGGCGTCAACGCCGTACTTATTCATGACCACCCAAGGATCCACGATATTGCCCACGGACTTCGACATCTTCTTGCCTTCGGCGTCGAGGAGATGGCCGAGACAGATGACATTCCTGTAAGCCTTGCCTTTGCCCATCAGGATCCCGATCGCGTGCAAAGTGTAGAACCACCCGCGCGTCTGATCGATCGCTTCCGATATGAAATCCGCCGGGTAGAGAAAGGGTTCAGGGTTCAGGGTGCAGGGTGCAGAGTGCGATTCAATTTTGACTTTTGACTTTTGACTTTTGACTTCTTCTGTACCCTGTACCCTATACCCTGTACCCTGATCTTGCGCGAACGGCATCGCTGCCGCTGTCGAACCAGACATCCATGACTTCCTTGACGCGATTCATCTCGCCTCCGCACTCGCACGGCAATCTGACTTCATCTATGAAAGGCCTGTGAAGGTCGAGCTCGTATTCGGCGTTGTGCGGCATGATCGTGAAGTCGAGCTTTTTAAGTTCGGCGTTCATTAGATATGCTTCGCCAGCTGGTTTCAAATCCAAAGAGCCTTGAATGTCGAGGGAATTCGCGGCAGATTCAAGCATCCATAATGGCGCTTCATGGCTTACGATCAGGATGCTCTTGCTTTGATATTTGGAATCGACCTCTTCGATGAATGAGCCTGTGCGGATCTTCATCTGATTGCGGCTTTCGGTGCCTTTTTCAGTGCCGGTAAAAAAGCCCTCGCGGGTTTTGTATAGATTGTTGAGCCGCCCATCGTTGATGCCTTCGAATTCGCCCATGCCCATCTCGCGAATACGGTCATCGTATTTGATCTGGCTCTTATCGTAACCGATGCTTTCGGCAAAGACCTCGGCTGTCTCCTTAGTACGAAGCAATGGAGAAGAGAAGATCATATCTATTTTCCCTTTGAAATCAGCGGCTGTCTTTTTTGTCTGGCTGCGACCAAGTTCAGTCAGATGGAATTCTTTCGACGGATCAGAATTCAATATGCCTTCAGCGTTATTTTCGGCTTGCCCATGCCGCATAACGTAATAGGTATTGCGCGGCTTACGCGAAACGTCCGCCACCGAGCCGGCGACTTTGCGGGCGTGGCATTTCTCGCAGATCCAGACAGGCAAAGGCGTACCCCAATAGCGCTCGCGCGAGATCGCCCAATCCTTGACTTCGCGCAACCATTCGCCGAAGCGGCCTTCCTTGATATGCTCCGGCTCCCAGTTGATGCCTTCATTCTCCTTGACCAGCTTGTCGCGCAGAGCCGACATCTTGATATACCAAGAATCGCGAGCGAAGTAGATGAGCGGCGTGTGACAGCGCCAGCAGAACGGATAGGAGTGCTGGTATTTTTCTTTCGCGAACAGCAATCCTCTCGTGGCCAGATCCTTGATGATGTCGATGTCGAGCGTCGCTTCGCCTTTCGCGTCCTTTTCTTTGACGAATCTTCCAGCTAAGAATCCAGCTTCTTTCTTGAAA
>CAVYBN010000001.1:0-57696 GCA_963766795.1 Candidatus Parcubacteria bacterium | reverse complement strand
TTAATGAGAAGATGGGATTCTTATCAGGAAAATTTGTCAAAGATGAAGGCGTTGCAGTTGAAATAATCAAAGATTTGGCTAGTAGGAAACTACTTTTCGACAAGAAAAATCATACTCATTCTTATCCGTTCTGCTGGCGCTGTCACACGCCGCTCATCTACTTCGCCCGCGATCTTGGTATATCAAGATGTCGGCCCTGCGAGACAAGCTGGTCAAGGAGAACAAAGGCGTCCATTGGGAGCCGGAGCATATCAAGGAAGGCCGCTTCGGCGAATGGTTGCGCGAAGTCAAGGATTGGGCGATCTCGCGCGAGCGCTATTGGGGTACGCCTTTGCCTGTCTGGATCTGCGAGAAATGCCACGCCCGCAAAGTCGCCGGCTCGGTGGCGGACGTTTCGCGTAAGCCGCGCAATACCTATTACGTTATGCGGCATGGCGAGGCGAGAATAATGTTGAAAATGTTTTAAATTCCGATCCTAAGAAGATATATAAACTTACGGAAAAAGGAAGAGCAGAAGCTTTGGCTTACGCAAAGTCCATTGGGGTGAAATTCGACCTTATATACATTTGCCTTTTGAGAGAACCAAAGAAACAGCCGATTTAACTCCGAAGCGGCCAATTATCCAAGATAATATAATCTTTGACGACCGACTTAAGGAAATGCAATTCGGCGAATTGGATGGCCAGCACAAGGAAGGTTATTCCGCATTGTTCCCAGAAAGAAGCCATTATTTCGAAGAATTAGCTAAAGGAGTCGAGAACAGAAATTCCGTCAAAAGCCGCGTCGGCGCGTTCTTGGATGACATGGAAAAAATATTCGAAGGCAAGAAGATCCTAGTCGTAAGCCATGACGGACCTTTATGGATGATGGGCGCGGTCGCACAAGGGTATAACATCGATCAAACTTTAATCCTGAAGCCACAAGGTCAGGCATATCTGGAAAAGGGAGAAATTAGAAAGCTCGATTTCACGATCATGCCGCATAACGCCGAATACGAGCTCGACCTTCACAGGCCTTTCATAGATGAAGTCAGATTGCCGTGCGAGTGCGGGGGAGAGACGACGCGCGTCAAGGAAGTCATGGATGTCTGGTTCGATTCTGGGGTATGCCGTTCGCGCAAGATCATGAGATAGGGTACAGGGGACAGGGTACAGAAAAAGTCAAAAGTCAAAAATCAAAAGTTAAAATTGAACCACACCCTAAACCCTGCACCCTGAACCCTGAACCCTTTCTCTACCCGGCGGATTTCATATCGGAAGCGATCGATCAACGCGCGGGTGGTTTTACACTCTACATGCGATCGGGATCCTGATGGGCAAAGGCAAGGCTTACAAGAATGTCGATCTGCCCGGCCACCTCCTCGACGCCGAAGGCAAGAAGATGTCGAAGTCCGTGGCAGTCACTGTCGCAATCAATTGATTGAGTCGCGCAATGATCCATCGATCAAGCACGTGAATAGAAGCTGGAAGCTTGGAGCTAGGAGCTAGGAGGTTTTGCGACTTACTTCCAGCTCCTAGCTTCTGGCTCCTAGCTTCTTCCCCCGCGTACATCTCATAGAACGACAGCACGTTCAGCGTCAGATTGAATACCTTCTTGACGACCTCATCCACCGTCTTCTCGTCGAAATTCTTGGAATCGCCCGGCTGATTCACGGAGTACATCCAGAAACGCAAGGCGTCAACGCCGTACTTATTCATGACCACCCAAGGATCCACGATATTGCCCACGGACTTCGACATCTTCTTGCCTTCGGCGTCGAGGAGGTGGCCAAGGCAGATGACATTCTTGTAAGCCTTGCCTTTGCCCATCAGGATCCCGATCGCATGTAAAGTGTAAAACCACCCGCGCGTCTGATCGATCGCTTCCGATATGAAATCCGCCGGGTAGAGAAAGGGTTCAGGGTTCAGGGTGCAGGGTTCAGGGTGTGGTTCAATTTTAACTTTTGATTTTTGACTTTTGACTTTTTCTGTACCCTGTCCCCTGTACCCTATCTCATGATCTTGCGCGAACGGCATACCGCCAGAATCGAACCAGACATCCATGACTTCCTTGACGCGCGTCGTCTCTCCCCCGCACTCGCACGGCAATCTGACTTCATCTATGAAAGGCCTGTGAAGGTCGAGCTCGTATTCGGCGTTATGCGGCATGATCGTGAAATCGAGCTTTCTAATTTCTCCCTTTTCCAGATATGCCTGACCTTGTGGCTTCAGGATTAAAGTTTGATCGATGTTATACCCTTGTGCGACCGCGCCCATCATCCATAAAGGTCCGTCATGGCTTACGACTAGGATCTTCTTGCCTTCGAATCTTTTTTCCATGTCATCCAAGAACGCGCCGACGCGGCTTTTGACGGAATTTCTGTTCTCGACTCCTTTAGCTAATTCTTCGAAATAATGGCTTCTTTCTGGGAACAATGCGGAATAACCTTCCTTGTGCTGGCCATCCAATTCGCCGAATTGCATTTCCTTAAGTCGGTCGTCAAAGATTATATTATCTTTCGGATAATTGGCCGCTTCGGCAGCGATCTCGGCTGTTTCTTTGGTTCTCTCAAAAGGCGAACTGTATATAAGGTCGAATTTCACCCCAATGGACTTTGCGTAAGCCAAAGCTTCTGCTCTTCCTTTTTCCGTAAGTTTATATATCTTCTTAGGATCGGAATTTAAAACATTTTCAACATTATTCTCCGCCTCGCCATGCCGCATAACGTAATAGGTATTGCGCGGCTTACGCGAAACGTCCGCCACCGAGCCGGCGACCTTGCGGGCGTGGCATTTCTCGCAGATCCAGACAGGCAAAGGCGTACCCCAATAGCGCTCGCGCGAGATCGCCCAATCCTTGACTTCGCGCAACCATTCGCCGAAGCGGCCTTCCTTGATATGCTCCGGCTCCCAATTGATGCCTTCATTCTCCTTGACCAGCTTGTCTCGCAGAGCCGACATCTTGATATACCAAGAATCGCGAGCGAAGTAGATGAGCGGCGTGTGACAGCGCCAGCAGAACGGATAGGAGTGCTGGTATTTTTCTTTCGCGAACAGCAATCCTCCTACGTGGCCAGATCTTTGATGATTTCGATGTCGAGCGTCGCTTCGCCTTTCGCATCCTTTCTTTGACGAATCTTCCTGCTAAGAATCCAGCTTCTTTCTTGAAAGTCCCATCTTCATTGACCAAATGGATATTTCGGCAATCCAACCTTCGTTCCCAAACTCGAAATCATCATTGCCATACATTGGCGCGATGTGCACGATGCCGGTTCCATCAGTCGTCGTCACAAAATCGGCCGCATAGACTTTGAAAGCATTCACCAGCTTCTCCTTTTCTGGACCAGTGATATTGTCTTTGAGGAACGGATAAAGGGGTTCGTATGAGATACCGACATGATTTGACTGAGCATCAGCGAATAAGCGCCTTTGCCAAATTGATACTGCCAAGTGTCTGATCAGATTTGATTTCAAACTTAAAACACTTATTCCAGAAATCAGCGCTAGCAATATAAACTTCACCAACTTTAAAAGAATAATTCTTTAGATATGGACCCAGTTCTTCGGGTTTGCCGAGCTTGCTAAATGATAATGCGAAGTATTTACTTTGATCCGACCGCCAAGCCCCACATTCCCCGGCAAAGTCCACGGCGTCGTCGTCCAAGCCAATAATGAAGTCGGTATCGTGCCTTCGACTTTTGAATTTTGACTTTCAATTTTGCCTTTTGCCTTTTGACTTTTGACTTTGAATTCGACTGTAACCGCCAAATCCTTTACGTCTTCGTACCCTTGCGCCAATTCATGCGAAGACAAAGCGGTACCACAGCGCGGGCACCATGGCACGACTTTGTAGTCTTTATACAACAATTTCTGGTCATCGACTTTCTTGATGATACCCCAAAGCGCTTCCATGTAAGCCGGATTGTAGGTGATGTAGGGATGCTTGAGGTCGACCCAGTAGCCGATGCGGTCGGTGAAGCTCTCCCATTCGCGGATGTAGTCCCAGACGCTCTCCTTGCATTTCTCGTTGAAAGCCGTCGATGCCGTAAGTCTCGATCTCCTTCTTCGACTTGAACCCAAGGGCCTTCTCCACCTGGAGCTCAACCGGCAGGCCGTGCGTGTCCCAGCCGCCCTTACGGCGCACGTGATAGCCGCGCATGGTCTTGTAGCGCGGGATAGCGTCCTTGAATGCGCGGGCTTCTAGGTGATGCAGGGCCGGTCGGCCGTTGGCGGTCGGCGGGCCTTCGTAGAAAACGAACTCTCCTTCCGGTGATCCGCCAGCTGGCGGACTCTCCAGCGACTTTTCGAATATCCCCTTCTCTTTCCAAGACGCAAGGATGCGTTCCTCGCGCTCGGCGTGAGCAGATTTGGCCTGCGGCTCCTTCTGTTTTGGGTCGTTCATGGGTACAGCTTACGGCAATTCAGGCCGTATTTCAATCTTCTACATCCTCCTCGGCACTTTGATCCCGAGCAGCCATAAGCCATCGGTCATTGTTTTTAAGAATACCTTCGTCAACTCGATACGATATGGCGACAACGGTTCTTTCGCGTCAACAATCACGCTCGTGCCATAAAAAGCATTGAAGGCGCCAGCGAGATTGATCAGATAATTGGCGATATGCTGTGGCGCGTATTCCTGTCGTGCGCGCTCGGCGATGTCTGGGAAACGGATGATCAATCGTTCGAGTAAGCCGACTTTTTCAGGCAATTGAAGAGTGTGGGATTCTGTGTCATCCCCGCGAAAGCGGGGATCCAGTGTCTTTGTTGTATGACCCTGGATTCCCGCTTGCGCCTTCGCTTCGCTCCGGCTTGCGGGAATGACAACAACATTTTCAGCACGGCTCCTCAAAAGTTCTGTGCCCTTCGCTTTCTCTAAAACCGAATTGGCCCTTACCGCCGAGTACTGCAAATACGGCCCGGAATCGCCTTCGAATGAGATCGACTTGGCGGAATCGAAGATGATGTCGCCGCCGATGCCCTGCCGCAGGATAGTGTACTTGATGGCGGCGATGGCGACTGTGTCGGAAACCAGATCGGCTTCCTCGGCGCTGAATTCACGTCCAACCATCTTCTCCATGACCATGGATTTGATCTCGGCGATCAATGTCTCCGCAGTGACTAAGTTCCCCGTGCGCGAAGACATCTTCCCAGATTGGAATCTCATCATGCCGTGACCGATATGCATGGTCTTCGAGCCGACATTCTCATCTATGAGCGATAGCGCCTTGATCACGACCTTGAAATATTCATTCTGCTCGTTCGCCGTCACGATGATGGACTGCGAGAGGCCCGGATACCTATCAAACTTGGTAGTATTCAAGCCCATCTCCTTGGCCTCGTAAGTCGGCAGAGCGTGCGAATTGATGAAGACGCGCGTATGCAGACCGTACTTCTCGCCCTTGAAAACGACGGCTCCATCGCTTTCCTCGAAGACACCTTTCTTGGCGAATTCACGCACGATGGCCAAACCAACCGGCGCCATGTCGCTTTCAAAAATAGTCGCGTCGAACTTCGTGCCGAGGAGCTCATACAACGATTCGAAATGATCTAAGCTCCATTTCCTCCCCTTCTCGTACAAGGCATTCACGGCCTTGCTGGATCTTTCATACAAGACTTTATTCAGAGCGTCGATATCATCCTTGGCGGCCGGGTCAGCCTCGTAAGCGGCAGTGCCTTCGACATACATCTTGCCCAGGAATTCCGTGCGTTCGGCGATAGGCGCGCCGTCGTGCGGCATCTTGTCCAAATTCTTCTGCAGAGCCCAAACGGATTTGGCGATGTGAAGCCCGATGTCAGCCGGATAGCAGATGCGGATCACTTCAGCTCCGGAATGCTCGATCAATCGCGAAAGGGATTCGCCGATGGCGTTCGCCATCAGATGGCCGATGTGGAATGGCTTGAAAGTATTGGGATCGGTGTATTCGATGATGATCTTTTTGCCAGCTTCTGTATTTGAACGCGATTCGAACCGATTAAGGTCAGCCTTCTTTGGCAAACCATTTGCCACAGAGAGTTTATCCGAGGCCTTCAATAGCGATGCCTTCGAATCAGCCGAACCTATCGAATCGTCGCTCCCGATAGTTTTATTCGTATTCTTCAATGGCAATGCATTCAAATCAGCCGCAGCCAATTCAACTATCTTTTCCGCCAAAAACTTATCTTTGACATTGAAGTTGATGAATCCCGGGCCAGCGATGGAAACGCTTTCAATGAAATCGGCGCCGCCGCCCTTCATCTCCTTCTTGAACGCCTCGACGATCTTCTCTGCCAATTCGCGCGGCTTCGATCTCGATTGCTTAGCCGCGGCCAAAGCGATGTTCGTCGAAAAATCGCCATGCTCGGGATTCTCCGGATATTCAAGCGAAACAGCGCCAGCTTCGATGCCAAGGCCTGAAACGGCCTTCTACAAGGCTTCGATAAGCTGTTCTCTCATGCTTTTCATTGCTTGAATTGTAGCAAGAATCGGTCGATTCCAAACGATTGACAAAAAGTCAAAATCAGTTATAGTGTATGCGGCCTAGAGAGGGTTTGAGAGATCACCCTCTTCTGCGCGCGCAAGTGCTCCCGGCTCAAAAAGCCGCAACGACACCGCCCGCAGTGACAATGCACCGTTCATAGAAAACGCGAAGCCAGTTCGGTTCCTCCGCATGAGAAGAAATTTCAGGCCAAACGCCGCTTGGCAGTGCATGACTGTATCATGCACAAGCCACATCCCCTACGGATGGTTGACGGCAACTTATCTTCCCATGTCCCTGGCAGATCTCTGGCGTCCCGATGAACATCGGGGCGCCATTTTTTAATTCACGCAAACAAAAAAACCGACTGGCATGGTCCCGGCGTGGCCATGACAGTCGGTCAAACTAATCGTTATCGCCTTCAAAGGACGGGTAAGTTGAGATTTTCATCCTCGAGGATCCTTTCGATTAAAGGTCAATTTATTGCCGACTGTTCGATCTGAATCATCCGATCGATTGGAACTGACAAGCTCCGAATACAGTTTAAATCTTCTTCAAGACCATGTCAATCCTATCCGCGATCTTCTTCCAATCTTTTTCTTTGCGCCCTCGCGTAGTTTCTGCCGCTGTGCCCAATCGGATGCCGGAAGGATCGAAGGGCGGGCGCGTGTCGAATGGTATCGCGTTCTTATTGACGATGATGCCTGCTTTCTCTAATCGGTCGCTGGCTTCTTTGCCGGGAATGCCGCCAGCGCCCTTATCATTCTTTTTACCGTCCATCCATGTGTCCATTAAAATGAGATGGGAATCGGTGCCGCCGGATATGAGCCGCCAGCCGCGCGCATGCAATTCACTGGCTAGGACTTTGGCATTCTTGACGACTTGCGCGGCATACTTCTTGAAGGCCGGTGAAGCCGCTTCTTTGAGAGCGACCGCGACCGCCGCGATCTGATTCATGTGCGGACCTCCCTGCAAGCCCGGGAATACCGCCTTGTCTATCTTCTTGTCGAGCTCGCGAGCATCCTTCTTGGCGAAGATCAATGCCGAGCGCGGACCGCGGAGCGTCTTGTGCGTGGTCGTGGTGACGATGTCCGCGAATGGGAACGGCGAAGGATATGCTTCGCCTGCGACCAGTCCAGCCACATGCGACATGTCCACCATGAGCAATGCAGCCTGAAGCGTCGGCGATATTTCGCATCTTGGACCAATCGATGATCCGCGGATACGCGGTGTAACCGGCCACGATGATCGCTGGCTTCTCATTCATGGCCTGCTCCATTAGCTGATCGTAATTCAAGACTTCCGTGACAGGATCTATGCCATATGGAATCTGCTGCCAGAATTTGCCGCTGGCCGAGACTTTGTGGCCATGCGTCAGATGACCGCCGTGGTCGAGAGACATGCCCATTATTTTGAAGCTAGGAGCTTGGAGCTTGGAGCTAGGAGATTGATTACCAACGATTGTCGGCTGCATCAGTGCGACATATACAGCCAGATTAGCCGGCGAACCTGATAACGGCTGAACATTGACATGCCATTCCTTGGGATCGAGCTTGAAGAGATTGAGTGCGCGCTCTTTGCACAAGTCCTCTACCTTGTCGATGATGCCGTTGCCGCCGTAGTAGCGCTTGCCGGGATAGCCCTCGGCGTATTTGTTGGTCAATTCCGAGCCGAGCGCTTCGAGCACGTCTTTTGAGACGTAATTCTCCGAGGCGATCAGATTGACGGCCTTCTTCTGGCGCTTCTTCTCGGCTTCGATGAGCTTTTTGATTTGAGTGTCTTTCATAAAATGATTCTAGCAATAAAGTCGATTATGTTCCAGATAAAAAGAAAAGCCCGGTCGCACGTGAGGCGCGACCGGACCGAGGGCACCAACACCAACAGCTACCTAACTAACCCGCTTTTGACGCGAACCATGCCGATTGAGAAGAAGCATGGCTCATTCGCGGAACCGCCAAAGACACGCGGGGCGGATCCGGAAAGCATCCGGCGACGATTTGGAGTGAAAATGAAAGCCAATCTCTATGACTACAATTTTAACCTACAATCATTGGCAATCGAGAACACACGACAAAAGGCGCCGGTGGGTTGGACAAGATCTGTGCATTGGGACTATCCCTGTTATGAAAGGCTGTGAGAGTCTTCCTTAACAACACCGGAATGTGCCGCCAAGAGGTAAGCTCAAGGTAGCTCGGGCGTACGCACAAGGTTTATGTAAACCAAAACTCTATCCGGACTCGACTTTACTCTCATGTCATTTCGATGTCAATGGGTCAGCGAACAACCTGTGGACAACTTGTTGGCAATAATCGGCGGAACAAATGGTCAGCGACCATCACTTCCCCGTGCTGCCGAACCCGCCCTTGCCTCTTTTGGTGTCGCTTAAATCTTTTGATTCTTTGACATCACAATGTTCGACTTTCTGTATGAGCATCTGCGCGACCTTGTGGCCAGCTTCGAAGACATATTCCTTGTCGCTCAAGTTGATCATGCCGACTAGGACTTCGCCGCGATAGCCGGCGTCGATGACCCCACCAAGCGTCTTCAATCCTTCACGGATGCCGATGCCGCTCTTGTCCCAGAATAGGCCGACACAACCTTTTGGTATCTCGATCGAAATACCCGTGTGGATAGCTTTGCGCTCGCCGGGCTTCAAGACGGTCCTTTCCAGAGCGAAGAAATCCATACCGGCGTCGCCCGGATGAGCATAGGCTGGCGCGGTGGCAGATGGGGAGAGCTTTTTACATTTAAGTTTCATTGAGGTATGATCTTATTTTTGTATAAGCCGTTTGATCTCCTTAAAAAATTCTTCCTGCACCTCTTTCAACGGACGATTTGCGTCTATGACGAGGTGCGGGACCTTAGTCAGAAATTTAAGGTAGCCGGCACGCACATTCTTGTGGAATTCTATCTCCCGATCATCAAAATGGTCGTATTGTCTTCCTTTTAAAATAGATCGATTGCGCGAACGCACTCGGCGAATGCCTTCCTTCGGATCGACATCGACGAAGATATACATGTCTGGCACGACAACCAAGCGCTTCCTCAAGCTCCAGAATATGTCTTCGAGCCGACTGGCCGATTGTGAATGGACCTGATACGCATACGATGAACCGTCGAATCTGTCAGCCACGACCGGTTTGCCGCTCTCAAGCGCCGGTAGAATAGCTCGCGCAGTATTGTCAAACCTAGCCGCGAACATCAAACATAAAGTCGTCTCGGCGGGAGTGCCTTTGGCTAGAGGATTTTTGAGCGTGACATCCCTGATGACTTCAGCGTACGGAGAGCCGCCCGGCTCGCGAGTCGCGAATATCCTATCGCCCCATTCTTCCTTGAGAGCGGCCATGAGAGACGACTTGCCGGAACCTTCCCCACCCTCAATGACGATGAACGGAGGTTTTTTTGTCTTCTTCATTGCGAATGATTGTAGCAAAAAAGCCCGTTATTATCTCTTGAAAAGGTCCGTAGCGCCTTCGACCAGATAGACATCGCGGACGCCCGCGGTGATCATGGCATCCCAACACGGCTTGCAACACCACCAATGGCCGTATAGATACAGGTCTGCGCCTTGGATAGAGCCATGATCCTTCAAGGCATTTTTAATCGCCCGCGTCTCGCCGTGATAGCGCGCAGATGAGCATCCGGGGCATAGCCAATACTTTTCACCGGATGGAATCCCCAAGAATCGACGCACGCAAAAAACATTCTTGTGGAAATCCAACAATCTCTTATTCTTCAAGGCGGATTGATTGGCGCCGCGCCCGACGATCTCCCCGTTCAAGACGACAACCGCGCCGGTAGAATGGTTCAGATCGGTAGACATGGCGTCTCTCGCGATCTTAGCCTCGCGCATGAACCTGTCGTTCGCGGGCACATAACGGATGGTCCTTCCTTCTGGGAGATATGGATATTCGTTGGCCATAGGAAATATACACGCAATTATATATAATTAAGCCCTTATGACCAAGTTCGACGAGATATATCAGGACATGGTGCGGAGGATCATGACCGAGGGAGAAGAGGAGGTCAACAAAAGCAAGCAAGCCGGCAGTGAAAGGGCGACATACATGACCAAGGCCATACCAGGCATGCATTTCTCCATAGACATAGAGAAAGACGGTTTTCCTCTCCTGACCCTGCGCAAGATACCGATAAAGGCCCCCGTCGCTGAACAAGCTTGGTTCATAATGGGATCAAGGAAACCGGATGATTTTTTAAGAGAATACACGAAGATATGGGATGCTTTTACCAATCCCGGCGATGTGGTTACCGTAGCATACGGATACAGATGGAGAAAGCATTTCGGCAGAGACCAGATCGCTCTTTTGATAGATCTCCTAAGGAATGAGCCCGGGTCTAGGCATGGAGTCATAGTCACTTGGGACCCTTCCCAAGACGGACTATCGATCCAGAAAAAGAAGAACGTGCCGTGTCCGTATACATTTACCGTGAATATCATCGGCGGAAGATTGCATTTGCACAATATCGTGCGGTCAAATGATGTGATCCTGGGGGTTCCATTCGACGTATTAGGTTTTGCTTTGCTTCAATGCCTGTTGGCTCAAGAGCTTGGAGTACGGCCGGGCGTATATAGCCATTCCATCTCAAATGCGCATATATATGATTCTCATTATGAG
Organism: Candidatus Parcubacteria bacterium; assembly: GCA_963766795.1. Lineage (GTDB taxonomy): Bacteria > Patescibacteriota > Minisyncoccia > Phycocordibacterales > PALSA-1337 > C7867-002. The sequence continues at coordinate 46,626 of CAVYBN010000001.1, read as the reverse complement.
GCCGCGAAGGAGATAATGAACCGAAAAAATGATCATCAAAAGGTCATCCTGGAGCTTCCGGAAAATTCCTTCAGACAAATAGAGAAAAGGGATCGTAATACGGTCGACGCGATCATCGAGAATCTGACAAAACAATACAAACCGATGGATCCGATCTCTGGGATCAAGATTGTTCCCTATTAATCTGACACTGTTTGGTCTATAATCCATTTATGATTTTAAATTTGCAATGACCATCATCACCAAAAAAGACATACTCTCGCGCGTACTGTCTGGCTCGATCTCATTCAAGCCAGGACTCGACCAGTTCCAGCTACAGGAACATTCAGTGGACTTGCGGCTCGGCTACACATTCATGATCCCCAAGATGTGGCATATAACTCCGCACGGCCGCGAATCGCTCGACATCACCCATTTCGACAAGCGCAACAGCGAATATTTCGACGTGATCGAGCTCGAACAGGGCCAATATTTCGACCTTTTGCCCGGTGAATATATCCTGGTCTCCACTCTGGAATCCATCAAGATGCCGGTAGATCTTATGGGGGTGCTCTATCCCCGCTCGTCTACCAACCGCAAGGGCTTGTCGCTCGACTTGACCGGCATCATCGACGCCGGCTATGACGGCCAGCTGGTACTTCCCATCCGCAACAATACTCGTTCGCAGGCCGTGCGCCTCTATCCGGGCGAACGCCTCTGCCAGGTGGTCTTCGAAGAGCTCAAATCCGAAGTGGCGCCGCGCGAGAGCAAGTATCACCAGAAGGACATCATCGAAGGCGTGCTCATGGAGAAGCGCGAGGAAGCGGAGCTGATCGCCTCGGGCGACATGAAGACGCTCAAGGAGAAATACAAGATTAACTAGATATACGATCCATGAACTGTTTCATTATCGTCGCTATGTCCGCCGACGGCTACATCGCCAAGGATCCTTCGTCGCCGTCCACCGTCTGGACCGGCAAGGAGGATAAGAAGCGCTTCGTCGAGCTCTCCAAGCGCGCCCGGGTGGTCATCATGGGCCAGAATACCTGGAAAACCCTCGGCGGTCGGCCATTGAAAGACCGTCTGAACATCGTCTACTCCCCCGAACGATTGGCAGATATGCCAGAAACAGTTGAGGTCACTTCAAAGACGTCGGCTGAATTATTGAAAGACTTAGAAGGCCGGGGATTCACCGAAGCAGCCATCTGTGGCGGCTCGCAGATCTATACCATGTTTATGAAGTCAGGCTTAGTGAACAAACTCTATCTGACCATCGAACCAATCGTGTTCGGAAATGGCATCAGGCTCTTCAAGGAAGCGATGGATCTCAAGCTGAAGCTGGTGAATTCGATGCCGACTGAGACCGGTGCACTCCTGCTCGATTATGAAGTCATCTCGAGAGATTAAGACATCAAATAAGTTAAATGGGATTTGTTTTGTCGTTATGAGGATTTTCCGCCCGGATGATCCATCCCTCTCCTCGAAAAAAACTGAAGGGCCTTTTTCATGTCGTACAATATTTTGCGTTCCAAACGAGCCTTATGCCGCCTGTGTTACTAGACCATGCTTTTAAGGTTTTGACTTAGAATTTTCTGATGAACTGGACATCCTCTCCGGCCACATAAAGTCGTGAATCAAAAAAGCGATCGTATGACCGCCTTTTCTTAATAGGTTTTTTCCTTATTTGAATGACTGAAGCTTATTTCACCTCCACCCCCATCGAGCGAGCCGTGCCGGAGACGACCTTCATGGCGGCTTCCACATTGTCCGTATTCAGATCAGGCAATTTCTTCGTGGCGATCTCCTTCAATTGGGCCTTAGAAATCGTGCCCACCTTATTCGAGTTCGGCTTGCCGGAGCCCTTGTCCTTGCCGAGCGCTTTCAGGATCAGGCTCGAGGTCTGCGGCGTCTTAAGCACGAAGCTGTAAGTGCGATCTTCGTATACGGAGATGACGACCGGGATCATGTCGCCGGCCATGTCTTTGGTGGCCTCGTTGAACTTCTTGGTGAAATCGCCGATATTCACGCCAGCTTGGCCCAAGGTCGGACCCAAAGGAGGCGCGGGAGTGGCCTTCCCCGCCGGAGCGATGACTTTGACGTTTTTGATTATTTTCTTGGCCATTTAATTGGTTGGGCTATCCTACTATAGTCGCTCTGATTAATCAAATTCCAATGATTCGTCCTGTCACCCCCGCGAAAGCGGAGATCCAGGGTTTAACAAATAATGTTATTGGTAATACTCTGGATTCCCGCTTTCGCGGGAATGACAACAGGGCGCTTGTGATTTGAATTTTGAAATTTTCCACTTCTATACTTTCTTAACCTGCAAAAAATCAAGCTCAACAGGCGTCTCTCGGCCGAACATCGAGACCAGAACCTTGATCTTGCCGCGCTGGGTGTCCACCTCGCCGACCTTGCCTTCGAAGTCCTTGAATGGCCCGTCAGCGACTTTGACTAGGTCGCCGGGCGCAAGATCGATGGAATGCTCCGTTCCTCCGGTATTCATGCGCGCGAACAAAGAGTCTACTTCGGCCTTGTCCAGAGGCACCGGGTACACGCCAGAGCCGACGAAGCCGGTCACGCGCGGCGTGTTGCGGACCACGTACCAGGAATCATCCGTCACGATCATGTCCACCAGGACATAGCCGGGATAGATCTTCTCCTCCTCCTCGACGCGCTTGCCGCCCTTGACCTTGATCTTCTTCTCAGTCGGCACGACCACGGCGAAGATCTTGTTCTCCATGCCGAGCGATTCGATGCGCTGCTTAAGATTGCGAGCCACGGCATTCTCATAGCCGGCGTAGGTGTGGATGGCGTACCAATTGCGCTCTCCGGTTGTGTATTGTTTGACCATAAAGATAATGCGAATCTACGAATGCTATGCGAATGCTACTAATGGAAAAGGAGCGTTAGCAATCTCGAGAACACGAAATCGGAGATGCCGAGCAAGACGGCCGTGGCGATCGACACCAATATGACCATAGTGCTGTAGCGGACGGTCTCGACGCGGGTAGGCCAATTGACGTGATTCATCTCGGCGCGCGTATCTTTGATGTATTGGATGAATCGGTTCATGTTAATGATTATAATCGTTTTTGTATCAAAAAACCCCTGAGGGGAATTACCATGCCACTATACACCTCATAAAATTGGAAGTCAAATAGTCATTCAGTCATTCAAATAAGATCAGTTCGTCTTTTAGAGGAAAGGGACTGCTTGTCCGCGACAGAAACTCTCAAAACGCCGCGACTTCCTTATTTGAATGGCTGGATCCTTTTATTGAATTTCGTAAGTGATCGTCACATTGTCAGTGACTTTCTGCTGTCCTGCCGGCACTTCGGGGGTCGGCGCGGTTTTGGGGGCGGCGGCTCCGACGCTCTCATTCATGGCATACATGACCGGACGGATCACGCCGCTGTTATTGTCGGCGAAATTGACGACGCGGACCAGGCGCACGCCGAGCTCTTTGGATAATTCATTGGCCTTCGATCGCGCGTCGGCGATAGCCTTGGTGCGGGCTTGATCCTCTACGGCATTGGGATCATCGACGGCGAATGACGGGCCATTCAAGTCAGAGACGCCAGCCGAGCCGAGCGCGGTCAGCAGCGCGCCAGCTTTGGCAAGGTCGCGGAGCTTGACGGTTATGCTCTCGCTCACCGTGTAGCCGGTAAGAGTCTGCTTCCCCGGCGGGCAATAAGTCGGGATCATCATGCCGCTTGAAGAGACGGCGCTGTCAGCGGTGCTTGCCATGGGACAGACGGCATTCTGGTACTGATATTGCGGATTGATCGAGTAGTATTGCGTCTGGATATCCTTGTCGGCCACGCCGGAAGCGCGCACGACCTTCAAGGCGGCATTGACCTTATCGGTGGCCTTGGTCTGGGCGTCAGCCACGGCTTTCTCCGTATCCGAGACCGTGAATGAGAAAGTGGCGACATCAGGCACGGCATAGGCATCGCCGGTGCCGTCGACTGAAATGGTATTCGTCGGCTGGATGCCGGAGCCGATGTAGGCAATGGACTTGAATTGGCTGATCATGAGCGCGAATAGGTAGAGCGCCAACAGAAGGCCGACGAGCAGACCGAGAGCCCAAGCTTTCTTTTTGTAGATGTCCATGGTGATTAGTGATTAGGATTAGTAAGATTAATCATAACATTAAAATCAGAGCCGGAGAAACATGCCGTAGAGGACGGTGCCCTTCAGATAATCTATCCAGTTATTCGCGTAATTTTTTTGTCATTCCCGCGAAAGCGGGAATCCAGGGTATTACCGATAATAATCAGTGATATAACTCTGGACCCCAGCTGGAGTTTACCCTCGGCGAAAGCCGTGGGCGGGGGTGACAAGGGAGTCGGTCAGCTCTCACATAAATCAGCAAGATTCTCAAATAACCCTAGAACTGTCGTCGGTCCGACGCCACCGGGGACTGGCGTGATAGCTGAAGCGACGGTTTTGACGGCTTCGAAATCGACGTCGCCGACGAGCTTGTGCCCCTCGACTTCGTCCTCGAGCTTGTCGCCTTTCAATGTGTTGATGCCGACGTCTATGACCACGGCTCCTTCGCGGACATGCTCGGCAGTGATCAGCTTGGGCCGGCCGGCGGCAACGATCAGGACATCGGCAGTGCTGGTGATCTCCGCCAAGTTCGGCGTCTTGCTGTGGACGACTGTGACCGTGGCGTTCTCATTCAAGGCGAATGCGGCGATAGGCTTCCCCACCAGCATGGAGCGGCCGACGATGACCACGTGCTTGCCGAAGAGCTCGATCCGATAATGCTCCAGCAATTCTTTGACGCCGCGAGCCGTGGCGGGCACGATCGCGTTCTCGTTGCCTTCGAACCAGCGCTTGACGTTGAATGAGGTCAATCCGTCTACATCTTTATGCGGAGCGACGGCTTCTATGACCGCGTCTCTATCGATTGAAATCGGCAGTGGCAATTGTACGACGATGCCATTGACGCCAGCATCGGCGTTCAATTTAGCGACCTTTTCAATGACTTCCTTTTCGGTCGCGCTTTCCGGCAAATGAATATGCTTGACCTTGACGCCGATCTTGGCGGCGAAAGCGGTCTTGGCGCGGATGTACGAAGCAGTGTCAGCCCTGTCGCCGACCTGAATGATCGCCAAATGAGGCGGTTTTATGAGCTTTTTGATGCGCGCGGCCAATTCCGGCATCCTCGCCTCCCGCGCCGCCCGGCCGTCTATGATGAGTGTGGGCATGAGGAAATGATAGCATAAATTAAGACTTCATTAAGTGATGCTGTTGTAGATGACTTTACAAATGTTATTGATTCTTCTATGATTTAGTATATTAATACTTTATTCATAAAAAACTATGAAATTTGAACAATCGCCAGACAAGGATAGTGTTGGTGTGAAAGGTGAACCGAAAAAACCAGAGGAATTTTCTACTCCGGAATTTCCGTTTGATTTAGGGCCAGAATTTCCTGAGCCTATGACTAAGTTTGAAGCAGAAGAAGAAATTGAAAAACTTAACAAAACTCTTGGTCGCAATGAGAAGCCCTGGAGACTTCCCACTTTGGCTGAATTAAATAAGATCTTTGAACCAATAGAAAAGGCGGAGGAGGGGGAAGAATCTCTTGAAAAGAGAGTTTCCATTTTTAAAGACATTAAAACTAAATATGATTTTAAAGATGATGACTACTGGGCTAGTGATGAACTTCCTAACGATGAGTATGATGCCAGGGATAATGTTATAGGACAAGGATTGGATTTGTCTAGAATTGGACCTATTTCGGTAGGCCCAATTATTGTTGCAGCTCCTAATTCCTCTCAGAGACGTGGTTGTTGTAGGGTTCGTTGCGTTCGTTAAGTAGTGAGATTCTGACTACTTCCCCTCCCACCTCGCGAATATGCCGCACGGCAGGAGACGCTTGCTTTCCACCTCTTCAATCGTTAATTCCCCTATTTCAATCTCACCACCAAACTTCTCTTTGAGCGACAAACAGATTATTCTCATAAGCGATCGGCGAATAACCGGCGGCATATCCGTTGACGATGAAAAATAATGGCTTGGGTTTCAACAGCTTCTTGCAGTTCTCAATCAATGGTAAAAAATTTTCCTCGATCTTCCACAGCTCGCTGTCGGGACCGTGGCCGAAGGCCGGCGGATCCATGATGATGCCATCATATTGCCGGCCGCGGCGGATCTCGCGCTCGACGAAAGTGCGCGCATCCTCGACGATCCAGCGGATAGGCTTGTCGGCCAGCCCGGACAGTTCGGCATTCTCGCGCGCCCAAGCCATGGCCGATTTCGAGCCGTCGATGTGAACGACCTTGGCGCCGGCTTGCGCGCAAGCGAGAGTCGCACCTCCCGTGTAGCCGAATAGGTTGAGGATCTCTATTTCAGGAGCGATGGTTTTGTCACCCCGGCCCCCGGCTTTCGCCGAGGGTAAACTCCGGCGGGGGTCCAGGGTTTTACCATTTGAATCAGTGGTGTCACCCTGGATTCCCGCTTTCGCGGGAATGACAAGTCCAATTTCAACTTTTGACCCTCGATCGCTGTCGAGGGCAAGCTTTTGAGTTTCACTTTGCACTTTGCATTTTGCATTTTGCACTTGCTCTGCCAGCCACTCCCAATTCACCGACTGCTCCGGGAACAATCCCACATGCTTGAAAGCCGTCGGCTTGATCCAGAGCTTCAGGCCTGCGAAATCGATGCTCCATTTTTCCGGCATCTCTTTATTCTTTATATTCCAATCACCCCTTTCTCCTTTCTCCGCATTGCCTTCTCCCTTTCCAAAATACGCGTCGGCTTTTTTCCATTCATCGGCTGGCAATCGTTTCGCCCACAGAGCCTGCGGATCAGGCCGAGACAGCGTGAATCCGCCAGCTGGCGGACCGAAGCGCTCGAGCTTCTCGCCTTCGCCGGAGTCGATAAGCTCGTAATCAGCTGTTGATTCAACTATTAAGATCTTGGATGTTTTCATGATTGGAATAGTAAAGAGTAAATAGGAAATAGTAAATACAAGAGAGAAAAAATTGTGGTGAGACTTTTTACTATTTGCTCTTTTCTATTTACTATTTGTTTCGTTCTTCGCAAGAATCTCCATCGCTATTACAAATAAAATGGTTGAGGTCAAAGCCGAGCCGAGGCAATATTGGCAGTATGAGCCGATGATGAATGCCTGCAAATACACGAACCATAATGACGCCAGCAGACCGAGCGCCGTCGCGAGCAAAGTCCATTTGAGGATGCTCCAATGATGCGCCTGCAGATTCGCCGAGAGATGCTTCGATTCCAGGAAGATCAGGCTGCCGACCATCACCGCGAAATAATAGATCGCGCCGCCCAATGCCACCGGGAATCCCAGGACTTCCGCGTACTCTCCGGTCAGGACTTTCTCGCAGCCGGAAGTGATCGAGCACGGCGGGATGACGCCGCGATAATGCTCCACAGTCAAGTATGTCGCGTCGGCGAAGCCGAGCAGAGCCACGATGAAGAGGAGAGCCACCGCGTGGCTTCCGGCCTTATTTAGCGGCCGCGTCAATAACTGCTTTAAATGCGTCATAGCCTGGTGGGTTCGTGATGACTTTGCCGTTCACGAAGAAGGTCGGCGTATAGTCGATGCCTAAGGATTGGCCTTCGGCCTGGTCGGACTTGATCTTGGCCATCGTGGTCGTGGCATCGATGTCGGAATCGAACCGCGCCTTGTCTAGTCCGAGCGTCGCGGCATAGCCGTCGAATGTCGCGCGAGCGTCAGAGTCAGACTGATTCTCCCAATCCGTCTGTCCGGCATATATGGCCTGATACATGTCCCAGAATTTTCCTTGAATGGAGGCGGCCTCTGCGGCTTGCGCGGCTATGAGCGCGTTCGAGTGCTGTGGCAATGGGAAATTCCTGAAGACCACGCGTAGCGTCGAGGAAGATTCATTGAAGAGCTGCTCGACTATCGGCCGCGTATTCGGAACAAGCCGGGCATTGGAAGTCGCCGTATTCGATGAGCGTGACCGGAGCGGTCGAAGAGCCTTCTACATGGTCGGAAGCCGTGACCGGGGCAGGCGTACCAAGATTGGGCGTGCCGGTCGAAGGCGCCTTGCTTTGCGCGACAATGAGACCCCAGATGATAAGACCTAGCACGACGACGAATATGGACCAGAAGGCGATGCGTTTCGTATTCATGGAGCGATTGTATAGGATTGCTACTATATAATCAACATCGAGTCTCCGAATGAATAGAAGCGGAGCTTTTCGCGAATGGCAATGTTGTAGAGATCGCGCCATGCCCTTTTGGCGCCTTTGAATCGCAGGAAGGCGTCGAGGAGCATGAGGAGCGAGGTCCGCGGCAGATGAAAATTAGTGATCAGTCCGTCGACGATCCTGAACTGATATGGCGGCTGGATGAAGAGCCGCGTTTCGCCTTGATAAGGACGGCCCGCCAAAATATCGTCAGCCGTCGATTCAAGCAGGCGCGCCGCCGTGGTTCCGGCCGCGACGACGGCCTTTCCAGACTTCTTAGCGGCAGAGATGACCTTGACCGCTTCTTGGCCGATAATTACCGGCTCTGGATGCAGTACGCCGCCGGAGACGGCTGCGTCGTCTACCGGCGAGAAGGTGCCGCGCCCGACATGGAGCGTGACCGAAGCGCGCGCGATCCCCTTCTCGGCGAGCGACTCGAAGACGCGCGGCGTGAAATGCAATGATCCCGTTGGCGCGGCCACCGAAGCCGGATTGGCGGCGAAAAACGTCTGATACTTCTCGCGCAGCTCGTTCTCGTCCAAACCGCTGTGGATATACGGCGGCAGAGGCGTTTGGCCGCGCGTGACGCAGAGCTTCTCGAAATCGGCCGCGGGAATGAGCAGTTTGAAAGTGAACTCCTCATTCACGTGAGAGACGGCTTCGACGACCGGCTTGCGGTCGAGGAACAGAGCCTCGCCGGCCTGGAGGCCTTTGTCCGGAAGGCCTTTGATCGTGGGCTCGCCCTTCCATTCGTTGAACAAGAAGAGGATGCGCGCCGCTCCGCCGGAGAGCCGGTCCAAATGCAGGCGCGCCGGCACGACCTTGGTGTCGTTCAGAACCAGGACGGAATCGGCTGGAAGATAGCGAGCCAAGTTGGCAAAGACGTCGAAGACCAGCTCGTCGGTCCGGGCGCTGTAGACCATGAGACGCGAAGCGTCCCGCGGCTCCGCCGGCGCCTGGGCGACGAGCTCCTTCGGCAGGACATAATCGTAATCAGAAGCATTCACGGGCTTACTTTATACCAAAGAGATTGCAGGTGCCAGTGCGGGAGGCGGCTGCCGAAGCAAGACAACCAGATCTATGCATTGTTGACAAAATAATATATAAATGTTAATTTATAATCAGTATCAGCTCATAAGAACAAAACCAAACAAAAGGAAATCCCATGCTCCCAGAACAATTGCCCCCGTGCGTCTTTGGCCACACGAATTGGACCGGCGGAGGAGGATCATTCGGCTCTGGCTTGTGCCAGCAATGGTTCACTTGCCAGGATTGCGGCCTGACCGCGTTGGTCATATCGGCCCCCGGCGGGAATATCCTCCTTATCCCCCAGAAGATGGATGTCTTGGAAGGCGATGAGAGGCGCATACCCAAGGAGATCTCCGCCTGGATTGATGTTAGAACTATTTTTGAAGGAAGAATGATACGACAATCTACATTCCTGTGTTTTACGCAGCCTGACTCAATGTCATTCCTCGGCTGAGTCGAAGTTTTCTTTGATCCACTCTTCAATTTTCTTACGAGTCGGTTCCTCGGGATTTTCAAAGCCATTGGTGAACCAGACTTTCAATCGGCCGAGCCGTCTATTATATGAAATGCGCACACCACACAGCCCATCGGAGACGAGCGGTACAGGCTTTCCTTCTAAAAGAGACTTGGTCGCTGCGCCAACATCTCTCATGTGTGGAGTAGCTTCCATGTTTATCGATTTAAGATAATCCATGATCACCTTCAACTTATCCAAAGACATCCTTGGTTTCTCTATTTGTTCAGCAAGCTTAAGAATAAATGATGCGTCGTTTTTAGTAAGCACTAGGCCTTGGCCTTCTTTCACTATCTTGAAGTCGGTTTCAGTCTCAAGGAATCTCCTTATATCATCGACATCGTGCCCTGTTTGAACCAATATGTCCCCGCGCTCTTCGGCGGGAGTGGCTCTCTGTATTTGAGCGGCACCAGGGCCAGTCATGTCGATCACCAAGATCGAAGCGCCAAAAAGCTCCTTCAGTTCACGATCCAGTCTTTCCATAACAGCCTCTCGTCTTTCGAATCGAGTCGGGATAGACTCTTTTGGTTCGCTTGGCTTCTCCAATTCTTCCATGTCCAAAGTATACCAGAAAGTCCAGACAAGAAAACGCCTCGCAATTCTGCTAGTGATAAATCACGACCATTTTCGTCGGCTGTTTATAATAATCGATATCACAAATCAAAATTTCGTCTGACTTGTATGTTGGGCATTGATCATCCTCGGCATTCGGAGAATAAAATGTGTAAGGCGACATTTCCATCTCACGTTTTGCACGGGGATTGGGCAAACTGAATCCATGCAGATGATCATTTTGCCAGAGCATAGAATCGACAATTGCGTTCGATAAATCTTCAAAAGTCTGGCTACCAGAAATCTCAAACATTCTCCACACATGTTTCTTTTGGATGTATGAAACCTTAAAGATATAGATTTCATCTTTAAATCTCCTGTCGGTGAAATTCAACTCAAACTCTTTTTTATAATCTTCATATTCTTTGATAATGTCTTTCAAATAATCAGCATGTCTGTCTTCCGAAATTACAGCATTTATAGACTTGTAAAAGCTTCTTTCGGATTGAATCTTATGCTTCATATTGATAATAATTATCACACCTCGCTTATGACTTCAAATCCACTAAAACTCCCTGTTATTGCCAATCCAATAATTGTTTTCGCCAACCCTTGTTTTTTAACCTTCTGTGCAGTTTCATTCAGTGTCGAACCGGAACCAAGAGCATCATCTATCAAAAGCAAAGTATCATAAGCGCGAGTATCGTCAACAACGATAGTGTTCTTTGCGTTTTCGACGCGATCCTCAAGCTTTGTAAGGGTTTTCTGCGGTACAGCAATCGGAGTTTTAACCTTGACCAGATTAACACTCGGCACCGAAAGGTTGAGCTGCCTCTCAAGTTCTCTCATTAGCTGAATCTCGCGCCTCACCGTCGGCGGGATAAATCCAACAGCGTCTATAGCAAATTTTTTGAGCAATATATCTATTTTCGGTTTTATCTGCACAACCAGCTCGTGGATCAGAACCTTGTTCTGACTTTGCTTCGCATAGAGGAGCATCTGACCAAGTCTAGTCTTGCCAAAACGCTCTATGCTATAGAAATCAAGATAGAAAACCTTATCGAGATAGATATGATCAAAGGTATGTTTTATCTTGTACATACCATCAATCAATCCGTCTTTCTTATACGGCTCATATTTCTTCAAGGTTCGCTCATACTCAATGGCGGTTTTTTCAAACGGCAATTTCTGCTTATCACACCAATACATAAAACCATTCCAGCCCTCTTTCTTTTCCCCGGAAGGCGTGATGACTAGGTAATTTTCATTGATGATCTTTTTAAGACTTTCGGAAACAGTGTCAGTGTTTTTTGTCATTTCCTCTTTACTGATCAAATAATAAACTTTCGGTGGTTTACCGATTTTGTAAATCTTTCCAAGAGAATTAAGTGTGTTCAGTTGTTTCCGAACAGCCCGAGTCGTAATGCCCAATACCTGGGCAAGCTCATGTCCGGTAGCTTGTCCCTTGTTTGAGATAAAATGCAATATTTTTTCAGATGTTTTTTGATCTACTTTATCCATAGACAATAGTTTACTATATTTTTAAGCAAGTTCCTAGTTCCTAGTGTACTAGGAACTTATTATCTCAAAAAAAGCTTTTCCCATAGTATTCATATTGTACTATGCACTTTAGATCTTTTCCGCATACTACACTTAAGTAGTGTTAAATAATAAGCCTAAAAATAAGTACATATTGGATATCCGAACAAATTGCCAAAATATTAGCAATTTGCTTCTAAGGTTCGATTCTCCTTGGCACCCTGCCAAAGCTACAGCCGTGTTGAGGCGTGAAAAAACGTTGGGTGCCTAATGGGATTCGAACCCATGCTGCGGCTTTCACAGAGCCGAGTGCTAACCATTACACCATAGGCACCATATTGAATTCAAAATGCAAAATTCAAAATGCAAAATTGAACCGCATATCCTGCTTGTCTGGCAAGGAAATGCTTCATACTTATACCATAATCATGAGACCTTGGCACTATTTACAGAATATGTCTAATCGTAATCCGGAGTTTGCTCTTTTATTCCAGCCTGATGATTTGCGAACCGAGCCAGCGCGTATAACAACGAGGACAACCGGTTCAAGAACGCCAGCGTGGCGGAGTCGAGCTTGAATTCACCGGCTTCGGCTCCGGCGACGGAGCGGCGCTCGGCTTTGCGGGCGAGCGTGCGCGAGACATCGAACAGAGCCGCCAATTCAGTGCCTCCAGAGATGAAGAATGTCTTGATCGGCGGCAAGCTCTCTCTCGATCGAATCGATCCAGCCTTCCATCTCAAGCACTTTCCCCTGCCCCACGCGCTTGTCAGCACTGGCGACTTCGGCTTGGACGGAAAAAAGCGCATTTTGTGTCCAGACTACGATATCCGCCAGCGTCTTTCCATTTACCGTCCATGAAAGGCCAGCCGACTTCACTTTCGCCAATCCCAAGAATGAATTCAGCTCATCCAAGGCGCCTAAGGCCTCGGTCTGGCAGGAGCTTTTGGATTTGCGCTCACCTGGGCCGGACTTGAAATCCTTGGTGGTGCCGGAATCGCCTTTGCGGGTGTAGAGCATGAGACAAGTATAAAGTATTAAGGTATAAATGTATAAAAGTATGGGAATCTCAAAACAATCATTTTTCGACAGACCAACCGTGAAAGTCGCGCAGGATCTTATTGGGTGTGTCCTTGTACGCAAATCGAATGGCAAAACCAAACAGTTGACGATCATCGAAACCGAGGCTTACAACGGCTTTGAAGACAAGGCTTCACATGCTTCCCGCGGCAAGACTGCTCGCAATGAGATCATGTTCCGCTCGGCCGGACACATCTATATCTACTTCACCTACGGCATGCATTGGATGCTGAATATCGTGACTGGTCCGAAAGACTATCCGGCGGCAGTGCTCGTCCGCGGCGGCATCGATTGCGATACGGAGATGCCCGTGAATGGTCCGGCGCGGCTGACAAAACATCTCGGCATTGACAGCAGATTGAACGGCAAAAAGCTCGGTAGAGCTTCAGGACTGTGGATCGAAGCGAGGACGCCCACAATGACAGCTCTCTTGAAGAATCCGCACGCCATCAAAAGGATGCCGCGGATAGGCGTGGATTACGCCGGACCAGTTTGGTCGAAAAAGAAATTGAGGTTCGTCCTAGTGGAAAGCTGGGAGAATCGTGTGACTCAATTTTGACTTTTGATTTTTGAATTTTGAGTTTTTTAATGTGCCGATTCCTGAACAAAGTTCGAACTTTTTTTGCTGAAAATCCCGAACAATGAGTGGAGAGGGCGGACGGAGGACTGGGGGTGTGGGGGAAGGACTCCGTCCGCCCTCGCTATTTGTTTTTTGCCGACACCGCCTTCGCCTATTTTTTCGGGCGGGCGCGGGATTAGGATGAAAAAGAGAATTGAGTCAGAACTACCTGTGGCTCAATTGGTGGAATTGAGCCACAACAATATTAGCACAGGATCAAGTGACTCGAAGCGGCCCACTTCCGCTTCAGCGGATGAATGTGGCGCGTCCTCGCGTCAGTCCGTGCGGCTTCATTGCATTTCGCCGCACCGACATTCCGCCGGACGCGAACAACGACTGATGGGAGAAGTGGAAGTCGACCGCTTCTCGGCAGATGTTGGTGATGAATCAGAAACGCATGTGGCTCATTTCCACCATATGAGCCACAACCGAGTTTAGTGAAGAAACTGGTACTTGGCGTCGCGTGGGTTCCCCACGCGCGCAAGACGACCTTGCTGGACTAGTTTGACCAGATATCTTGTCGCTGTAGCACTTGATATATGCAAAAGCTTCTGCACGTCTTCGTTGGCGATAGTTTTCTCCTTCTGCGCGAACAAAATAATCTTATCTAACTTTTTCTGCTTGTTCGACTGGATTTTTGCTTGAGCTTTAGCGAGCAGAACTCGAATGAATCCGGCCTGATCTTGTTGCGCCGGCGATTGCGGCTGTGGCGCTGACGACGTCACTGGCGCCGGCGCGGACGCAGGAGCTGACGCAGATTGCGATTGAACAGGTTCCGAATCAGATGGCTCATTTGCCGGTTCAATGGCGTCGCTCTCTGCCTGATTTAGGCCTCCATTTTGACTTTCTACAGGAATAGAGGCAGGAACGCTTATAGGCGATTCTGGGGCCTCTGGTGGCAAATCGGCAGTTGTAGAGCCATTTGGCTGGCTAGATTCTGGCTCAACTGGAGCTGGGTCAAGTTCCGGAGCTTGCGCTGTTGCTTCCATAACTGGCTCACTTGATGTATTTTGGTCATCATTCATAAAATATATTCTAGTAGATTGTATGGACGAAGTGGGAACCTTTTTGGCTATGAATTAGGTTTCCCGGCTTGAACTTGCATATTCTTGTCTTTGGATGCCGCAAAGCAAACCCAGCTAAACAGAAACAAGATAAGCGAGAAAACGAAATCTAAAACTACAAATCCCCATAATGTGAAGTTATGAGGCTCATCAATATGCGCAATGTTAGGATCATTCTGATCATATGCGACAGGAATTTTTACATTTGCTTGAATAGAATATGGGTTGAGATGTATATCGCTTATAAATGTATAAGGCCTTCCATTAGCTGTGAATGTAATTGTTGGTATATCTACTAGTGTTTTTGTGCGGCCACCCACCAATTTTGTTTCAACGGATAATACTGTGCCGACAGTATGTAGTTCGGATGACTGAAAGGATAAGGTATTTGAAAACTGGATCGCAGTCCATACCAAGCAGGCCACACCTGCAATAATGAAAAGTACCCCATATAGTTGATATTTTCTTTTCATTAAAGTGTTCTAAATCTTATACCGCTTGAACGTTGCCTTGCTTTTGAGCTTTGTAAACACAAGAAATAAACCAGCCGTACAGAATGAAGATCAGAAGATCGGAGACACTTATCTGCTCCGGATGCAAAACATCTACTACGATTCGGAGAATTGCAAACGCACTCAAAAGTAAATACCCGGCTATAATGGCTTTGGGCGACCTACGCTTAAACATGCGCGCTATTATGGACCAAAGTGCCGTAAATACTACGCCGAATACTACAAGCAAGACTGCCATGTTAGCTGGTAATTTAGAATTTGCGCCAAGGATAAATAATACAAGAAGCACGCCAAATGCCGTCAATACGGACATCGTGGTAAAAATTTTGAAACATGTAACCCAATAATCTTTTGTTTTCATATTATTTGAATTGGAAGCTACTTATAATCGACTGAAAGTCAGGTTGTGCCTTGTCCACTCTCATAGTGGCAGTCATAAAGATCAAGCTGTATGTAGTCCCATTATTGATAGCGCTATATTGGACAATTGATTGTGCTTGAGATCCAGCGCTTGTAGTTACCGTACGGCTAAGTTTGACGACATATGCTACCTTGCCGTTCAGTGATCCTGTACTAACATTATCTATTTTTGCATCTGTGAAATTAGACAGTGCGACTTTGCCAATGTCAGTCTGATTTACGATCTGTGTAATTGAAGTAGCCTTCGCCAAGGTTGGAGGAAGAGTATTTGTGATTATCGAGAAATTATCGCCCGTACTCTTGTTTATAGCCTGCTGGATACCCTCTACGCTACTGTTTGGAATACTCGACCACCCGCTAGGCAATGTATAACTATACAACGCTGTTGTTACTGGACTGGGAGCAGTGGGTGTACTAACAGCATTTTGATCTTGGGTGACCTGCGTCGGATTATTCTTCATCAATACAAATCCTTGTATGGACATCGCAACTATTACCACAATGACTATGATGACAACTACCCATACCCAAGTGGAACCTCTTTGTGCATTCTTCATGATTATTTTAATAAATTAATAATTGGTAACCTTTATTACTAGACCACATAATAACACTGAATGCCTAAGAATGACACCGGGAGTTTTATTCGCCCCCGCCTCTACCGCCTTTGGAGGGTAGGTGGTGCGCGAGACGCTTGTAGATTAGGGCAGTTTACTTCAGAACGTCACCGCACGGACTTTTTCGCGTCTAGCAAACACACTCTCCTACAAGATGATAGGAATTATTTACGAAACAAACTTCAATCTCGGTCTCAAGCTAGATACGCTTTTCCAATTTACTTTCTTATCATGACACAGCCTCCCAGCGACGATACCAGTATCGATACCTTGGTTTTTCGCAAAATCAATAACCCCTTGCTTGGTTAAGGGACTAGCAATAAGTTCAGAATAGGCTTTTGATGGTATCAAACCATCTTTGGCGAACTCATCAGCTTCTTTCTCTTTTTCCTGAACATTCGACAATGCTTTGTCGTCAAATTCTATGAACCTATCTTTCTTGCCATGTAATACGAGGTGACCAATCTCATGGTATAGATTGAACCAGAATATATCGGCCCACGGATAGTAAATGCTAAGCTGAATAAGAGGGTTGTTCCCAACCCATCTCACGGCCGCACTAACGCCAGTTCCCGGAAAATGCGGGGTGTAAATAAGTCCAACGCCAGCTCCATGTAACATTTCTGTCACAGCTTTCGAATATTCTTTTGCGTTTTTTACCGATAACGTCTTCAGTGTCGGCAATAGTTCCTTTAATTTTGTTTCTGAATATTCAGGTAAAGTAATCTTTTTGGCTTCCAATTCTCCGCATCGAAGCCATGAAGCTATGTGTTCGCTTTTGACATTCAATCCACTTTTCTTTCTGTAGGCTATGGGATCAGTATCTTGGACAAAAGCCAGTGAATTCACTCCAAAAAATTTCCACAGATTTTCAACTTTCTTTTCTCGGTTGCCGGTTTGTTCGACATAACCCCTTTTCGCCAACTCCTTGTAGGGAAATTTAGAAACGAGGCCAAGCTCATTTACAATCGAAGAGTGCCGCTCCAAGCGAGCGTTTGTCTCCTGGTAATGTTTCTCAAGGTTAATCCAAAAAGAAGCGGTTCCGCCGAGAACATTCTCTAAAAGTAGAGCCGTCTCGACCGTGATCGAAGCTTCGCCATTTATCATTTGGCTGATATGTTTTTCCGTAAGGCCGGTCCTTTCACTCAAACTCTTTTGAGTCATGCCCTCACCATCCAACGCTTTGGCAAGCGCATGTCCCGGATGTATTGCTTTGTTTGGGTTATAACTCATATTTTTATTATTTCTGATGATAATTTTTGAATATTTCCAGTATAATAATTGTTTTTATGCTTTTGGGATTGTCTACCCTGAATTCCGGATCGCCTGCATGGTCTGGTTTGAAGATGACTCTATGCGTCTTGGTTGCGTTAGCTGCAAAGCATCCCTTGTACTCTCCGCTAAGCGGATGGGGATGGTATATGCGTGGTAGATCGAATAATGAATCGGCAACATGTAATGCGTTGATAGTGTCCAGAATCTCCGTGGCACAGTCGTCGCTCTTTTTGTTATACCGCCGGCATAGGGCGTCGAAGTCATTGACCAATGCTTCATGCTTTGGATTATCGAAGGATATTTTCATGATAGCATGAAGTGTTATACATTGCAATTTTAGTTAACCATTTTGGTAAAGATATTTTATCAAATCAGACGCTAAGAATCAAGGGTAAATCAGGGTGGTACAAACAATCTCTTGGTTATCCACAGGTAGAGCTATCGAAACATTCCGATTCTATCATATTTTGCCCCCGCGCCCGCCCGAAAAAATAGGCGAAGGCGGTGTCGGCAAAAAACAAATAGCGAGGGCGGACGGAGTCCTTCCCCCACACCCCCAGTCCTCCGTCCGCCCTCTCCACTCATTGTTCGGGATTTTCAGCAAAAAAAGTTCGAACTTTGTTCAGGAATCGGCACAAATTTGCGAAAAACTCGGAATTGCCCGAAAAAGGCGAAAGCACATCGCAATGCGGAGGGCGGGGCGGCATTCCTCCCCAGACCCCTCCTGCCGCCCCGCCCGCATCCTTGTTGGCGTTTTTGGGGATTTCCGACACGAAAGCGAAGGGTGCGCGGGGCGAAAAAACGAGGGCGCGGTCGCGGAGGAGTCGGATTCTCACCGGCTTTGTTATTTTCCATCGCAAACGCAGATCGCAATCATCACAGTGGCTCGAAGCGGCCCACTTCCGCTTCCACAGCAGTCTGTGGCGCGCCCGGAGCGCCTGTCCGTACGGCTCTCGCGCCTTCCACCGTCGCTTTGTGGCGACCGTGGGGTGCTCCGCCGTACCGATATCCGCCGGGCGCGGACAAAAGTCCGTGAGGAGAAGCGGAAGTCGACCGCTTCTCGACAAAATATTATTTATTCACTGCTTATGCACTAAATTATTTCTTGACTTCACTAGAAAATGGTAAAATATATTCATGAGTGATAAAAAATATTTTATTTATACCAGAAAATCTACCGACACCGAGGATCGGCAAGTCAGAAGCCTTGCCGACCAGCTCTCCGAGCTGCGCGAGCTCGCCAGAAAGGAGCAACTGGAGGTTGTTGATACCTTTATCGAGAAGCAGACTGCCAAAATCCCTGGCAGACCAGTATTCGCGGAGATGCTAGAGCGCATAGAGAAAGGAGAGGCCTCCGGTATCCTCGCTTGGCACCCCGACAGGCTCGCTCGCAACTCGGTTGATGGAGGAAAAGTGATATATCTTGTAGATACCGGCAAGATCACTGATCTCAAGTTTCCAACTTTCTGGTTTGACGCGACGCCACAAGGAAAATTCATGCTCTCCATCGCTTTTGGCCAGAGCAAATATTATGTCGACAACCTGTCGGAAAATATCAAGCGCAGTTATCGGCAGAAATTGAAGAATGGCATCTGGCCGCAGAAAGCGCCGATCGGATATTTATGGGACAAGAAAAGCAAATCGATTATCATCGATCCTGATAGAGCTCCACTTATCAGAAAAATGTTTGAAGCATACGGTTCCGGCAACTACACCCTTTCCGGATTGAAGAAAGCTATGGGCGATCTTGGCTTAAGAAGCCACACGGGAAAAGAGCTCTCCATTTCTAACTATCAATCTCTTCTCAAAAATACTCTGTACCATGGACTGATGTACGTAGGCGGCGAATTTTATGAAGGTAAGCACGAGCCCATCATCACAAAGAAACTTTTTGATGCTTGCCAGGAGATGATGACGCGAAAAAGCAAACCACAGCATGGAGGTGGTTTAAAGCCGTATGTGTATCGCGGATTATTCAAGTGCGGTGGATGCGGTTGTTCCATCACCGCCGAGACGCAGAAAGGTCACAACTACTTGCGATGTACGAAGACGCAAAGGTCCATGCTCGCAGAAATATGTCCGCGAGGAGGCTGTGACCACCATGATCAAAACGGAACTGGAGAAGGTGTCCTTGTCTGATGCCGTGGCCGACTGGCTTATCGCCGAGGTTGAGAAAGAAAGAGCCGAAGACGACAATTCCTCAAAAAATCAAATTCAGAAAGTGAATGCTGAAATCGTGGCCGTTGATGCAAAGCTCGACAAGCTCATGACCGCATATCTTGAAAATGCTTTGACGCTTGGAGGAATACCAGATTGCTAAGAACAAACTCGTGACCGAAAAGCAGATTTTGAAGGACAAATTGGCCGCTTTCGGGCGCGTCTCGTCGAGTCGGTTCGAACCAATGGTCAACTTCCTAAACGACTGTAAACAAGCCGGTATTTTGGCGAAGAGTAATGATCAGAGGAAAATCCGAGAATTTTTCCAAAAGGTCGGTTCGAACCCACTCCTCCGCGACCGCACCCTCGTTTTTTCGCCCCGCGCACCCTTCGCTTTCGTGTCGGAAATCCCCAAAAACGCCAACAAGGATGCGGGCGGGGCGGCAGGAGGGGTCTGGGGAGGAATGCCGCCCCGCCCTCCGCATTGCGATGTGCTTTCGCCTTTTTCGGGCAATTCCGAGTTTTTCGCAAATTTGTGCCCCACTCGGGTCTCGGACGGAGTAGCTCCAAGCACCATAAGGGTTCTTTGGCGAACCATTCAATAGTACCATGACCCCTCCGCATAGGGGTCTTTTTCAGGCAAATGGGACAGATGGGACACCAGAAAGGTATTTTTTGAGTGTCCCATCTTTGTTCCTTTTTGAAGAGACTTGCGAATAATACACGCCTCCTATGAATCGGACACGTGTACGATTCGCGCCAGAATACGCCTTGTTGTATACGAATCGGACAAATCGGACAGTGCAAGGGCATATGTCAGGCGTGGCCGATTTGCTGGACTACTATAAAAAGATTATGAAATACTCAATTTCCCAATAGAAGTATTTTTGGAGTCATGTATCATTAAAACGTTCCCAGGTTCCACTCGGATGCTTCGCCTGGAGAACGACAAAAGCATCCCGTAGCGCATGGAGACATCGGTAAGACCGACATCTCCTCGGAGAATCACACAGCCGACGTTTCGCGAACGAAAAGTGCAGAGGATACATGACAAGGCCCCTCGGAGCTAATTGAATCCGCAGTATGAACAGAGGTCATGAATCCGTATCCTAGGAATATATACAATAGTCCGTTTTACTCATGTCTCATATAACATGTAAACCAATATGCAAACAACACAAGCAGAAAGTCTGCGCATTGAGCATGTCTCAATCGCCACCCTAAAAGGCGCGTCCTACAACCCGCGCGCTTGGGACGCACAAGCAGTCTCGGATCTCAAAGAAAGCATTATCAGGTACGGCATCGTCGATCCCCTCTTAGTTAACTCAGCACCAAAGCGCAAAGGTATCGTGATCGGAGGGCATTTCAGACTCTCGGTCATTAAGGAACTCGGATATACGGAAGTACCGGTCATCTTCATCAACATCCCGGACATCGAGAAAGAAAAAGAGCTCAATATCCGCCTTAACAAGAATACCGGCGAATGGGACTGGAATCTGCTCGCCACCTTCGACGAGACATTCCTATCGGATGTAGGCTTCTCCTCCGAAGAGCTTGATGAGATATTCTCCGTCGAGGAAACACCAGAACAGTTCGACTTGGCTAAGGAGCTTAAAAAGCTCAATATCGACGCCATCGACATACAAAAGGGCGATAAATATGACTTGGACGGTTCAGTCATGATGTGCGGCGACTCAACCGTCGAGACAGATATGCTGAAGCTCATGGACGGCGAGAAGGCAGACATGTGTTTCACTGATCCGCCATACATTTTGGATTACCTCAAGGGCAAGAAAAAGAAAGGCGATGCCATCACAGGCTTCGGAAATAAGCGCGACCGGAGGTATCTTGAGACGGACGTTCTGCCCCCAGACTTCACCGAGAAGTGGATGGCGAATGTGGCTAAGTCGGCTAAGCCGGACTTCTCGATCATCATCTTCGAGAACCCGAAGAATCTCCGCACCATCTGGAATGAGCTTGAGAAACATTGGAAATACCGCAACACGATTACATGGCATGTGCCGAACCGGATGCAGGACTTCTCGGCCAAGTACAGATTCTTTAACAAGACCGATATCGCTCTTGTCGGCACCGGCGGCACAATCACACTCAACATGGAGCCGGAGGAGGAGCTTTTCCAGAATGAGTACGAGAATGCAATATTCGCTACCTCCGGCAAGCCCCACTGGGAATCGTATGAGAAAGGCAAAAAGATCTGCCCGACAGACTTCATCAGTCACACTGCCGCCGACAAAAAGTCATCTGGGCAAGAAATCATCTTCGGCACCAAGCCTTTGGAGCTCTTGATACCGTATATCAAGGTCTTGACCAAAAGAGACGCTCTCATTCTCGAGCCTTTCGGCGGAAGCGGGTCGACCTTGATCGCCGCCACCAAGATGAAGCGTCGATGCTTCCTCATGGAAAAGTCGCCTGTCTATGCCGCCGTCATCAGGAACCGCTGGGAAAAAGCCACGGGACTGAAAGCGAAGAAAATCCATGCCTGATAACACTGACAACAAGGCTGTCAAAAAGAGACAAGCTGAAGACAAACAAAAACTCATCGCCGTCCTCAAGGAATTGCCGATCATCCTTCCCGCTTGCAAGCGAGCTGGCACCTCACGCGACACCTACTACCGCTGGCGGCACGAGGACAAGGTATTCCGGCAAGAGAGCGAGGATGCCATCAATCAGGGCCGTGAGTTTGTAAGCGACATGAGCGAATCACAGCTTATGACCCTGATTAAGGAAAAGAAGCTACCGGCCTGTGTCTTCTGGCTCAGGAACAACAACCCTCGTTACGGCGGCAAGGCGGGACAACGCGTACCGGTATCCGCATTGCCGGAGCTCAATCCTGAGGATGAAAAGGTATTCAAAAGGACCATGGCGTTACTGTCTGGGTCCGTCATCACCGAAGAACATGGAACATGAAGATCTGAATAAAATACAGAATGACGAGGAGCTTCGGAAACGGTCGGCCTACGAGCATCCATTCTGGTTCTCATGGATATACCTGCGGCACCACGTGAGCTGTGTTCCTGCTCCGTTTCACCTTGAGATGTTCCACCTTATAGAAAGCCCGACGTATTCTCTCGTCGTCGTCATGGCTTTCCGCGAATCAGGCAAGTCGACCGTCATGAATCTGGCAAATGTCCTGTGGTCGATCCTCGGGAAACCGCAGAGGAAGTTCATCGTGATCGTGAGTAAAACGCAGGATCAGGCCAAGAACCACTTCGCCAACCTGAAAAACGAGCTCATGACGAACGAGCTTCTGCGAGCCGACTTCGGCCCCTTTACCGACAACGAGGTCGATTGGAAGAAGACCTCGCTTGAGCTCGTGTACCATGGATCGAAGATCATGTCGGTGTCTCTTGAACAGAGCATCCGTGGCCTAAAATATGGCAAGATACGTCCGGACCTCATAATCGCCGACGATATCGAGGATGTCTCCATGGCACAGGATGACATCACTCGAGACAGAGCTTGGCAGAGACTGATGAGCGAGATCATGCCCTTGGGGAGCACAGGAACTAAGATCGTCATCCTGGGGAATCTCATCTGCCCTGACTCGATAATGATGCGTCTCAAGGAATATATCGAGGCCGGACGTATCAAGGGCATATTCAGGGCGTATCCTCTGCTCGACGACAAACGAAGGATATTATGGCCAGATAGGTTCATCGATCTTCCACACATCGTCGAGATGAAAAGGAGCTTCACCGACAGTGTCTGGACAAGGGAATTCCTCTTGAAGATACTCGGCTGGGAACATGGCCGAGATAGTGATGATGAGGTGCATGCCCGCATAAGTGCGTCAGGAGACCAGCGCAGACAAGAGCCCGAGAAGATCACCTACCAAAAGCCCTTGGTGACGCAGATGAAGCCGTATGCCATATCCGTGCCCATCGACAAGCCACGAAGGGGTTTTTCTACTGATGAGGAGGTCGATTACCAGAGATATTACGGCAATGTGGATATAGAGGAACCGATGAGAACTGCTAAAGAAATATTCGATTTTGAGACATCCCTCTTCTCAAGGTGGGATTTGATTATTAAGGATCATATGTTGAATGCCACACCCCAAGAAGAATATGAGGCAAAAATGGCACAGGCGGAAAAAGAATGCGAGGTCGAATTCAAATTCGGGTCATCATCTCCTTCGTGAATCTGTGATGCTGTAAAGCGTCTTTAGGACCATCTCTCCGTCCTGTATTGCTCGTGCGCATTCTTTACTCGTCAGTTTTTCAGACGAGTACATTTTGTGCGCTAATTTATTACGCTTGGTATTGTACTTTGTTAAATCAGAAAAAAGTAGTTTTTCTATGTCAGATCTTTTTTTGGTACATTTTTTAAACTTATTAATCAAAGTCCCCAGTCCATTTTTTTCAAAAAGCTCTTCACGTATATCATCTATCAAAAAGGGACACTTAAAGATAGCCAGAGCCAACATAAACTGCACCTCATTGGTCTGTATAATAAATTCTCCGAATTTACTGTTCTCGGAAAAGTGCTTATAACTAAACATTTTTGATGCCATTTTTCTCTTTATGTCTGAATGATTTTTCTGGTCTTTATTGAGCCACATATCTTTATAGATTAATTGCCATAAGTAACGGTATAGGTTTCAGGATTCTATGACTATTTAAAAATGTATTGAGCAGCTAGTATCCTTCCAAACGATTCAAACCCTCCTGATTGTGCCCATGTAGGAATACCAAGATAGCAGTCGTCTTTAAGAAGGATGGCGGCACCGCCAGAGTTGCCGTGGTCAATCTTTGCGTCGGTAACATAATATTCTCCGTCATAGCTTGAGATGATACCTTGAGTCAAGGTAATGGCCGTTGAAGCATTGCCAGTACCGCCATCAACGGGGTATCCCAAAATAGCAATTGCATCTCCGACTGTCGCATCACTTGCGCCACAGATTTTCATAGCAGTAGTCGGCATTCCTGGCAGAAGATCAGCGACGGTAAGATGAGTGGGAAAATATGCCACGTCCTGGCTGTCTGATTGTATTATGTTTTTGTCCATATATAATGTGACCCCTTGACTTACACCGGGCTCGGCAAAGTCACAAGTGGTGTATAAATACCCACTCGTCTCGTCCGTAATCACGTGTTTATTTGTGACAAGTGTTGGCGCGTTTGAGTTATTCAAAGTCGGCCAGTTCATCCATGTAATAACACCACTTCCAGTTGAGATATAATTGCTATCGCTACAATCAATGCGGACTACACGAGGAGACCATTCTGCTACGACTGAAGGTAAATCGGGCGTTGAATTTGTAGTAGCTATAGGCTTGCAGTCATAGCCGGTGGGACAGCCACTTACTACTGGCGCATTAGGATCAGCTACACAGGTATTATTGGCTGGACACAGCACTTTCTGACTACTTGAACCGCCACTTGTCTGCGGTGACACGGCGTTCTCTCCAGTCTGAGTTTGACCACTCTGGTTAGCACCAATGTTGTCAGAGGTAGAGGCTGTCATATTCTGTGTAACAGATCCGATGTTCCGGTATAGGTACATAAATACTATACTGCCGACAATAATGACCATCCAAAAGATTGTGGCAAATAACTTAAGATGAGACTTTTTTCCTTTATCTTTTTGTGTATCAATCGCTAGATAAGTTTTTTCTGGTAATCCTTCACCACTTTTCTTTTCAACCGACTTGCCACAACTCCCACAAAACTTGGCATTGTCAGGTATTTTATTTCCGCATTGATGGCAATACATGATGGTTTGGTAGAGTTGTTGCCCTTTTACCCATGCATTATTTTTTCTAGCGCTATACGCTCATCTGGAGTTAAGTCGTAAATATATTTTAGAGCCTCACCAGCGTTGAATTTATCTTTCACTTGGACAGCCAACTCTCGAAGGATGGCGCGCTCTTTTTCATTGAGATTGTGGATAAAGTCTGTATTACAAAGAACATGACACGCTATGCTCGGATTTTTAATCTGCCTAATAAAAATACCTTTCAGTACCATGCGCTCGCCCTCTGTTAAATCGCTTATGCTACGGAGGGTGTCATACGACCATTCTGGGCTCTGGCTTTCAATGATTGAGCGTTTCAGGGCGACACGCTCTTTTGGAGTCAGCTCAATGACGCTCTCGTCTTCGCGTGTAGAATCATCAGGGTCTTTTGGTTCTGTAGTTCTTAGCAGACGGAAAGACCACTGAGGATCACCGCTTGAAATAATGATCTCTTTAAATCGCATTAATTCATCGTCGGTATATTCTAAGGATTGCGCGTAATCATCATAGGTTTCCCGCATTTCATCTTGAACACGGAGAAACTCAAATGCGCGCTGAGGATTTTTGGTATTCATAACAACTTTTCTAAGATTCGCCCTAGCGGCAGGTTCTTGCGCCAAAGCTATACAGTCATTTCTGTAAATAAGATACGCCCAGTATTCATTTTGAGTTGTGTAGGCAATTATTCGTAATCTAAACAATTCGTCTTTTGTGAATAAATTACGACTATTAAGTAGCGCCAGGCAAGCCGCATCTGCATCCTGGGTTTTAAGAATGATTTGTTTTAACCGTCCCTTTTCTTCAGGTGTTAGAGCCTTAGATTCATTGAATATTGGCTTGGCTAGAATTTGAAGGGCAGTATTCGCCCACCTTGCATTTTTCTCATCGGCAATCGTATCGACGAGTCCTTCTCTTTCTTCAGGTGAGAGGTTTGCCATACTACCAACTGAATCAACGATCTCTTCCATTCTATTGTGTATAATTCTTGTCATGTTTAAGCTGAGATAAGCAAAATTACAAAGCCAATTAACAACTCGACCAGAATAGTTATGGAAGCACATTTTAGTGCAAATTTTTTGTTTCCCTTGGCAATTATGGCAATTAAATAAACTAGTACGAATGGTATGCCGAGAATGGCGAGAATGAATCCAATTATTATTTCTCCTGTCATCGTATTTGAGGCGGTATTCTGCTGTATATTCGGAAGACTAAAAGTGGCTACAGGAGGCATTCCTGAATCAATAGGAGAACTGCCGACTGTAGAATCAGTTATGCCGTAGTTTGGATTGGCATTGATCGAAGCGTACGAGACGAGAGGAATTGTTAGAAATATTAAGAGTACCCAGTATTGTTTTTTCATATAGATATTTTTATGAGATGCAAAAAGCCCACCACATGGGTGAGAGCCGAAGCCCTCTATACCGGTTTCCCGATATAACCTAACAGGGTACCCCATATGATGGGTTTTCTATCCCTGTTAGGATTTTTCACCATGCCACTGATTGCTCAATGGTTTAGGCTACTTCTACATATTCAGTTGTAATAACACTATACCGCAAAAAGGTCTATCTGTCAGTACCCTAGCTTAGATCACGACCTTTGCGAAGCCAAGTTACCAACAACTTGTCTCCTTAGGCCTCCTAGACTCCTCGGAGGGGTTGCGTCATCAATGTAGGTATGGAAAACACATTACAAAGTCCTGTGGGAATGGAGGCCAAAATACCAATCCCTGTAAGGGTTAAATACTGCCTTTACGCGAGAAAAAGTACGGAACAGGAAGACAAGCAGGTTCTCTCTATTGATAGCCAGATCAGGGAGATGGAGAAGCTTGCCGTAAACGAGGGATTAGAGATCGTGACAAGAAAACAGGAGTCACATTCAGCGAAGGAGGCTGGCCATCGACCGATCTTCAATGAGATCATAGAAGAGCTGAAGCAGGGCAAGTTCAATGGCATACTTACGTGGGCACCGGATCGTATCAGCCGCAACGCCGGTGACCTTGGCAGGATCGTCGACCTCATGGATCAGAAAAAACTCGTTGAAATCCGTACCTACGGCGGACAGAGATTCACCAACAACCCAAATGAGAAGTTCCTCTTGATGATCCTTGGATCGCAAGCCAAGCTCGAGAACGACAATAAGGTAATCAATGTGAAGCGAGGATTACGGACACGAGCGGCGATGGGACTTAGGCCATCGATAGCGCCGACGGGGTACCTGAATGAAAAGCGGACCGACCACAAGTGCGAGGTCATCGTGGATCCTCTGCGTGCGCCGGTCATCAAGCAGGTGTTTGAGAAAGTAGCATACGAGGGATGGAGCGGCCGGAAGCTATACCGATGGCTCAAGGAGACGGGGTTCAAGAACAGGAATGGCAAGGAGGTCAATCTGGGTAATATTTACCGTATCCTACGGATGACCTTCTACTACGGTGTATTCGAATATCCTGTCGGAAGCGGTGAGTGGTATACCGGTAAACATACGCCAATTATCACCAAGGAGCTCTTCGATGCCGTGCAGGAGAAGATCAAGGTGGAGAAGAAAAAGGCATATGGCCGGGAGTTCGCCTTCACACGGATACTCCATTGCGCGTACTGCGGCTCCGGCATCACTGCTGAGGAGAAGATCAAGGAACTGAAAGATGGCGGCTTCAACGCCCATGTCTACTACCGATGCACTAAGGTGAAGAATCAGGACTGTCCTAATGAGTCGGTCAAGGAAGATATCCTCATATCCGAGATGCTCCCCATCATCGACAAGATGAGCCTAGATAAAAGCGAGCTCAAGCTTCTACTTGAAACAGAGGTAACTCGATATGCCCTCTTCCAGACTGGTGTGCTTGGTCAAGAGCTGAAACAGTCAAAGAAGCACAAGGACATCAACATCAAGGTATTCGCCAAGCACCTGCTCCAGCATGGCACGCTCACCGAGAAGCGAGAGGTGCTGTCATGCGTCAAGAGTGAGATATTGCTGAAGGATAAAAAATTGATGATAAAATAGCCGCTCTGGCAAAATTTACTCTATATTGAACATGGTGTAGGGTCCTTTTTCGCTGACAGTTATATCACGAGATTTCCTGTGCTGGTTGCAGTTATAGTCTTTAGTCAGATCATCCAGCTGGGCCTTTTCTCTGGCGACGAGACACTGATAGCTGTGTGAGAGGATGAGTGAATTTATATCCCGTACCTGATTGCTATCCAAAGACATGTAGTACTCTGTTTTTGATTTCATGCTTGGTTTTATAAATACGCAAATATCTGGTCTTAGTGGAAAGAAAACTGTCGAACTTGGAGAAAGCAACCCGTTCATGATCCTTGAGGAAGAAATCGTAAAACATGGATTATCTGAGGTTACGAACGAGCAGTTATTCGGTGCCACAAGGAATAACCATTGGAGCTCAAACAAGTCTTTTGCAAGCTTATCAACCTTCAATATCCCCTTTGAATGACCGGTTTTTGTGAGGCCTGAAATATAGTCATCTTCATGTATGGATTCAAAGATATTCCTCTTGATCTCTTCCTCTGACATTCGACTTATTTTATCCAGTATATCCACCTCACGATCATTTGTTGGCTTGTGTCTGAGTATCTCTTCTTTTGTAAGCATCACTTTTTCAGGAGACGAGATATCTTGGCGCATAAAATGCTGGATGGTAGCGCGTATCATTTTGTCTGACTCCTCGCGATATCTTGGCGTCCTTATGTACTGAAGGGCAATATAAAATGCTATGGCACTTCTATCTTCTCCGTTTAATTGAGACTCATCAACAGCATTGATTTTTCTTATAGCTGAAATCCCCTTTGTATCGATTACCGAAGTTACATCTTCAGGTAGGTACGACACCTCATCCTTATCTTGCAATACATTAAAATCCTTTCTCCAAAATAGTTTCGATTTGGTATTTCCTATCACACATTTGTTTTGGGAGATAATAAAAATGTTCAGTCGATTTGTTGTATCGTTGATCCGCCATTGCACTAAATATTTATCTTGAACTACATGATGCCTTGCCATCCTATGATTTTAGCAAAAAAAGTATGTACCTCGGTTTTACGGAATTCTTGAGGCCTCCGCATCGACCTTGATTGTGCTCCCAGTAGGAATCGAACCTACACCACGAACTTCGGAGGCTCGTGTTCTATCCATTAAACTATGGGAGCAAGTGAGCTTGATTGCGAATGCTTGCATTCGCTATTCAAGCGAACGCAGATCCTATATGCCTCATATGGGAGCGAGCGTCCCATGATATAAATGTGCGCAGGAGAGGACTCGAACCTCCACGTCCGAAAGGACACAGCCACCTCAAGGCTGCGCGGCTACCGTTACGCCACCTGCGCGTTGATTTGTCAATGTCTGCTCCCCTTCTGCTTGCCCAGAGCGTCTACTATAGCTAAAATCCTCTCTATTATCAACTTTCCCGCAACAAAAAAGAGCCTCGCGGCCCATTTCTGATTTCGTGCTTCGAATTTGTTTCGGATTTAGTATTTAGGATTTCTTGGCCTCAACCGCCTCAGCCTTTGGATCAACCGGCGCGGCCGCAACGGCAGCTCCGCCAGCTAGCGGAGGAATGACCTCCTCCTCGTACTTGGCCTCCATGGTGCGGCGCATCTGGCGGCGGATCTCCTTGGTGGCCTTCTCGCGCACGAAGTAGAGCTTGGCGCGGCGGACTTTCGAGCGGCGGATCATCTCGACGCTGTCGATCATCGGAGAATACAGCGGAAAGGTGCGCTCGACGCCGATGCCGTCCACGACCTTGCGGACCGTGAAGGTGGCTCCGGCTTCCTTGCCGTGCTTCCTCGAGAGCACGATGCCCTCGAATGCCTGCAGTCGAACCTTACCCTTGTCTTCCAGGATCTTAGTCCAGACGCGCACGCTGTCGCCCGGACGGATGTCCAGCGTCTTGCGGAATTCGACGTTGACGGGGCTGATGACCTTGGTCGCCATAGTGGAGCTACCTTAACACACCGAGAATAAAGATTCAAGATTTAGGATTCAAAATAAAAAAACTTTTAAGAAGAGGACGATATGCGCACGGCGATCAGGCGGTCCGACACATCCTCTTTGCCGGAAAATTCTAAGTCAAAACCTTAAAAGTATGGTCTTATAATGAGGCGGCATAAGGCTCATTTGGAACGCGAAATATTGTACGACGTGAAAAACGCCTTTCAGTTTTTTCGAGGAAAGGGATGTCGGCACTGCCAGCAAAAATCGGGTTAATGCCAGAATAAGATTAGATTGAGAAATACCGCTGTTCGTTCCTTAAAAGGAGATGCCGAGCCCGATAAAGGCTGCAGTGAAATCCTCCGGCAATGGCGCCGAAATTTCCAATCGCTTCCCTGCCAGCGTCTCGAAGCCGATCGACCGTGAATGCAGAGCCAGCCGCTTGAAGCCGAGAGCGGCCGGATGCTTCGGAGCGTACAGATAATCGCAAACTATCGGATGATGTATGGCCAAGAGATGCACGCGGATCTGATGAGTCCTGCCCGTCCTCGGTTCAGCTTGAATCAAAGAAAATTTCTCTGTCTCCGCTTTTCCTGTCCACAATCGCGTCCAATAAGTCTCGGCTTCGCGGATCTCGCCGCGCGCGCCTGGCTGGGCCGACCAGCGCCTGAAATCGCTGCCGTTCCGGCCGATCGGACGCCTGATGGTGCCGAATTCCTCCTTGATCTCGCCCCAGACGAAAGCCAGATATTTCTTATCTATGGTCTTGTCGCGGAATTGGTCTTTGAGCGACTTGAAACCGGCCGATGTTTTGGCGACGACCAAAGCGCCGGAAGTGTCGCGGTCAAGGCGGTGGACTATTCCCGGGCGACGCGTGAGCGAGCCGTCGGGTGCCTTCAAGGGTTCGTCGGCCAGAACGGCATCTGGAAACTTCGTGGTGATCCAATCCGTTAAGAATGGGCCCTTATTCCGCCCATCCGGGTGCACCATGAGCCCTGCCGGCTTATTCACGACGGCGCAGTCGGAGTCTTCGTAGAGGATCGTGATAGATTCAGGATTCATGATTCAGGATTCAGGATTCAAGAATGGCGTTTCTTGAATGCTTGTTGATTATAAGCTAATCTAAGCTGGCACACTAATCAAGCCGCACATTCCAGAATCTTGAATCTTGCTTCTTGAATCTGTTTCGTTTGCGCCCTTAGCTCAGTTGGTAGAGCGACCCCTTTACACGGGGAAGGTCAGGAGTTCGAATCTCTTAGGGCGCACAAAGTCGGTTTGATAGCAATAGCAAAAATCCCCTTCACCATCCGTCATTCGCCAACTGGCGAAGACGGAGGCAGAGGGGATCTTTGAAACAACCCTAAGGCGAAAAATCCCGTTACATCTGCGGAGCCGGAGAAGACGGAGCCATTGGAGCGGCGCCCTTCTTGTCGGCAAAGCCGAGGACGGCGATAATGACGCCGACGATCAGATAGAACCAAGTCGTCACGGAATCCTCGCCCGTGAATCCCCAACCGAGGAATCCGATGATCGCCCAGATCACATAGATTATGCCGATCGTCTTCAGGACCATGACGGCCGAAGGCTTGGATGCCAGAGCCAACAGGATCACGCCGACGACGAGATGGATAACGCTGCCGACCATATTGGCTTGGATGAAGCCGAGCGCCGGAGCGAAAAAACCCCAGATGCCGGCGATGACGAAGATGACGCCGAAGATCCAAGATGCTGTCTTTGACATGATAGTATTATTATTTTTTAACTGATAATGGTTATTAAGATAACCTTGGCATGATTATATCACATAGGTGGAGCACAAATGTCGAGTAATTCACACCTTATAAAGGGGATATCCCCACCTTGGCAATAACCAATAAAAGCGGTTTTGTGGTCCTCCCGGCAGGAATCGGACCTGCATAATCGGCTTAGAAGTCCGATGTTCTATCCATTGAACTACGGGAGGGACGGGTCGGAGGCGATCGGATAATTGGCCGCGTGGCCAGACCAGATGGCGGCGCGCATGTCGGCATCCCCGACGACTCTCGTGAGGAGAGCCGGATCTAGGGCCGCATGGCCTGAAAAAACCTGGTTAGCGGGAGCATCCAGACGGCTCGTGGCGTCAAGATACACGGAAACATCCGCGACCACAAGCGCCAAGGCCGCGGCTGACGAGACAGCCAGGATGATCACCCAGTCCAGGAATGGATTGTTCAAGAGATGCCTGAAAGCTCTTTGGATGTTCTGTGTGTTCATTGTTTTGACGGGACGGCTCCGGCTAACTGGAGGGCCGAGATATGGTACGAGATCTGCCATGAGGCCTTCGAAGAGGCCGTGGCGCTCGTCTTCTGCCCGGTGAGAGCGACGTGGTCTATGACATCCTGATACGGCAAGGATTCAGACAAGACCAGAGCCTTCATGACCTCCGCCCACGAGCCCTGTGCCGAGACGTCGGCGGAGATGTTGCCGGTAGCCCCCGGTGCCGCTCCGTCAAGGGGATCCGCGCTTATCGAAGAGATCGAGACGGATGCTCCGGAAGCCGGGCCGATCGATTCCAAGGCTTCTATGAAAGCCACCGCGTTCCCAGCCGGCACGAAAAGCCCCGGAAGCCGGGCGCGCGCGGCGGCCGTCGACTGGTATTCAGACTGGATATCCTTGCTTTGGCTCTGCGCGCCCTGTTCAGTTCCGATGATATCTTCGGCCAAGCGCGCCCGGTTGGTAGAGACGCCGACTTGCTGGTAGAGATACGCGTAGAGGGCGACAGCCGCGGCCAGAGCCAAGAGCGACGGGATGACGAAGAACAAGATCTTGCTGAATTGCTTCTTCATGGCAGTTTTGCTACGAGGCGGATCGAGAAATCGATGTCAGAGCTCTTGGCCAGCTCCGCGATGGGCAGATCGGCCGTCGCTCCGGGAGCCAGGCCCTGGAGACGGCTCTGGAAGGAGATCAGCTGGTCGCGCGTCGGGGCCACGCCTTGAAGGACCGCTGCGATCAAGCCCGCGCCCTCGCGATCGACGGAGAGCGAGGTGATGGAGATGTTGGAACGGACAGAGATGATCTCTCGGATGGCATCCGACAGGCGCGGAGCGCCGCGACCGGCAGCCAAGAGCGCGACCAGAGGCCCGTCGGCGGAAAGCTCGCTTTGCGCGGATTCCGCGTCAGTCGAGTTCCCGGTCTTGTCGATGGCGATGGTCTCTAGCGCCGAGCGTTCGATCGCGGATACGCGCAGGAATGCCGGCAGCAAGGCCACGACTCCGATGGCCGCCGCCGAAGCCAGCGCAAGAAAAATGGTCGCGGCCGCGCGCGCGCGATACTCCCTGTCCAGCTGGGTTCGTTGCGATTTGGGCGTGAACGTGTGGCGCATGTGATTTCAGGTGCGGTCTCCGAGATCGGAAGCCAATCCGGCGGCTACGACGTATTCCAGTGAATCGACCCGGGAAACCGGCGGGATGAAACGCTCGATATCCACGGAGCCTTGCCAGACGTCGCCAAGCCGCACCGGCAAGGGCTTCTCGGAACCGCTGCGCCTGTAGGCGTCATCGAATCCGGCGGCGCCTTGTCCGACCAGGACGGCCTCCGTGACCGGGTAATCCGGATCGCGCGACGCCCAATACGAGGATACGCGGGTGATCTCGCGCGACAGGAGAGCGAGCGCCTCGGCCGTCGGCGACTCTCCCGGCGGGCCCCCGGCCTCGACCGTCGAAGTGAAGCAGACCACTCCGCCGGATACGACATATATGCCGAGCTTCCCGCGCATGGCGTGGACGATGATCTTGGAATCCCGCGAATCGGCGGGGACGACCGCGCGGGCGATCGCCTTGGGAGCAAATTCGAAAGCCACCGGCAGCATGTCGGCTCCCTTGAGCGTCCCGATGTATCCTTCGATGTAGCTTTTGGGCACGACTGAGACGCTGGCGTGTGAGACGCCGCCGGAGGGCAGGGGTATGCGCTCGTAATAGAACAAGGCGTCGGCGGCAGACAGGGGCACGTTCTCCTCGAGCTTGAATTCGATGTTCTGGAGTATGGACTGCTTGTCCGTGCCGAAGACTTCAGTCTGGAAGAGATACGCTTTCTCCTCGGGGATGGAGATCTTGACGCGGTTCAAACGATGCTCCAAAGCGAAAGCTTTGATGCGGCTGGTAAATTCTTGGACATCCTTGATGTCGCCGCCGTCCACCAGACCAGGCGGAAAATCCGTGCTGGCGGCCAAACCGACGCGCCGCGATCGGAGCGTGCCTTCATAGCGGACGCAACGGATGCCGTCGTCGGAGACGTCCAAACCGGCGTGCGGCATGGTCAGGAAGGCGGGCGGCGGGAAGAGCTTGAAGAACATTGAGGAAGCGTCCATGCCGATATTGTACTACAAAAGCGCGGGCTATGCGTTTCTCTTCTTGAAGACCTGGCGGACAGCAGGCAAGATAGAGACGACAATGATGATCGCGACGGCAGGCAAGAGATAACGGTCGGGATCCGGGATGATCCGGCCAAAGCCGAAACCGAGCCCGACGAGGAGCGCCGTCCAAAAGAAGCCGCCGATGACATTGAAGGCGATGAAATCTCGATATCTCATATTCCCTATTCCGGCCACTATCGGCGCGAATGTCCGGATGACGGGAATGAAGCGCGCCAAAATGATGGTCTTCTTGCCATGTTCTTCATAGAAATGCTGGGCTTTGGCGATATGCGCCTTCTTGAAGAAGAGAGAATCTTCCTTGCTGAAAATAGCCGGACCGGCCCGCCTTCCGAAAGCGTAGCCGACGCTGTCGCCCAAGGTCGCCGCTGCGAATGATCCGAAGAAAAGGCATGCTAAGCCGATCGCCGGACTGCCGCCCAAGAAGCCTTGCGAAACCAGAAGCCCCGCCGTGAAGAGCAATGAATCTCCCGGAAAGAAGAAACCGAAGAAACATCCGGTTTCCATGAAGATAACGGCGATCACGCCGACCAAACCGAAACTGGCGATCAGAAACTTGGGATCGAGCAATAGGAGGATTGAAGTCATGGTTTATGAAAATTGACCTAATTTCTAATTAACCTAATTGACCTAAATAATACCCAATAATCAATGAATGCAAATTGGTGCTTGGTCATTTTTTAGAAATTAGGTTAATTAGGTCAATTAGAAATTTCCTCCTCACTTAGCCGCCGTTCCGGGCGGGACCGAACCATTCGGCTCCAACAACGAAAAATGTCCGGCGTCGTCAGAGACCGCGAAGAGCATGCCGTTCGATTCGAAGCCTCGGATGATGCGCGGCTCGAGATTGGTCACGAACATGCAGATCTTGCCGACGAGGACCGCGGAATCTGGATAATGCAAGGCGATTCCGGAGACGATCTGTCGCGGGGCAGAGATTTCTCCGAAGTCGACCATCAACTTCAATAGTTTGTCGGTGTCAGGAATCTTCTCCGCCGACAATATCTTGCCGGCGCGGATCTCGACTTTCTTGAATTCTTCAAGGGTGATCATGGTGGTAAATCTTAGAGCATATCGACAAGATAATTTTTAATTATTAATTTTCATTGAAAATTCATGAATTTGAGCATTATTTTAAAAATTACAAAATTACAAAATTAAAAATTCTTGAGTGGTTATCAATGATTGCCGTCAATGTAGGCCTGCAATATGAGCGCCGCCGCCGAAGCATCCGACTTGTCATTCTTGCCTTGGAAGCGCTCGGCCTGCACCGAGGTCATGAATTCTAATTGCAAATGCACAATGAAGCCTCCCTTCTCCAGCTCTTTCTTGAAAGCCGCGATCGCCGGCATGATCTTATTCTCGCTCATGTCATACGCGCGCGATTCGCCGAGCACGATCTCCTTGACCTCATTGGTCTTGGCCAGCCCCACGATCTCTTCGATGAGGCTCTTGCCATTCTTGACGACGATGAGCGGCATGGCAAACTTGCCCGCCTCATCCGAGAGCGCCACGCCCACGCGCTTCGTGCCGTAATCGATACCGAGGATGCGCATGGCTACAAGATAGCACAAAATTGCGCGGCCTTCGATTTTGGCCTATCATAGCCCTCACGGACAGGTGGCAGAGAGGTCTAATGCAGCGCACTTGAAATGCGCCGTCCCTAACGGGACCGTGAGTTCGAATCTCACCCTGTCCGCCTTCGGTCGCCATAGCTTCGAAGAAGCGACGGCGACCTTCGCTCATTTTACAGCACGCTTTCGCTCTTGATTTCAATCCCTATCGTCGTGGTAAAATTTTGTTGTAATTATAATAAGTAGCGTGGCGCTTTTTTCACATGCAAGAAAACAACGACAAGATCATCATCTATAACACTGAAGACGGACAGACTAAGATCGATGTCCGTCTTGAGCGTGAAACGGTGTGGCTATCGCAAGCGCAGATGGCCGAGTTGTTCGATAGGGACAGAAAAACTATCACTGAACATATTCAAAACGTGTTCAAAGAGGGCGAATTAGCTGAGGATTCAGTATGCCGGAAATTCCAGCATACTGCTGCCGACAACAAAAGATACGATGTGAATTTCTACAATCTGGATGTCATTATCTCCGTTGGATACCGAGTAAAATCGTTCCGCGGCACCCAATTCCGCATCTGGGCTACTCAAAAGCTGAAAGAGTACATCATAAAAGGCTTTGTCATGGATGATGAGCGTCTGTCAGAAGGCCGAGTCGCAAAAGGTTATTTCGAGGAATTCGAGGAAAGGATCAGGAGGATCCGCACTTCAGAAGCGAATTTCTACCAGAAAGTCAGGGATGTTTTCGCCACTAGCGCGGACTACGATCCGAGACTGGATTACGCCAAGCGGTTCTTCGCCACCGTGCAGAACAAATTCCATTACGCCATCACTGGTCTGACCGCCGCGGAAATAGTCGCTAAACGTATAGACGGCGGGAAAACAAATATGGGGCTTACGAATTGGAAAGGAGAGGTCATCACGCGCGAACAGGCAGAGATCGCCAAGAATTATCTGGAAGAATTGGAACTGAAAAGATTGAACCTGTTGGTCGAACAATTCCTGTCATTCGCCGAATTGCAGAGCGTTGAGAAACGGGTGATGTACATGAAGGATTGGATCCAGAAACTGGATGGCTTCCTGATCCTGAATGAAAAAGAGATCTTGGACGGCTCCGGCGGCATTTCACGCAGATTGATGGAGCAAAAAGTCCGCGGCGAATTGGAGCGGTTCAACCGGAAACGATTGATCAGGAAAAGCTGAATCTCACCCCGTCCGCAAATTCATGAAGATGCCACGGCCAAGAAAAAAATTACAAATAGGGCCGCGTTAATTATCAATACCCAGTTATAGATTGAGGATACATTTAATGAGTAGATGTTAGATTTTTTGATTCTAAAAATGCTATAGCCACTTAAGACAGTCAAAACCAAAGCAACAATGAATAGCGGATTCAATAGAATAATGACTGAATGGCTAGGGTCAATCCCGAGAGCAATAGTTAGAAGTAAGTCAATAACAAAGATAATGTAACCAAATATTTTCATAGTAATAGCTTTAGGTAGTTGTAATCTATAATCGATATTCTATCACACCTTATGAAATCCTTTCGCCTAATACTATTATACTGGAACATACCTAAGGTAGTCTGAGAGCTATTCGGACATCGTCCCACACTCCCCGCCCTTATTCACATAAGGAACGGCCTTAACAGTGCTATAATTCCTCCTATATGGCGACCGAAGCTCTGATCTCCTGGAAAGCGCCCGCGCATCTCTATGTCGAGAAGCGCCCCGACTGGTATTGGACCGTCGGCATCATCACCGCGGCTCTGGCCGCGGCGGCATTCATCTTCGGCGAAGCCATCACCGGCATATTCGTGATCGTGGCCGCGGCGGCATTAGTCATCCACGCTTCCAAGCCGCCGATCGTCGTCGCCTGCGAAGTCAACGATCGCGGCATCGTCTTCGGCAACATCCTCTACCCCTTCCTCACGCTCGACTCTTTTTGCATCCCGCATGACGAGCTTCCGCCCAAGATCCTCTTGAAATCGCGCAAGCTCTTCATGCCTTTGATCGTCATCTACATCGACGAGGTCGACCCCGAGGACGTCCGGGCCGTCCTCTTGCGATACATCGCCGAGACCGAGCACCGCGAGCCATTCTTGAAACATGCCCTCGAATGGCTGGGATTCTGATCTGATCCAGATCCGCATATGCCTCCAACCGCGAAAAAGGACGAGACCTTCGAATTCCGTCTGCAAAAATACTATACGGCCATCGACCTCTCCGGAGTCATGGTGCCGCTCATAACCGGGACTATCCTCGGTTTTTTTCCACGGCTCTTCCCTTGGATCGAATACCAGCGAGCCACGGTCATGCTCTTTTTGATCATGGGGATCTTCAACATCGCCAATCTCCTGCTGTACCGCATCTATCGCAAGAAGATATTCTTCCATCTCAATCGCTACTCTTTCGTGCTTTTCTTCATGTATTTCATCCTCGTCTCCGGAGGCATCCACAGCGGCTATCTGTTCCTGCTCCTGTTCCCCGTCATGGTCTCCGCTGTCGACCTAGATCCGAAAACGACCCGGCGCATCGGCTGGATCGTCTGCTCGTATCTGGCGGTGCTGGTGGTCATCAATCAG
This sequence comes from Candidatus Parcubacteria bacterium, assembly GCA_963766795.1. Taxonomy (GTDB): domain Bacteria; phylum Patescibacteriota; class Minisyncoccia; order Phycocordibacterales; family PALSA-1337; genus C7867-002. Next base: position 7,803 of record CAVYBN010000001.1, on the reverse strand, counting down.
ATATTCTACTTCGATCCAGTGACGCTCACTGACCTCTTGTTCCATCTGGGGCTGTTCATCATCCTGTCGTCCTACATGTACATCATCGTCAAGGAAACGCTGCGGCAGAAATACGAGCGCGACGAGGCCAGTCGCAAGTTCACCCGCCTGATCGAGGTCGAGAATCTCAAGAACGACTTCCTGTCGATCGCTCAGCACCAGCTCCGGACGCCGCTCTCCGGCATCCGCTACGCCCTGGAGAGCTTGAAAGGCGACGCGTCTATCGGAGCCGAGGCCAAAGAGACCATCGATTCCGGCATCGTCCGCGTCGGAGATTCGCTCAAGATCATCAATGACATGCTCATGACGGCCGAGACCGGCATCAAGAACTTGAATCTGGAGAAAGCCCCGGTCGACCTGGCGAAGATGGTGCGCTCCCTCTTGGACGATCTGGGATATGTCATCCGGCAGAAAGAGATCTCCCTGCGCCTCTACATGCCGCCGTCCCTCATGGTCTCTGCCGACTCGAAGCGCCTGAAACCGGCAATCGCCAACATCGTCGATAACGCCTTCAAATACTCTCCGCGCGGCAAAGTCGAGATCTCGCTCTTCGAGAACGAGAGCAAGCAGGCGGTCTTAGAGGTCAAGGACAACGGCATCGGCATATCGCGGGAGGACATGGATTTCGTCTTCAACCGCCTCTATCGCGGCAGGAACGCGGTGGCTCTGGAGCCTGACCAGAGCGGCGTCGGGCTCTATACCGCGAAGCACATCATCGAGCTCCACGGAGGCACGGTCTCGATCGATTCGGCGCTCAACAGAGGCACGACCGTGACGGTCACGCTGCCGAAGTAAATATTATAATGGGTGCCCCCGAGAGGAATCGAACCTCTATTGCAGGATCCGCAATCCTGCGTCCTATCCGTTGAACGACGAGGGCGTGAACGCAAATTCAAAAGTTAAAAGTCAAAATGCAAAAGTACAATTCAAAATGAAAAATCTTAACGCAATTAATTTTTGACTTTTGACTTTTGACTTGCACTTTTAACTTTTGCCTTTTGAATTTTAACTTATCCTCTTGAGCGCTGCCATGGCGCGGGATTTCAAGCGAGCCGCGGTATTGGCTTTGAAATAATCGGTTTTCACGGCCTTGTCGAGCGCTTGATAGAGGCCCGGAATGAGCTTGGCGGCTCCGGCCTTATCCTTGGCCGCGACGGCCTTGCGGAATTCCTTGAGCTTGCCGTCGGCCGCGTTCTTGCGGCGAAGATTGAAGACGCGCTTGCGCTTTCCGGCACGCAGGGCTTTGTGGGCTGAAGATGTGATCGGCATGATGGTTATCGGCTGATGTAAGATGAAGTTATCATACTAAGCTGGCAAAGTAAAGAATCCCAATATTTTTATTCAACCGCTGATTGATCTGATCGGCCTAGAGTTTAAGCAAATTTTTAATTATTAATTTTTGAATTTTTAAATAATTCCTTAATGTCTTAATTGAGAACTTGAAAATTAGAGCATTATTTAAAAATTAAAAATTACAAAATCAAAAATTCTTGAACGACTAGGTCAATTTTCATGTATAATGTATGCATGATCTCAATGCTTCATGGCACGATCGCCGAGCTTGGTGGCAACCACGCTGTCATCGAGATCGGCGGCCTCGGTTATAAGGTATTCATGACGGCCGATGCGCTTCACGGTCTCAAACCTGGAGCGGATATCAAGCTCTGGACGCATCAGGCTGTGCGCGAAGACGCCCTCGATCTCTACGGATTCACGGCCAAGAAAGAGCGTGATTTTTTCGAGCTCCTGATCGGCATTTCCGGCATCGGCCCGAAGTCGGCTCTGAACATCCTGTCATTGGTCTCCACGGATACGCTGGCCAATTCAGTGCGCACCGGCTCGGTGGCTCACCTCGTCAAAGTTTCCGGCATCGGCCGCAAGACCGCGGAGAAGATCGTTTTGGAATTGAAGGACAAGCTCGGGTCATTGGGCGCTGGCGATGATTCGAGTTCGACTGGAATGACGGCCGGAATGTCGAGCGACATGGATGCCATATTGGCCTTGCAATCCCTGGGCTACGACGCCGACGAATCGCGCGAGGCCTTGAAGAAAGTCGCCGCCGAGAATTCCGGCAAGCCCGGCAAGGAACTGGACACTAGCGCCAAAGTCAAAGCGGCGCTGAAAGTGCTTAAATAGGAAATAGCAAATATTTGCCATATAATGAGCCCATGCTAGACAAGCTGCTCAACAAGACCCGCCGCCTGATTCCCGCTCCTATCTTCAACGCCTTGAATCCGGCCTACCACTGGACGCTGTCATTCCTGGCCGCGACTTGGTACGGCTTCCCCTCACGCCATATCAAAGTGATCGCCGTGACCGGCACCAAAGGCAAGAGCTCGACTACGGAGATCTTGAATTCCATTTTTGAGACTGCCGGCCTACGCACGGCGCTCTCGAACACCATCCGCTCTAAGGTCGGCGACCTTAGCCGGCCGAATCTGCACAAGATGAGCATGCCCGGGCGCTTCTTTCTGCAGAGATTCCTCCGCAAAGCCGTGAGCGAGGATTGCCGCTATGCAATAATCGAAATGACTTCGCAGGGTGCGCTCCTGCACCGGCACAGATTCATCGACTTGGACACGCTCGTCTTCACCAACCTCTCGCCGGAGCATATCGAGGCGCACGGCTCTTACGAGAAGTACGTCGGCGCAAAGATCTCGATCGCCGAAAACATGCGGAGCTCGAGCAAGGCCGTGAAGACCATCATCGTCAACGACGACGATGACGAGAGCGACCGATTCCTGGCCTGTGAGGCCGACCGCAAGATCACCTACAGCATCCACGACGTCGAGCCTTATGAGATCAAGCCGGAAGGCATCGAGTTCACCTTGAATGGGCGCGCGGTCAAGTCGCCGCTGTCGGGGCTTTTCAATCTGTATAACGTCCTGGCGGCCATGACCGCGGCCGAGAGCGAGCGCGTCTCGCCGGAGATCATCATCCAAGCCGTTGAAGCCTTCGGCGGCATACCCGGCCGCGTCGAGAAAGTCGATGTTGGCCAGGATTTCGATGTCGTAGTCGATTATGCCCATACCGCCGATTCGTTGGAGAAATTTTATAAAGTATTCCGGCCGGATCCGAAGGTGCCGCGCGATTCAGATAAGACGAGAACGGACGATTCAAATCAGACTGTATTGAAAGATCCGAACCAAATTGCATCGAAAGATGCTAACCGTTCAGGCAGTTCCAATAGCTTTAATGGATCCAAAACGCGCAGACTAATCGCCGTTCTGGGCGGCACCGGCGGCGGGCGCGACGCCTGGAAGCGCAAGGAGATGGGACGGTTGGCAGACTTGTATTGCGATACCGTCATCCTGACCAATGAAGACCCTTACGACGAAGATCCGGATAAGATAGCCGCTGGCGTGGCAGTCGGAGTGACCTCCAAGAAACCGCTCGTCATAATGGATCGCCGCGAAGCCATCCGAGAAGCTTTGAGATTGGCGCGAAAAGGCGACGCCGTGCTCATCACCGGCAAAGGCACCGATCCTTACATCATGGGACCGAATGGGACCAAGACGCCGTGGAGCGATTCAAGGGTTGCGAAGGAAGAATTGGAGAGATTATCACTTTGTCACCCCCGCGAAGGCGGGGGTCCAGGGTCAGACAACTAACAGTGGTGACACACTGGATTCCCGCTGGAGCCTACCCTCGGCGAAAGCCGGGGGCGGGAATGACAATGCTACATTACCCTGGATTCCGGCCTTCGCCGGAATGACACAAACGCTAGATAATTTTCGCCCCGAACAATCGGTTGAGCGCGCTGATCGTTTTTAGTCCGGCGACCCCCTGCTCGCCTTTGATGCCATATTTCTGCTGGAAAGCCGCGAGCGCCGCCTTGGTGCAAACGCCGATCCGGCCGGTTCGCGGACAATCATTCAAGGATTCTCCAGTCGGCGGATATTCTCCGTCGTCCACAAGCGCCGTCTGCAGGGCGAAGACGTCGTCCGGCGGATCATTCTTGCCTACCAAAGGATTCGTCCAGGAATGCGGCAGCATCAGGGTGTCGTAGGCGCGCGCCAAGCCGTTGGAAGCAGCCGGCCCGAAGAAATCCTGAAGACCGAGGTAGGTCTCATACGCCAGCTCTTTCAGGAAAAGATCGCGCGTGGCCGGATTGTCGAGTTGCGGCTCATAGATGTAGCTGTATTCGATGAGCATGCTGGCCGCGTCGGCGGTGTTGTTGGCGCCGATGGCGATCAAATCAGGCTCTTCGACGATGCCGGTGGATTCGCCGCGAAGATCGGAGACTGGATTGTATCTGGCCAGACGCTTGAAGACGGTGTCGGCGATAGCGCGGGTGGTCGTGCTGTTGGCGTAAGCGGATTCCGGCACGTATATGGCGAAGCCGGAATGCTCGCCGGGACCGCTGCCGTGCCCGGGATAGTCGTTGAAATGGATATGGACGGTGATGTCGACGCCGTTCTCGTTGGCCCACTTGGTGATGCCGTAGAGGCGGATGGCCACATCATCCGGAACATTGTTGTGATAGACATGCTCGACCGGCTTGGTGGTCGAGCCGATCGAGACGAGATAAGCCATGTCCTTCCTGGCGTCGTTCATCCAGGCGACGATGCCGGTCCAATCATTCTTGAAATAATCGGCGAAGGCCGGGCTCCAGGCCTGCGTGTCGCGAGTGATGGATGTCTGGTAATGGCCGTCGCCTTGCAGGAATCCTTGCAGATCTTGGCCGAGCTCGACCGTGAGGTCGCGCTCATAGATGTGGCCGTAGACGGGATCCTTGTATTCGGCGCCGCCGTAATCCGGCTCGTGGCCTGGAACGATTAAGACCTTCACTTTTGGCGCTTGTGGTACTGTCGCTGTCTCATATTTTGACTGTATCTCGGCGATCGACCTCGGGTTGTGGGACAAGATGACTGCGGCGACTTGGCTGCCGGCGTTCTCGATGGCAGAAACCAAAGCATTCATGCCAGCAGGATAATTCATGAAAGCCCATGGCAAGGCCAGAATGATCACGAGGAAAAGAACGGCAAGATAATAGCGCATGCGTTGATTATACCTTATGATTGAAATATGCCCGAATTGCCAGAGGTACAGACGACCGTGAATGGATTGCGCCACACCGTCATCGGCCTGACGATCACCGATGTCTGGTCTGATTACAATAGTCCTTACTTCAAAGGATCCGGAACGATCAAAGACCCGCTGTATTTCAAGCATTTCAAGAAAGAGGTGCTTGGCAAACAGATCATTTCGATCGAAAGACGCGCCAAGAATATTTTGATCAACCTTTCAGGCAGCCTGACCATTCTGGTGCACATGAAGATGACTGGACATCTGTTGTTCGGTAGATATCGATTTGAATCAGCCGTCAAGAAAGATCCGTGGCAACCGATTGAACCTGAATCATTGAAAGATCCTTTCAATCGTCGCGTTCATTTCATGTTGACGTTCAACGACAAGAAGAATCTGGCGCTTTCTGACACGCGCAAATTCGCCAAGGTGACATTGATTGAAACTAGCGTACTACAATCAGAGCACTTGAAAGATCTCGGCCCAGAGCCGCTCGAGAAAAGCTTCACCTTTAACAGATTCGCCGAACGATTGAACACCAGACCGCATGCGAAGATAAAACAAGTCTTAATGTATCAGGCCGTGATCGCTGGAATCGGCAACATCTACGCTGACGAATCGCTGTGGCGAGCTGGCATTCACCCGTTGGAGCGCGTTGAGAATATTCAGCCAGCCAAGATTAAAATGCTTTTCACGGCAATAAAGAAGACGCTGGCTAGCGGTATCGATTTCGGCGGAGACTCGATGTCGGATTATCGGAACATTCACGGCGAAAAAGGCAGGTTTCAAGAACAGCATTACGCCTATCAAAGGACCGGCGAGCGTTGCCGGAGGCGCGGATGCAAAGGAACGATCAGGCGCATCATGGTCGGCCAAAGAAGCGCGCATTATTGCGACAGGCACCAGAGACTTACTCAGCACAAAAAATTGGGGTGAAAGATTGCCTAGCGTGTCACCCCCGCGAAAGCGGGGGTCCAGTGTATAAGAGCGTAGATGTAAATCTCTGCTCAATTCACGAAAAAAGACGGCAGGCTTTATTCGAACATCCCGCAAGGGAGTCGAATGCCCACCGCCTTAAACTAACCCTAAGGGTGCTAATGTACCATCAATACTAAGTTATTTCAAGAGTTGAAACAGAAACACCCCCGCTGCCACTGAAACATTCAGCGATTCCTTCTTCCCTTTTAGCGGGATCTCGGCGATCTCATCTGACAATTTCAACAAAGGTTTCGAGACACCGCCGACTTCGTTGCCGAGAATGATGAGCATTTTTCTTACGGTTTTAATCTTTTTGTAATCAATCGATAAGGGACATTGCTCCAGCGCGACGATTTTGAATCCTTGCTTCTTCAGCGATTTGATTAATCTAATCGTTGTCGGCTGATCCAAATGCTCCCACGGAACCAGATCTTCGGCGCCGAGCGCGACTTTGGCGAAATCGGCACGCTTGCGATTGAAACGGTCGAGCGGCGTCGGCGTCGTACCGGCGCAATAGATCTTGGAGATGCCTACGGTTTCGGCCGTGCGGAAAATAGAGCCGACGTTGTGGACGCTGCGGATATCATCGAGGAGCAGGCGGATATCTTGTTTCTTTGCTATCATTAACACAACATTAGCGGAATATAACCAACACATCAAATGCACCCACTCTCATTATTCCCTTCATTGCTCGCTTATCAGATGGCCGCGCCGCTCATCATCCGAGTAGTCCTCGGCGTGACGCTCGCCTATTTCGGCTACGAGAAGGTCCGTGGCCGCGGTACCAGCTCCGGCTCGAACAGCATCACCTACGGCTATGTCGAGATATTCCTCTCATTATTCCTCATCGTCGGCCTCTACACCCAGCTGGCCGCTCTCTTGAACGCGATCATCCTGGTGATCAAGCTGGCGCTCAAAGCCAAGGAAGGAAAGCTCCTCACCGACGGCGTCAATTATTATATCCTGCTCCTAGCCATGTGCCTCTCGCTCATGACGACCGGCCCGGGCTTCTGGGCTTTTGACCTGCCGCTGTAAAAATAAGATTCGGTGCGCCCGGCTGGATTCGAACCAGCGACCCTCTGCTTAAAAGGCAGGTGCTCTACCAGGCTGAGCTACGGGCGCGTGCTTGACAGATTAACACACTTAAGGCTTTGCGCAATCCAAGACCAGCCGTTCGAGGGACAATTCCAAGTCGTTGCGGCCGCGATGCGCCTCGTGATACATGACGATGAGCTTGCGCGCCAAGGCGCTCGAACCCATGCTCTTGGCCTTCCAGAACAGCATGCCGGCGATCGCTTCCGGCTCCGTACCGGCATCAGTGGCTTGGCGGAATAGGCTCCAGGCCTTGAATGCGTCACGAGCGCCAAACGCGCCGGCTAAAGCGAAGATGTTCGGCGCCTCTTTGGCTGTCGCCTTTTCTTTTAAGTCAGAGACGACCGCTTTTTCCGCATCCTTGTCTACGGCCCGTTTCAAATCAGCGGTGAGCTTCCCTTCAAGGACGATGAAGATGTTCGGCGACTCATTCATGGCTGCGACTATGCCTGCCAATGATTCCTTGGCTTCGACATTCTCCGTCACCCGGTCCAAGAAGATGATGTACTTGCTCGAGAATAATCCTTGGCCGCCGAGATGTCCTTCAAGCGCTGCCGGATTCCACGAACCAGCTTCGATCTTTTCAAAGGCAGCATCAGGACGCTTGGTGCGCAAGGAACTAATAAGAAAATGTGCCTTTTCGGCTGATTGGGCGATGTCGGTTCC